>CAZNJJ010000027.1:2276-21344 GCA_964573335.1 uncultured Oscillospiraceae bacterium | reverse complement strand
CCGTCATCTTTTATGGTGCTTTCTTTTTCATAGCGCATTTTGTGTATGTTTTGGGAGATACGGTATTTCTTTTCGTTTAGGCTCTGACCGATAGCGTCTGTCTGACTGCCGGAAATGACAAGCAGCAGCGCCGCTCCGCAGAAAAACGCAGAGAGCAACACCGAGCAGACCACCGCTATTGCCGAGAGCGAGCCGGAACTGATAAGAGAACGCACTATCATAAGAGCCACCGCCGCACAGAGCAGGGCAGACCACATTCCGCTGTGATTGGCGGCCTCCATTATCCCGAGGAGGGCGGTCAGCGCGAGGAGAAAAACTCCTGCCGATTTGGAGCGGCTTTGGGTGAGATAGGCGCAGAAAAGCGCGAAAATCGGGGAAATAAGGGTGAGGAAAAGGGTGACACAGCCGATTTCGCTTTCGGGAGGGACACCTGTTTCAAAAAAGGTGAAGATATGCAGTCTTTCAATATCTATCACCATCGTAATGCTGTTTAAAACCGAATAAAATCCGGCTTTTGCGTATTTAAAGGCTATCGCCCATGCCAAAATATCCGCGGCGAATAAAATCCCGATGGCGTAGAGCTTTTTCTTCAGCTCAAGATTTCCCAGCAGAAAACAGGCGGTTGTCACCACGGCGGCGCAGAGAACAGGCAGTATTCCGACGGCTGCCACAAAAAACATATTCAGCAGCACACCGCCTATTCCGATAAAGAGCATCAGCGAGAGGAATATGTTAAAAACAGCGTCGGCAAGCAGCTCCTTTTGACCGAAAACGGGCGGGGAGAGCTTGATATTCATGGCGCGGCGCTTTTTTCGCAGCTTCAACGGAGAAACACCTCACTTTCGAGCGCAGAATAGTGAAAATTCAGATGATAATGCTTTCCAGCTCCTGCTTGTAGCTTTTGGGGCTGATATATATAACAGCATCGCCGGAATCGGCGGATTTTTTCTTATTTGCGGGAACGCTGCAAATCGCCGTGACCTGTGCCTGCGTTTCAAAATACGGTTTTGCGCTTCCTGCACAGAGCCATATAAGCTGTGAAAAGCTCATTTTATCAAACAGGTCGGCGCTGCGCTGTTCCTTCATCGAGACTTTATGCTCCTGACCCGCCAACAGCTCGGGAAGTAGCTCGGAAAGGGTGTCCGAATCGGTTATCGGACGATGCTCGAGAGAGCCGTCTGCCTGCCGCCACGCCATCATGTGAGCAATGCCGGCATCAAGCAATCCCTCGGAGAGGGCGACAACCGTTTCCGCAAGGGCATCTATGCAGGCGGGGGAGGGGGTGTGCTGCTCGGGATAGGAAGTGTCGAAAAACACCACCATTGAGTATTTCAGCGGCATTGCACATTCTCTCACCATGAGCTGATCGTATTTTCCGGTCAGCTTCCAGTGGATTTGGCGTATGCTGTCTCCGGGGAGATAGGGGCGAATCTGATAGGTTTCGCTGACGTCGTTTCCCGCGCGGTTGGGGATATATTCCTCGCTTTCCTCGGGGGAATAGCTCTGCGCGGAGGGAATGACCATTATTTCGTAGGAATCTGGCATGACTATCGTGTCGTAGCTTGCCGAAAATTTTATCGGAAAACGCAATAGACCGAAGTAATCAAGCGCTTTGGCATGGGTAAAGGTTATTCTCAGATGACCGCAGCGGCGCGCCTCTATCGCGATAGACATTTTGCGCGAGTCTCTGGGGCGAACCGAAAAATTGAGCGGCTGTTCGTAGCTTTCTCCGGTGAGCAGGTTATCTATATGCATCGCACAGCGAAGCTGAACCACAGGAAAAATACTGCGGTTTGAGATACGCATTTCGCCGCTGGCGCCCTTGTGTTTTGTTCCGCTCTCTTTGATAAGAACAGAGAGAGATATTTTTCGAGAGGCATACCATGTTGCCGCCGCCGAAAATATGATGCAAAACGGTATTGCCGCCAGCATCAAAATGAGCAGGGAGGTTTGCCCGCAGAGAGCGAGCATTAAAAGCGACAGGCACCACGCTATCCAAACAACAGCCGTCATCTGTGCTTTCCTCTGGTGATAAGGGCGGAAGAACCGCTCACCGGCGCGGGAACGGAATCAAGAATGTCTTTGAGAATATCCTCTGCGGTTTGGTTGGCGAGCCTTGCCTTGGGGCTTAAAAGCAGTCTGTGGGAGCATACATCGCAGAAAACAGCCGAAATATCATCGGGAATAACATAATCTCTGCCGTGAACATAGGCATAGGCCTTTGCCATGCGGCAGACCGCAAGCGCACCTCTTGGAGAAACGCCGAGCTGAACCATCGAGTTTTCGCGGGTGAGCTGCGCGAGCTTGGTGATATATTCGTATATCGAATCGGCGATGTGGACGTTTGCCACCTCGTTTTTCATGTTGATTACCTCGGCTATTCCCAAAACGGGGGTGATGCTGTCGAGGGGATTTTCGGTCTGTCTGTCTTTGAGAATGTTGACCTGGCTGGCAAAATCGGGATAACCCATTTGCAGGCGAATCATAAAACGGTCGAGCTGTGCGTGGGGGAGAATCTGCGTTCCCGCTGTTCCGACGGGGTTTTGGGTGGCGATAACGACAAACGGCTGAGGAACCTTTCTGGTGACGCCGTCAACCGTTATCTGACCTTCTTCCATTACCTCGAGCAGAGCAGACTGGGTTTTGCTGGAGGTGCGGTTTATCTCGTCCGCGAGAAGAAGGTTGGTCATGGCGACGCCGGGCTTGTAGTTTAAGGCGTTGCCGCTCTTGTCATATACCGAAAAGCCTACAACATCGGAGGGCATGGTGTCGGAGGTGAACTGTATGCGCTTAAAGTCTATTCCCATAGCTTTTGCGAAAGCCAGTGCAAGGGTGGTTTTGCCTGTGCCGGGAACGTCTTCCATAAGAATATGACCGCCGGAAAGAATAGCCATGAGAACTCGGGAGACTACCTCCTCCTTGCCGACAATGACATTTTGCACCTGCTTTAGTATAAGACCGCATTTGTTAGCCATAAAACCTGCTCCTTTTATTCAATAACTACTAACGCTAAATACGCCCTATCTGCCAATGCAAATAGGGCGTATCGACCCATTATGAATAGAGACCTCTGAGCTTATTCGTCATCGTCATCATCATCATACTCGTCATAATCATCAAAGAACTCACGCTTGGTAGGACGTGTCTGAATAACGTAGATAGCGCCGATGGCAATCGGGATAGCGGCAAGACCTGCTATAATCAGTGCCCAGCCCCAGCCGGGGAGACCCTTTTTCTTTTCGGGCTCTTCGTCGCCTTTGTCGTCGTCAACGATTACATCGACAACATCTTCTTCATTATCCTCGTCTTCCCAGTCATCGTCGTCCCAGTCTTCATCTTCCCAATCCTCATCTTCGAGGTCTTCATCTTCTTCAGGCTCGGAGGATTCCGGCGTGGAGGAGGAAGCGGGAGGCGCGGAGGAAACGGGAGGAGTATAGCTGGAGGCGGGGGGAGTATATGTAGAGGAAGGAGTGGTGTAGCTCGGAGCAGTGCTTGTCACCGCGGAAGAAGCGGGACGAACTACCGCAGAGCTGCTCTTGCTACTGCTCGAATCGTTGTCTGTGGACTTTATCTTGAGCTTGGAATCGGAAAGCATATATCTGCCGAGGGTTCTGGTCTTTATGACGTAAGCCTCTTCACTGTCGTCATAATCGGCATCAATGCGGGAGATAGAGCCGTTTGAGCTTATCGAATAAACATACAGGTCGGGATCCTCGTTGCCGAGATAGAGGGTGCCTGTTCTGTTAAAGGTGGCATAGTTGCCGTTGAAGAAATAGAGGTCGGCATCGGGATAATCATCGGCGATGTCGTCATCATAATCAATGTCAAAGCCGAGAACAATCTTGCTCTGACCGTTGGTGTTTACGACAAACATACAGTCGGAGGCCGCCTCAAAGCTGAACTCGTATTCCGAGTCGTATTCAAAGCCGCTGCCGCTCTTAAAGGTGGCGGGAGTTTTCGGAATCTCGCCTTCGCTGTTCTTTTTGGAGGCGGAATCGTAGCCAACCTCAAATGCTATATCGACAGAAAGGTCGTCCAAATCATCGTATTTGTCCTTTTTGCCGCTCTGCTTTAATTTTATCTCGCCGTAAACCTCACGGTCCGCGGTGGAGCTGGAATCCTTTATCTCTATCGCGAGAAAATAGATGTAACTGCCCGAGGGTATCTTTGCGTCTTTGGGATTCATTGCCTTTTTCTTTACTACTTCAATATCCTTAACGTAGCTGCTGCCTTCTTCCCACTTTTTGGAAATCTTTATATTTCCGGCAGCCTCGCTCTCGTAGACGTAGTAAGGACCGCCCGTTACGGTATCGTTGATAAGGGGAAAATAGGCTGTTTCGCCATAGGGCACCATATTGACAGAGTCGCTCAGGTCAACGCGGTTTTCGTCATCGTCCCAGAGATAAGCGTCGCTCGATACCTCGGTGACTGGGTATTTCGACACTATGCCGGTGGCGGCGAAGGCGTTTACAGCAAGACCTGCCAGCATAGCGACAGCCAGCAGAAATGCCATGGTTTTTTT
This sequence comes from uncultured Oscillospiraceae bacterium, assembly GCA_964573335.1. GTDB lineage: Bacteria > Bacillota > Clostridia > Oscillospirales > Ruminococcaceae > Yanshouia. The sequence goes on along the minus strand of CAZNJJ010000027.1, from coordinate 16,822 downwards.
CATGAGTAGAATACCTCCTGTTCATTAGCTTCTCACACAGATGGAGTTAAATATATCACCGTTTTTTGAAAGCTCTGAATATAATGTGTAAAAATTCGATGAAATTTTTGCATAACAACAGAAAAACTTTCAACTGTCCCAAACGGCAAACTTAATTATATAAGAATATCATACACGGTGCTTTGAGTCAATTATACAAGTCGTATTTTGCGGCAAAACAGCGGCTTTTTTGATAACTTTTGTGAAAAATACACCGATTGTTGAATCGTGACAACGAAAAAATGTCATAAGTCGCAGAAATGTTTTTCACGACTTTACATTTGCCCTTAAAAGATGCTATTATTATCATGCGGGAAATCGGCTGTCTCTTTTGTTCGACTGTCGAAGGAGCCGATTTCCGAACCGAATTTTTCGTCTGCCGCCTGTCGGCGGACTGATTATTACATTAAGGAGGATTTCCCAGTATGTCTACCAAAGCATATTATGCAACAAGTGAGATCGGCCCCGGTAAGGTGGGTTTTTCCAAGACCCGCTCTATCATTGAGGGCGCGTTCTACGGCAACAATGTAGTCAAGATCAATTCTCTGCGCGAGGCTTATGAGCTTGCTAAAAATTCTCCCGGAACCGTTGTGACCGATATGCCCGTTTATCGCGGCGAGGAGTTCGGTCTTGAGCCTGATGCCAAGGTTCTGCTTTTCAACGACGGCTCTATCACCGGACGTTACGCTCCCGCACGCCGCATCACCGGCAAGGAGGGCGTAAACACCGATAAGCTCGACAAAATCCTCATGGATGCCGTTTATGACACCCGCTGGAAGACTCTTTATCACGCTGAGACCTTTATCGGACTTGATCCCGAGTTTATGGTAAAGGCTCACCTTATCATTCCCGAGGGCGAGGAGAACCTGCTCTACAACTGGATGCTCAATTTCCAGTATATGTCCGATGAATATGTAAAGATGTATAAGAATTCCAAGCCCGTAGGCGACGGCAAGGAAGCTGATGTTTACATCTTCTCCGATCCTCAGTGGAAGGGCGCTCCCGGACAGGAAGATGTCTGCGACCCCAACTGTCTGTGCTACTTCAACACCGAGACCAACTGCGCCGCTATCCTCGGCATGAGATATTTCGGCGAGCATAAGAAGGGCACTCTGACCCTCGCATGGGCTATCGCCAACAGAAACGGCTATGCCTCCTGCCACGGCGGTCAGAAGGAATATACCCTTGAGGACGGCAGCAAGTTTGTAGCGGCTGTATTCGGTCTTTCCGGCTCGGGCAAGTCCACCCTTACCCATGCAAAGCACGGCGGCAAGTACCCCGCTATCAAGGTTCTGCATGATGACGCTTTCATCATCAACTCCGATACCTGCGCTTCTATCGCGCTTGAGCCTACTTATTTCGATAAGACCGCGGACTATCCCGTTGATTCTCCCGATAACAAGTATCTGCTCACCGCTCAGAACTGCTCCGCTACCCTCGATGAGGACGGCAGAGTTGTTCTCGTTACCGAGGACGTAAGAAACGGCAACGGTCGTGCTATCAAGTCCAAGCTGTGGAGCCCCAACCGTGTTGACAAGATTGAGTCTCCCGTCAACGCTATCTTCTGGATTATGAAGGATCCCACCATTCCTCCCATCGTTAAGCTCAAGGGCGCGGCTCTCGCTTCCGTTATGGGCGCTACCCTCGCTACCAAGCGTTCTTCCGCAGAGCGCCTCAAGGCGGGTGTTGACCCCAACGCTCTCGTTGTTGAGCCTTACGCTAACCCCTTCCGCACCTATCCTCTCGTAAACGACTACGAGAAGTTCAAGAAGCTGGTTGCCGAGAAGAATGTAGCCTGCTACATCATCAACACCGGCGACTTCATGGGCAAGAAGGTCACCAAGGAGGATACTCTCGGTGTTCTTGAGGCTGTTGTTGAGGGCAAGGCAAAGTTTGTTCCCTGGGGTCCCTTCTCGGATATTGAGATATTCGAGTGGGAGGGCTTTGTTCCCGACCTCAAGGATCACGACTACGTTGCACAGCTCAAGGCTCGTATGCAGGACAGACTCAACTACGTTGTCAATCTTGACAACGCAGAGGGCGGCTACAACAAGCTCCCCGCTGACGCTGCTGAAGCTATCAAGCTGGTTGTTGACCAGGCTAACACCCTGTAATAACGATTCAATAAAGATTAAAAGCCGCTCTCCGAAAGGGGAGCGGCTTTTTGCGGCTTAAAAATGTATTCCGACAAGGTTTTGATGCGTTTGGGGTTGAATTATTCCGAATTTAACGGTAACATATGTAACATAACCTTTTTGGAGGAATAATCATGTTTTTTAAGCGGAAAAAGAAATCACAGCAGGAGGATATGGAGCCCACCGTTCGCCCCGGCGGTGTTTTTATGGTGAAGCTGTTGATGCGAGAGCAATGCGAAATTCCCGATGACGACCGGCTGATTGAGGTTTTGACAAAGCATCTCGGAGAAACAGAGAGATTCGGCAGCGGGGAAAAGCTGTTATCCTTTGCGCTGAATGAGCATATATGCGAGTTTAAAGAAGGCGAGATGCCCGCTCAGATAATAATCGGTCGGTGTGAGCGGGAGGATTACAGCACAATAGGAGAAACGGAGCGGAATCAGTTTTGGAACTGCCCCGACAGTGAGCAGCTGCTCGAGCGCTGTAAATACAGCGTTTTGGCGGGGGATATGCTGGGCGGAGCTTTGCCGCCAAAACACCGTGCGAATATGCTGATGGATTATCTCGAGGCGCTGGTTGAGCTGTTTCCCGAGTGCGAGGCGGTTTATAATATCAATTCCGGCAAGCTGATATATGCCGATGAGATACGAAACAGCGAGCTGGAGGGAATAGACAGATTTGTGGAATTTGTCGTGAATGTGCGATTCTTTAATGTGGCAAACACCGAGGACAGCGTTGTTGACACCCGCGGAATGAGCCTGCTCTATGCCGCGGATATACAATACCACTTCAACAAGATGGACCCCGACTGGGTGGTGAACCACGCATACAGCATGGCAAGCTACATCTTGGAAAACGATTCCCCGATAAAGGACGGCGAGACGATAGACGGCATCGAGGAAGGGGCATTTTCTCGGAAAATCAGGTGGAAATGCCGCCATGAGGAGGCGCTGATAGCTCCCAAGCGGGTTGTTCTCGATGTGAATATGGGAGAATATGCCGCGGGTGGAAGAAGATGAAGCAGATTTCGATTTTACTTGCGGCGCTGATTATCTGCGGCTGTGCCGCAATATCGAAAGATGAGCCGTTCGGAGAGCGGGAGATGTCAACAGAGCAGGCGGCTGAGGTATTGGAGCAGTTGACCGATTCGATGGGGGATATGCCGGAGAGATACTATATCTCATTCGGCGAGGGAATATCACAGTCGAAAGAGTATTTCTGCGGCGGATACAGAATTGCTTACAGCGAAGGTGATGACGGCGATTATCTTTGGCTTGACGGAAAGCTGTTTTTCTGCAATGGGGATAACAGGCTGTTCTTTTGCGAAATGGGGGAAGATGAGCTTGCCGATTTTCGCGCCGCCGAGTCGATATGGCAGAAAGCGGCGGAGATAACAGCTTCCGCAAAGGGAAAAGCCGAGCTGGAGTTTATTCCCATGGCAAAGGAACACCCCTATCATCTTGAGGTGGATTTTCCCGAGGGGGAAGATGGAAAATATGCGATTTCCGCTTATATGAGGGCTGACGGCGGCTTTGACAGCGTTTCGCTGAAATACAGCGGTTTGGGAGAGCCGACAGAGAGATTTTGCCTTGCGGCGAGCTTTTATTTTGATGAAACGGCAAATGATATTCAGGCGGAGCGGCGTATATGGAGGTTTGGAAATCGCTGCGGCGTGATAGCCGAGTCTGTTCCGGCGCTGAAAGAACAGAAAAATAAGCGGGAATACTGCGAGAGCATCATTTCGGCGGCGGATTTTTTGAGAGCAGCCGAGCAAAAAGCGGATATGGAGTCGCCTTTTTCCGCCGAAAAACCGCTGCGGTAAAAGAATGATTTGCATTTTTAACTGCGGTTTCTTGCGCTTTTTCGATGTATTTACACAAATTGGGAAAATGTTGTGTTTTTATATTGAAAGGGTCAATGACACTGTGATATACTTGACAAATACAAATTCGGCATCGGGAGTGCTGTGTAAATATGAGCGATGACAGTAAAAAGAGTTTTTCACTGCCGAGGATAGGTCTGCGTAATATAAAAACCGCTATCGCCACTACTCTCTGCGTTTTTATATATGCTATCATTGACAGAAACGCAACCTTTGCCTGCATAGGCGCGGTTTTCGCGATGAATACCGATTTGCAGTCCTCATGGGAGACCGGCGGCAACCGCCTTTGGGGAAGTATAATAGGCGGTTTTGCGGGAATGTTCTTCTTCAACGCCTACAAACAGCTCACCAAGGTGTTTGACGGCAACGATGCGTTTTGGGAAACGCTGATGATGTTCTTCGGCATAATAACCATGATATATATCAGCCAGCTTTTCAAGGTGCATGGGTCTATTCCCTCCGGCTCGGTGGTGTTCTTTATAGTAATGCTCAACACGCCGGAGAATCAGTATGTCACCTATGCGCTCAACCGTATGCTAGACACTGCGATAGGCGTTTTTCTGTCGCTTATGGTAAATGTGGCGCTGCCGCGTGAGCTTTTTACCGGAGCGCAGGCGAGCAGCAGGCTCAATGAACTTGAGGACGAGCGGGCAAGGATAGACCGCGACATAGTTTTTGTGGAAAACCTCATGAAAGAAAACAACTGGGACAGCTACAATCCGCAATAAATCCGCTTTGCGTGTTCTAATGAAAATAGAGGGCGTTCGCTTTCGGCGAACGCCTTGTTTTTTGGCTTGCGGGAGAAAAATCTTGCGAATCTTGTTTACCTTTTGGGAAGTGAATTTCAAATATTGAAATTTTCGTTGCATTATTTTCCTGCATGGACTTAATTTTCTTAACGAAAAGTTGCAAAAACGACTAAAAAACCGCTTATATCGCGCCTTGCTTTAGTAACAATGTATGAATGTTCGAAAATCGTTGAAATATCGTTAAAATAAGTATAGACTTTTGTTTTAATTCCGTTTAAAATTGAAACGGTGCAATTTGAACAGTTTTCTCTTATCCTTGCAGGATTTGTTGCGAGACTGCTGTTCACAAGGCTTTTTCAGGGCGGCGGAATTGACTTTTTCCGCCATGAAGAAAAGCAAAATTCTCCAATCCTTAACAGACCGCAGAGCGCGGTCTTGCAGGCGATGTTGTTCAGGCTGTCGAGGCTCGGCGGTTTTTGACCGCCTTTTCGGACAGGAGAAACGCACGCCATCAAAAGCACGGCAATTTTCCCGCACGAAGGAGGTGTAAGACTATGGCTCCCGATTCCCCTATCGTATTGACGATACTCGGCATGGGCACCGTTATGATTGTCCTTTATATGATCAACCTGATGATCGCTATCATGGGCAAGGTGCTCGCTCCCAAAGCTGCCCCTGTTGCGCCTGCCGCTCCCGCGGCTCCCGCTTATGACCAGGAGGAGGAAGAAACCCTCGCGGTTATAATGGCTGCTGTTACCAGCGTTGTGGGTCCCGCGAATATTGCAAGCATTGATGTTCATCCCAAGCAGTGAGATACTGCGGATAACACAAAAACAAAATTGTTTTTAGATTTGGAGTGTATTCAAAATGAAGAAATTTAACATTACCGTAAACGGCAAGGCTTATGAAGTAGTCGTTGAAGAAGCCGGTTCCGCTCCCGTTGCGGCTCCCGCAGCTCGTGCCGCTGCTCCCGCACCCGCACCCGCTCCCAAGGCTACACCCGCTCCCGCAGCAGCTCCCAAGGCTGTTCCCGCAGGCGCAGGCACCATCACCGCCCCCATGAGCGGCACTATCTTTAAGCTGCTCGTAAATGTAGGCGACACCGTTAAGAACGGTCAGGCTGTTGTCATTCTCGAGGCTATGAAGATGGAGAACGAGATTTTCGCTCCCTGCGACGGCACCGTTAAGGAAGTTCGCGTTGCTCAGGGCGCTACTGTTCAGCCCGGCGATGTTATCCTTGTTATCGGCTGAGATTAAGAATACTAACCACTAAGTCTATTTAAAGATAAGAGGTATTAACGTGCTTGAAGCTATTATGAACTTTTTGGGCGACACCGGTTTCGCCAATTTGGCTTGGCAGCAGGCTGTAATGCTCCTCGTATCCTTTGTCTTGATGTATCTTGGCATCGTTAAGGGCTACGAGCCGCTGCTCATGATACCGATTGCTTTCGGTATGTTCCTTGCAAACTTCCCGCTCGGCGGCGTAAACGACCTGCCCAGCGAGACCCTTCGTCTGCTTTCCACCGTTCCCGAATATATGAGCCACGCCGATATGACGGCGCAGTTCGGCAATGTTCTGGTTTCGGGCGAGCATCTCATTCAGAGAATGAATGAATCCGGTCTTTACGAGATATATGCGGCTAAGTCCACCTACGGCGGTCTGCTCTATTATCTCGGACGCGGCGTTAAGCTCGGCATCTACCCGCCCCTCATCTTCATGGGAATCGGCGCTATGACCGACTTTGCTCCCCTTATCGCCAACCCCAAGAGCATTCTGCTCGGCGGCGCGGCACAGCTCGGTATCTTTGCCGCTTACATAGGCGCTTGTCTGCTCGGCTTTACTCCCCAGGAGGCAGGCTCTATCGGTATCATCGGCGGTGCAGACGGCCCTACCGCTCTTTACCTCACCGCTAAGCTCGCCGATCATCTGCTCGGACCGATAGCTGTTGCGGCTTATTCCTACATGGCGCTGGTTCCCGTTATCCAGCCGCCTATCATGAGAGCGCTCACCACCAAGAAGGAGCGCCAGATTGTAATGAGCATGGCAAATCTCCGTCCTGTTTCCAAGACCGAGAAGATTATATTCCCGATTGCTGTTACCACTCTGGTAGGTCTTATCCTGCCTTCCACCGTTCCGCTGCTCGGTATGCTCATGTTCGGCAACCTGATGAAGGAATCCGGCGTTGTTGATCGTATCCGCAAGACTGCTGAGAACGAGCTGATGAACATTGTTACCATCTTCCTCGGAATCTCTGTCGGCTCCACCGCTACCGCTGAGGCATTCCTCAACGTTAAGACCCTCGGCATCATGGTGCTGGGCGTTTGCGCGTTCGGCGGCGGCACCGCGGGCGGCGTTCTGCTTGCAAAGCTGATGAACAAGATGATGGGCGGCAACGCTATCAACCCCCTCATCGGTTCCGCAGGCGTTTCCGCTGTTCCTATGGCAGCTCGCGTATCGCAGGTTCAGGGTCAGAAGGAGAATCCCTCCAACTTCCTGCTCATGCACGCTATGGGCCCGAACGTTGCAGGCGTTATCGGTTCCGCTATTGCGGCAGGTATCCTGCTCTCCGTTCTCGGCTGATAAGCTGCTTGAATTTCTTTTCAAAAACAAAAACGCAGGTGCATTTCGCGCCTGCGTTTTTTGCTGCAAAAAAGTCCCGCACTTGCGGGACTTTTGGCTGTTCAGCTATTGTGGTCGCTGACATGGAATGTCTTGAGATTGCCTATCTTTTTGCCGCGCTCATCGAGAATAGCCATCACGTCCTCGAGAGGGATATTCTGCTGCACCATCAGCACGGTGAGGTGATAGAGCAGGTCGCATATTTCGTTGGCAGTGTCGTTGTTATCGCCGTTTTTTGCGGCGATAATGACCTCCGATGCCTCTTCGCCGACCTTTTTGAGTATCTTGTCAACACCCTTTTCAAAAAGATAGCAGGTATAAGAGCCTTCCTGCGGGGTGGCGCGGCGGCTTTCCACCACTTGATAGAGCTGCTGCAAAGCGTTATTCATGGTTATTACTCCCTTTTTGTTGACTTAAAATCAAGTATAGCAAAAAATCGGGAGAATTAAAAGAGAAATGGTGTCACTATTGTGGAAAATTCCTCTGAAGTGATATATAATAGCTTTAATAACAGGGGGGATTTTTTATGAGAATGTATGACATCATTCAGAAAAAGCGCGATGGGGGAGAGCTTTCACGCGAGGAGCTTGAGTTTTTCATCAAGGGAATAACCGACGGAACTGTTCCCGACTATCAAGCCTCCGCTCTTATGATGGCGATATTCTTTCAGAAGATGAACGCCCGCGAGACTGCCGATATGACCGATTTGATGGCGCACTCGGGCGATATGGTGGATCTTTCTCCGATAGAGGGCTTTAAGGTGGATAAACATTCCACCGGCGGCGTTGGAGACAAGACTACGCTGATTGTGGTTCCGATAGTCGCTTCATGCGGGGTAAAGGTGGCGAAGATGTCGGGACGCGGACTCGGTCACACGGGCGGAACGGTGGATAAGCTCGAGTCAATACCCGGATACAACACCTCGCTTTCGACCGAGAAGTTTTTTGAAACGGTAAAAACGGTCGGCGCGGCGGTGGTTGGGCAGACCGGTAATCTCGCTCCCGCCGACAAAAAGCTATATGCTCTGCGCGATGTAACCGCAACGGTGAATAACATTTCGCTTATCGCCGCTTCTATCATGAGCAAAAAGCTAGCCAGCGGCGCAAACGGAATAGTTCTCGATGTGAAAACCGGAAGCGGCGCTTTTATGAAAGAACTTGACGATTCGATAGCGCTTGCCTCGGCGATGGTGGAGATAGGTGAACACACCGGAAGAAAAACCGCCGCGCTCATAACCGATATGGACGTTCCGCTCGGGAGAAATATCGGCAATTCCCTTGAGGTGAAAGAGGCGATTGAGGTACTCAACGGCGCGGGACCGGAGGATTTGCGTATTGTTTCGGTCGAGCTTGCCGCAAATATGCTTTCGCTCGCGAACGGAAAGGATATAGCCGAATGTCGCAAAACGGCGGAAGATGCCATTTCGAGCGGCAGGGCGTTTGAGAGCTTTTGCGCTATGGTAAAGGCGCAGGGCGGCGATGAGGCTGTTATAAGAGACAGCTCGCTCTTTAAAAATGCGGAGTTTGAATATGAGGTGAAAGCGCCGCGTGCGGGCTTTATCACCGCTATGCAGACCGAGGAAATAGGCTCCGCCTGCGTTACCCTGGGCGCGGGACGTGAGACAAAGGAGAGCGTTATAGATTTTGCCGCGGGAATAGCGCTGGAAAAGAAGCTCGGAGACAGGGTGGAAAAGGGCGATGTTATCGCAGTTTTGTATACCGAGCGCGCCGATGCCGCCGAGCCTGCCGCCAAGAGAATACTCAATGCCGTTTCGATAACCGATGAGCCTTGCGGCAAAAGACCGCTGATTTTTGCCAGAGTGACGGCAAATGGTGTGGAAAAATACTGAAAAATCGCATAAAAAGTAAGGAAATATCAGAAAAAGTAAAGAAATCGCAGAAAACTGTTGTAATATTCCTCTAATGGTTATATAATGTAGTTACAATATAACTTTTGCGGCGAATAAGTAACTTTGCCTGTTTAAAAAGATGGGCAAAGTTACTTTCATTTTGCGGAAAAAACTTAATAATGGGGGAGTAAAAATGAACAACAAAAAGAAGTTTCGTATCGGAATCAAAAACATGGGTCTTGCGGCAAAGACCTCTATCGGCGTTGCCGTTGTTCTGCTTATATCGCTCACGATATTGGTAGCGGCATCGGTTTACGCGGCAAGCTCCACTCTTGTCGCAACCATCGAGAGTGAGTTTACCGGCATTGCCACCGAAAACGGCATCATCGTGCAGAATATCCTCAACAGCGCCTCCAGCTGTGCAAAGGATCTGCAATCCTATCTCGAAAACGCATACAAGGAGAACAGCGAGCTGGTGAAAAATCCGCCCAAAGACTCCGAGGGAAATGCCCTGCGTTTTGAGACTATACGCAGCCGCGTTTATAACGTTGACCTGTTGGAATACAACTACGATATGGAAACCTATATGCTCAACACTATGTGGAGCGCCGTTGCGAACAACGAAGATATTGTCGGAATGGGCGTTTTCTTTGAGCCGAATGCTTTCGATTCTTCCAAAAAGGATTACACCGTTTATGTAAACGACGAGAACGCTTTGAACAAGACCACCCAGTCCTACGGCGCTTACAGCGACTACGGCTCGCAGGGTTATTACACCGAGGCGGCAAAGCTGAAGTCCAGCGTTTACACCAATCCCTATCAGGATCAGGGCGTGACCATGATAACCGCCGCATATCCGATTATTTTTAACGATGCCGTTAAGGGCGTTATAGTAGTTGACATAAATGTTGACAATTTCGCCAAGCTGCGTACCACCGATGAAAAGTATTCCACCATGTTCGCTACCATTTACTCCGATGACAGCACTATCATTTATGACAGTGAATCCAAGGATCAGAGCGGCAAAAAGTTCAGTGAGCTGATAGGCGATGCACAGTATGCCGAGATAGAAGCACAACTCAAAAACGGAGTATCTTTCAATACAAAGCTCGTTAAGTCTGATGGAAGCGCTGTTGAGTGCTTCTACTATCCCATCACCGCCGAGGGCAAGATATGGTGGTCTTCCACCGCGCTCAACCGCGATGACCTCATGGACGATGCCAATTATCTCGCATGGCTCATGATAGGAATGTCCGCTGTGGCTACCGTTGCGATACTGCTGTTTATCGGCTTCTTTGTAAGAAGAATGTTGCGTCCGATAGGCGGAATAGTCAAGTCCGCAAACGATATAGTAAACGGCAATCTCGATGTCAACCTCGATATAAAGAGCAATGACGAGATAGGCACTCTCGCCAAGTCCTTTGCGGAAATGTCCGATACTCTCCGCGCTATAATTCAGGATGTGAAGTATCTTCTCGGCGAGCTTTCGGGCGGAAACTTCCGCGTTGTTTCGAGTATGCGTGACCGCTATGTCGGCGAATACGAGGGTATTCTGCTGGCGGTTCGTGGCATTAAGCTCACCCTCACCGACACACTCAGACAGATAGACATTGCCGCAGAGCAGGTAAATTCCGGTTCGGAACAGGTTGCAAGCGGCGCGCAGGAGCTTTCGCAGGGCGCTACCGAGCAGGCGGCATCGGTTGAGGAACTTGCCGCTACCATAAACGACATCACCACCACCATTCATAATGCGGGCGAATATGCCAACAACGCAAACGAAAGATGCACCGAGGCAAGCAACCTCACCGATGAGTGCAACGAGATGATGAAGGAAATGGTTGTCGCTATGAACGAGATAAGCGAAACCTCCAACGAAATCGGCAACATCATCAAGACTATCGAGGATATTGCGTTCCAGACCAATATTCTTGCTCTCAACGCCGCTGTTGAAGCCGCCAGAGCCGGCGCCGCAGGCAAGGGCTTTGCCGTTGTCGCCGATGAGGTGAGAAATCTCGCGGGCAAATCCGCAGCCGCTTCCAAGAATACCGCAGAGCTTATTGAGGCATCTTCTCGTGCTGTTGAAAAGGGCGCAAAGCTGGTTGAGGCTACCGCCGAAAAGCTCAACGCCGTTTATGACGGTGCTGTAAACGTTGCCGAAATGGTTCAGCAAATATCCGACAGTGCCGACAGACAGACCAACGCCATCGAGCAGATTTCCACCGGAATCGACCAGATTTCCGGCGTTGTTCAGACCAACTCCGCCACCGCAGAGCAGTCTGCCGCGGCAAGCGAGGAGCTTTCGAGCCAGGCACAGGTGCTCAAGGACCTCATTGCCAAGTTCAAGCTGGAAAGCAGCGACGTCAGCTTTAACTGAGCGAAAAACAAAATATGGCGCCGATTCCCGATTTGAGGGCATCGGCGCCGTTTTTTTGATAGACGTAAATTCGGCTTTGTGATACAATGACAAGGCGTAATTGTTTTTTGTCCGCGAAAGCGTTTTTCTGCCGATCTGCCGAAAGCCGCCCGAACGGATACCCGACGGCAGAACGACCGATAAAAGCCGTCGCATTGATTTTACCGACTGCCGGGAAAGGATGTTTTAGATAAATGACACTCGATCAGCTCGACCTGCTGCTTTCGCAGGTGCAAAAGCCTGCCCGCTACACCGCGGGGGAGATGGGCGCGGTCATAAAGGAATTGAAGCCGGGTATGCTGCGCTACGCTTTCTGCTTCCCCGATGTATACGAGGTGGGAATGAGCCATCTCGGAATGAAGATACTCTACGGCCACGCAAACCGCAGAGATGATGTCTGGTGTGAGCGTGTTTTCTCACCGGAATCGGATATGCAGGAGCTTATGCAGGAGATGGGAGTTCCGCTTTACGGTTTGGAGAGCCTTGACCCGATAAAGGAATTTGACTTAATCGGATTTACCCTGCAATACGAAATGTGCTACACCGAGGTTTTAAATATGCTCGATTTGGCGGGACTGCCAATTCGCGCGGCGGATAGAAAAGAGTCTTTTCCGCTTGTGGTGGTGGGAGGCCCCTGTGCATCCAATCCCGAGCCGATAGCGGATTTTGTTGACCTGGTTTCGCTCGGAGAGGGCGAGGAGGTTTCCGATGAGCTGTTTGACCTGCTGATAGAGGCAAAGCGTGAGGGCTGGGATAAGCCCGAAATACTGCGCCGCGCGGCACAGATACCCGGTATCTATGTTCCCTCGCTTTATCGTGTGGAATATAACGAGGACTGCACCGTAAAAGCGATAACCCCCACCGAGGGCGCGCCGGCGGTTATTCAAAAGCGTGTTATCGCCGATTTGGACAAGGTTTATTACCCAAAGAGCTTTGTTGTTCCGTTTATAGAGATAGTTCACGACAGAGCGGTGGTGGAGCTTTTCCGCGGCTGCAATCGCGGGTGCAGATTCTGCCAGGCGGGATTTTTGTATCGCCCGATAAGAGAAAAATCCCCGGAAACGCTCGCTGAAAATATTCGCGACCTCATCGGCTCAACCGGCTATGACGAGTTGGGTCTTTCTTCTCTTTCGACAAGCGACTACTGCGGACTTGAGCCGTTGCTTGACGATATTCTCGATTGGACAGAGCAAAAGCATATCAACGTGTCGCTCCCCAGCCTGAGAATAGACAATTTCTCGGATGAGCTGCTTGAAAAGATAAGCAAGGTGAGAAAATCGGGTCTTACATTCGCGCCCGAGGCGGGAACTCAGCGCCTGCGCGATGTTATCAATAAGAATATCACCGAGGAAAATGTTCTCACCACCTGCCGCACAGCATTTGAGGGCGGATACACCGCCGTTAAGCTCTATTTTATGATGGGACTGCCCACCGAAACGCTCGACGACATCAAGGGAATAGCCGATTTGGCACAGAAGGTGGTAGACCTGTTTTACAGTATGCCTAACCGCCCCAAGGGTAAATCGGTGAGCGTGAGCATCAGCGTTGCCTGCTTTGTTCCTAAGCCGTATACCCCCTTTGAATTTGAGCCGCAGGACACTATGGAACAGCTGCGTGAAAAGCAGAAGTATCTGCTTTCCTGCGTTCGTTCCCGCAAAATTTCGGTGAGCTATCACGATTCCGCCACCAGCGTGCTTGAAGCGGCGCTCGCCCGCGGAGACAGACGACTCTGCGCCGTTGTTGAGGGGGCATTCCGCAAGGGAAGCCGACTCGACAGCTGGGAAACGCATTTTAAGCCGGAAGCGTGGGAAGAGGCCTTTTCCGAGGCGGGACTTGATCCCAAATTCTACGCCTGCCGCAAGCGTGAATATGACGAGATATTCCCGTGGGATCACCTCGACTACGGCGTGACAAAGGCGTTCTTCATCAGAGAAAACAAAAAGGCGATGGAAGCCGCGACCACCCCAAGCTGTTTTAAAGGCTGCAACGGCTGCGGAGCGCAGCGTCTGACCGGAGGTATCTGCAAATGCCTGCAAATATGACGAGAATATTCTTTTCCAAGGCGGGGAGAGCTGTCTACACCTCTCACCTTGATTTGACCCGCGCCATGAGCCGCGCGCTCTGCCGCAGCGGACTGCGTGTGTGGTATACCGAGGGATTTCACCCGCATCTTTATATGACATTCGCGCTGCCGCTCTCGCTGGGTGTGACGGGACTTTGCGAATCTATGGACATCAAGCTGCTCGATGATGTATCGGCAGATGAGGTGGTGGAGCGCCTTAATGCGGCTATGCCGGAAGGACTGCGCGCAATATCCGCCGGAGAGCCTGTGATGCAGCCTAAGGACATCATGTGGGCGGATTACCGCGTTTTTCTGCGAGCTGACGCGAAAGAGGGAAAAGCGGCGGTGGAAAAGCTGTTTTCCCTTTCCGAGATACCGATGCAGAAAAAGAGCAAGAAAGGCATAAAGACGGTGGATATAAAACCGATGGTGAACCTCATTTCGCTTGAAGAAGAGGAAAACGGTATTCTGCTGACATTGCGTTGTCGGGCGGGGGTGGAGATAAACCTCAACCCCTCGCTGCTGCTCGACGCGCTGTATGAGAATACCGGATTCAGGGCGATACAGACAAAGACAGAACGATTTGCTGTCTTGACAGAACAACTGGAAAACTTCAGATAAAGATAAACACTTTTCGCATATTTTGCGGAAAGTGTTTCTTTTTGCAGTTAAAGATTCTTGATGTTTCTTGTTATTTTTACACAAAAACATAAAATAAATCTTGAAATCCTTTGAAATTTATTCCAATGGTGCTATTATATATACAGCACCATTTATACTTATTCAACGAGTGAATA
>CAZNJJ010000027.1:0-2266 GCA_964573335.1 uncultured Oscillospiraceae bacterium | reverse complement strand
GGAAAAATGGTCGTTTCTGATTGTAAAAAGGGGATAATTAGGTTGAAAAAGGTGAAAAAGGTAAGAGCAAAAAAGCTGAGTACACAGATAGGTGTAATGGCAGGAATCATAGTTCTTGTCTGCATGGTTATCTGCAATGTTATTCTCATCTACCGATTTTCACAGGGACTGAATAAGTCGGTAAATGCACAGTTCGACCAGATTTCGCACGAAAATGTGCTGAAAATCGAGTCTGTTCTGGAGGAATGTGAGCAGATTTCCGATACCATAAACTATCAGGTGAAATATCTCTTTGATATGCAGAAAAAGGGCGGATTGGGAAACGCCTATATCGACAGTAAGGTATCGGGCAAGCTGACAAGTCTCCATAAGGAATCGGAGGACGTTATTCTCGCGGCGCTTTGGTCTGCCGTTGAGGGCAACGAAAATCTCGAGGCGGCAGGACTTTTCCTTGAGCCGTATGCCTTTTCCAAGGATATACAGAACTATTCGCCTTATGTAGTCAAGAGCGATGTGGCTAACAGAAAGCTCACCAATTTCGACTACAACGTTTCTTCGCAGAGAGAATACTACAACGGCGCAAGAGGCGGCAATATAGCGTTTATGGACGCTTATTATGACGTGAACAACGTTTTGATGTATTCGATAGGCTATCCCGTTATGTATAACGGCGAGTTCAAGGGTGTTGTACTGCTCGATTTGAGAGCAGACCTGTTCTCAATGCTCAATACCGTAAACGAGGACTACCCCTCGATGTTTGTAGATTTGGTGAGAAGCAACGGCAATCTCATTTACAGCACACAGGGTGACTGCACCGGAATAAATCTCCGAGATTTCATGTCGGACAAGTCGTTTGCGGTGATGAGTGACGGATTCGCGGTGGGAGAGCCTTTCCATGCTGCGCTTGACGACGGCAATATCCACTATGCTTCTCCCGTTACGGTGGGAGCGGAGAGATGGTGGGTAAATACCACTGTTTCCGAGAGCGAATATAACGCGCTTATCTATCGCATTATCGTTATCACCGTTATTACTGCGGCTATCTCTATCGCGGTGATAATATTTATCGTGACCGTTATGCTCAAAAAGGTGCTTGCTCCTCTGACTCACCTTGAAGAAGCGGCTCTCATGATGGCTCAAGGCTCGCTGAATGTTTCCATTGAATACAACGCGCAGGACGAGATAGGCTCGCTTGCCAATTCCATGAGGACCATGATGGAGCGCACCAGAAATGTTATGGGCGATTTGCGCTACAACCTCAACGAAATGGCAAATGCCAATTTCGCGCTGAAGATGACCAACAAGGATATATATGTCGGCGATTATCAGCCGATGATAGTTGCGCTTGAGAATATCACCGAAAAGCTCAACCACACCCTTGTGAATGTCAAGGTGGCTTCCGCGCAGGTAAACAGCGGCGCGGAACAGGTTTCCGACGGAGCGCAGGCGCTCAGCCAGGGCGCTACCGAGCAGGCATCTACCGTTGAGGAGCTGTCGGCTACCATGATGACCATTTCCGATGAGACCAGAGAATCCGCGGCAAAGTCGCAGGAGGCAAACAGCCTTTCGGAGACTATGAGAAACGAGGTCATCAGAAGCAACGAAAAGATGGCGGAAATGTCCGAGGCTATGCAGGATATAACCGAAAAGTCCAACGAAATCGGCAAGATAATAAAGGCTATCGAGGATATAGCGTTCCAGACCAATATTCTTGCACTCAATGCCGCTGTTGAAGCCGCGAGAGCGGGCGCTGCGGGCAAGGGCTTTGCTGTAGTTGCGGACGAGGTAAGAAATCTCGCCGGAAAATCCGCAGAAGCCGCCAAAAACACCACCGCCCTCATTGACGGAACCATGCAGTCGGTTGCAAACGGCGGCAGAATAACCGAGGAGACCGCCGCCGCGCTGAATGTGGTTGCCGAAAATGTGGAAAAGGTATCCGCGCTTATCGACAATATAGCACAGTCCGCAAACGACCAGGCTGTGAGAATAACGCAGGCTACCGAGGGATTGGAGCAGATTTCCTCTGTTGTTCAGAACAATTCCGCTACCGCAGAACAGTCTGCCGCCGCCTCCGAGGAGCTTTCCGGTCAGGCGAATATGATGAACAACCTCATTTCCGCCTTTAAGCTGAACGAAAACTGCGAAATAAATTAAACCGGAATATAAAATTCCCCCGACTGTATTATGTGATACAGTCGGGGGAATTTTTTGCTTTGTTTAGCTTTAGCGAAAAGTAAACCCCCAGCTCTGCTGGGGAGAGTAAAAA
>CAZNJJ010000026.1:17892-23541 GCA_964573335.1 uncultured Oscillospiraceae bacterium | reverse complement strand
CCTCTCCGCGAGGATAGGAGGTCAACCGCCTGCCGTATGCGACAGCGCCGATTTCAGCATAGCACGCTCGCCGTATTTCGTCAATTTGTTCGCGCGGAAAATAAGTTTTTCCCTGCGGAATCGCGCTTTTTTGTTGACATACCGCCCGCAAAACCATATAATATATGGGTATTGGTCGATAATACGATGCATCGAAGAAAAGAATCGCGTTTTTGCTTTTTCAAAAGAGAGGGCCGCCCGGTGAAAAGGTCTGTCAAAGCTGCGCGAGGGCCGTTTCGGAGCACTGCGGTGAGGAGCCGCGGCGTGACCCGCGCGTTAAGCGGATATGAGAGGCGCTGTTTTATATAGGAACGGTGCAATTTGGGTGGTACCACGGAGTATTTTCACTTTCGTCCCATTTTTGGCGGCGAAAGTGTTTTTTATTGCCCTGATTTCTCGTGTTATCGGCAAAGAGAATATGAATTAGAAACAGGAAGTGACTGAAAATCCATGGAATGGACCGGACTTAATGAATTAAGAAGCAAATTCCTCAAATTTTTCGAGAGCAAGGGACATATCGTTCTCCCCTCCGCTCCCCTTATTCCCCGTGATGACAACAGCCTGCTGCTGATAAACTCCGGCATGGCTCCGCTGAAGAAATACTTCACCGGAATGGAAACTCCCCCCAGAAAGCGCGCCACCTCCTGCCAGAAGTGCATACGCACCCCCGATATTGAAAACGTAGGCAAAACCGCGCGCCACGGCACCTATTTTGAGATGCTTGGCAACTTCTCTGTTGGCGACTACTTCAAGCACGAAGCTACCGCATGGGGCTGGGAGTTCCTCACCAAGGAGCTGCAAATCCCCGCCGACCGTCTTTGGGTAACCATATATGAAGACGACGACGAGGCAAAGGACATTTGGGTAAACGAGGTCGGTGTTCCCGCTGACAGAATCGTTCGCATGGGCAAGGAGGACAACTTCTGGGAGATAGGCTCCGGTCCCTGCGGTCCCTGCTCCGAGCTGCATTTTGACCGTGGCGAGAAATACGGCTGCGGAAAGCCCACCTGCGGTGTCGGCTGTGACTGCGACCGCTATATCGAAATTTGGAACCTCGTTTTCACCCAGTTCGATAACGACGGCAACGGCAACTACACCCCCCTCGCTCACCCCAATATCGACACCGGTATGGGTCTTGAGCGCCTTGCCTGCATCATGCAGGGAGTTGACAACCTCTTTGAGGTTGATACCGTTCAGCGCATAATGAAGCATATCGGCAGCATCGCCGGTGTTGAATACAAGAAGGACGAAAAGGTAGACGTTTCTCTGCGTGTTATCACCGACCACGTTCGTTCCACCACTATGATGGTAGGAGACGGCGTTCTCCCCTCCAACGAGGGCAGAGGCTATGTTCTTCGCCGCCTGCTGCGCCGCGCCGCACGTCACGGCAGATTGCTCGGCATCACCGAGCCGTTCCTCTACAAGGTTGTTGACACCGTTATTGAGGAAAACAAAATTGCTTATCCCAATCTCGTTGACAGCCGCGACTATATCGTAAAGGTAGTCAAAACCGAAGAAGAGCGCTTCGCCAAGACTATCGACTCCGGCATGGAGCTGCTCAATTCCATTATTGACAAGATTGAAAACGCCGAGAGCGAGAAAAAGGCTCTTTCCGGCGATATTGCTTTCAAGCTCTATGACACTTTCGGCTTCCCGATAGACCTCACCCGCGAAATCCTTTCGGAAAAGGACATTGACATTGACGAAAACGAGTTCGTCAAGCTGATGAACGAGCAGCGCGAGCGCGCAAGAAAGGCCCGTGAGGAATTTGTCGGCGACGTAAGCTGGGAGGGCGATGTTCTCGCCGAGCTGGAGCATAAGACCGAGTTTGTCGGCTATGAGAACACCGATTCCAAGGCACAGCTTGTGGCTATCGTCTGCGGCAGTGAGCTGCGTGACAGCATCAACGAGGGTGAAAAGGCGGCTCTCGTTCTCGATAAGACCCCCTTCTACGCAGAGAGCGGCGGTCAGGTCGGCGACATGGGCATTATCTCCGACGGCAAGAGCGTTTTTGAGGTAATCGACTGCAAAAAGTCTCCCACCGGTCAGTTCCTGCACATCGGCGAAATGAAGCGCGGCAGCCTCAACGCAGGCAACGCCGTGACTGCGGCTATCGCCCTGCCCCGCCGTCAGTCTATCATGAAGAACCACAGCGCCGCTCACCTTTTGCAGTATGCTCTGCGTGAGGTTCTCGGAAACCATGTTCATCAGGCAGGTCAGCTTGTAGACCAGAGCTTCTGCCGCTTTGACTTCACCCATTTCTCCGCTGTTTCGGCAGAGGAGCTTGTCAAAATCGAAAGACTCGTAAACGACCTCATTTTCCAGAGCCTGCCGGTAACCGTTTCGCAGATGAGCCAGGAAGAAGCTAAGTCGCACGGCGCTATGGCGCTCTTCTCCGAGAAATACGGCGATGTTGTCCGCGTTGTGAATATGGGCGGCAAGTCGATAGAGCTTTGCGGCGGAACTCATGTTGACAACACCTCCAAGCTCGGACTGTTCAAGATTATCAAGGAGTCCTCGGTTGCAGCGGGCGTTCGCAGAATAGAGGCTGTCACCGGAGTCGGCGTTTTGGAATACCTCGACCAGCTCCACAACCAGCTTGCAAATGCCGCAGAGGTTCTCAAGGCAGGCAGCTTCAGCGATGTTCCCGCCAAGATAACCGCTATGCAGGCAGAGCTTAAAGCCAAGGACAGGGAGATAGATTCTCTCAGCCAGAAGATGGCGGCAGCCGAGCTTCAGGGACTTTTCTCCGGTGCTAAGGAGATAAACGGCGTTAAAATCATCACCGCCGCTTTCAACGATTCCACACCCGATGCTCTGCGTGCCCTCGGCGACAAGGTCAAGGAGCGTGAGGAAGCTGTTGTAGCCGCATTCACCTCCATCACCAACGGAAAGGCTTCTATCCTCACGGTAGCCACCAAGCAGGCTGTCGAAAAGGGAATCCACTCCGGCAACCTCATCAAGCAGATAACCGCTCTGCTCGGCGGCAGAGGCGGCGGCAAGCCCGATTCCGCTATGGGCGGCACCGACAAGGTGTTTGAGGTGGATAACGCCGTTTCCAAGCTCGGTGATTTTGTTTCCGATATGCTCAAAAAGTGATATTTTTTCCGTCCGAGAGGGTGCGATTATCCTCTCGGGCGGAAGATGAAATTCTAAAAAGACGGGAGAGAGAAAAATGGATTGTCTGTTCTGCAAGATAGCGGCGGGAGAGGTACCCTCCACAAAGGTTTTCGAGAATGACAGTGTTCTCGCCTTTCGCGATATTGAACCGCAGGCTCCCTTTCATGTTATAATAATCCCCAAAAAGCACATCTCCTCCGCAGCCGAAATAAACGCCGACAACAGCGCGATAATCGCCGAGATTTTTGAGGCGGCGGCTGTTATCGCCCGTGAGCAAAAGCTCGAAAAGGGCTTTCGCATTGTGAACAACTGCGGCGAAGAAGGCGGTCAAACGGTAGGGCATCTGCATTTTCATATGCTCGCGGGAAGAAACCTCGGTTGGCCTCCCGGCTGATATTCCCTTATCTGCCGCAAACTGCCGTTTGAAAGGAGTTTTTGGAAATTATGGCTAAATTTCACACTATGGAAATTGCGGGTCTCACTCGCGACCTGCCTATCTGCCCCTTAAACGAAAAGCTCTCCATCGCCGGCTTTATCATGTTCTCCGATGTTGAGCTGACTGTAAAATGCGCCGAGGAACTGCTGAAGCGTGTTCCCGAGTTTGACTATCTCATCACCGCAGAGGCAAAGGGAATACCGCTCGCCTATGAGATGAGCCGTCAGTCCGGCAAGAAATACCTCGTCGCCAGAAAAAAAATGAAAGCCTATATGGTAGACCCGGTTGAGGTTCATGTTCAGTCGATAACCACCGCAGGGGTGCAAACCCTCTATATGGACAAGGTTGAGCTTGAGCTGATGCGCGGCAAGCGGATACTTATCGTTGACGATGTTATCTCCACCGGAGAATCGCTCAACGCTATCGAAAAGATAGTAAACGCAGGCGAGGGTAACATTGTGGCTAAAGCCACCGTTCTTGCCGAGGGAGATGCCGCAAATCGTGACGACATCATCTTTTTGGCGCCGCTTCCCCTCTTTTTTAACGACTGATTTTTAAAACGGAGAATTTGCCATGAAAAGACCGCTGTTTTGGACAGGAGCCGCTTTCCTATCCTCACTAGCGGTCTTTTTGCGTCTTTCACCGCCGATTGCCCTCCTTTTGGCTCTGCTGTCGGCGTTCTTCGCGGCGATTCTCTCATCGGAAAAGCTCACTTTGCGCCGCGCTTTGCTGTTTATGCTCGCGGCTTTATTCGGCGCGGCGGCGGCTTTGGGTTATTCGGCGGCGAAAAACGCATATTTGGCACCTGTTATCTCCTCAGAACAAGCGGATATAGTCATGATTTGCGATGATTTCGACCGTTCTACCGGACATCGCAGCATCACCGGAAAAGCGCTGATAACCGCCGAAAAGATCACCCGTCGAGCCGACATAACCGTTTGGGGCTATTTTGAGGAGCCGCCCGTTCCCGGCGAAGTGACAGCCTTCCGCGCAAAGCTCTCCGAGCCGCTTGTCTATTCGATGTCAGAGCCGCTGTCTCTGCCTGAAAATCCGCCGTTTAAATTCACCTCATTCAGACTGAAAATGCAAAACTACCTCTCGCAGAGGATATTCTCACTCAGCTTTGACGACGACTGCGGCGGAATCCTCTCGGCGCTGCTTACCGGCGACCGCTCGCATATTCCAAACTCGGTAAACAGCGCCTTTCGCAAAAGCTCACTCTCGCATCTTCTGGCAATATCGGGTATGCATATAGTGCTTATCAGCGCCGCCGCACAGGGCATTTTCCGCCGCCTGCTCGGTGAACAACGCGCAAATCTCGTCTCGGTGCTTATATGCTGGGCGTTTGCCTGCCTTGCGGGACTGGGCGTTTCGGTTATCCGTGCCTGCTTGATGATAACCGTTGTGAATCTCGGCGGCTGCTTCGGCAGAAAAGCCGACACCCTCACCTCGCTGATGCTCTCGGCGCTGATAATCACCCTTTCCTCGCCGGAAGCGGTATTCTCCGCCTCATTTCTGCTCTCTTTTTCGGCGGTGTTGGGGCTGGCTGTCTTTGCGCCAAAGCAAAGCGGCAGGGGCGGCATATTGGATATGCTAAAGCAGAGTGTGGGCGTTTCCGCCGCCGCTCAGGTGGGAACTCTGCCTGTAACGGCAATTCTCTTTAAAACCGTTTCCCTTGTCGGAATACCGGCAAATCTCGCGGCGGTATGGCTGCTCCAGCCGATAATGCTGTTGGGAATAGCAGGTCTGCTGGCGGGCTTTATTCTGCCGTTTGCCGCAGAATATCTGCTGATTCCCTCGCTTCTGCCGATAAAGCTGTTGGTTTTCATCGCCGACAGCTTCGCCGCTGTTCCCTATGCGAGCGAGCCTTTTTGCGAATACTGGCAGTTTGCATGGCTGGCGCTGTCTGTTGTGCTGACAGTCGCGGTATTCTGCCGCGCGCCTAAGGGATTTTGCCGCCAAGCCGCAATAGCGCTTTCGGCTGCGGTTTATCTCACGATGGCGGTATTCTCCTCAATGCTCGACCGAAACAGCATCTATGCCCTCACCTTTGA
>CAZNJJ010000026.1:1342-17882 GCA_964573335.1 uncultured Oscillospiraceae bacterium | reverse complement strand
ACTCAGAGTGCTGTGCCGTGATAAGCGGCGACCGCGCTGTGTTGTTCGGCTCAGCGGAAGAACCATACCAACTGCGCGCGATAGAAAACATATTCTCACAGATAGGCGTTCAAAAACTGGACGGAGTTATCATCGAAAAACCGGAGCAGTTAAATTCCTCAACCGTTTCGCTTATGAAAAACTTTGACTGCGATGTTGTATACGCGGAAAACAACCGCTACTATTCACAGCTTTGCCGCTCGGCTGACGCAAAGCTCTGTCAACTGCCCGCCGACGGCGTATTTTTCGGCAGGGTGAGCTATATTCCCACTCAAAGCGGCTTTGAACTGCGGTTTGCCGACAGCAAAATATTAAAAACCGACGGCAAATGTGATATAATAGGTAGATACCATTTGATGCCGCCTGTAAAGGGCGCAAAATATATACGAGCGGAAAACCAAAACGAGGTGCTTTAATGCGTATTACAAACGAGGAACAGCTTAAAAATCACATAGCTTTGAAAAATCCCGAGCGCCTCTATTTTCTTTTCGGAAATGAACCCGCGCTTATATCGCTCTACCGCGCAAGACTGCAAAAATCGCTGCGAGAGCTTTGCGGAAACACCGACATATTCGACGGAAAAACCTTTTCCCTCCCCGATTTTTACGATGCCGCGCAGATTGTGTCTATTCTCGGCAGCCGCCGACTGATAGAGATAACCGATTTCGATATAGAATCGCTTTCAAAAGCCGAATGTGACGAGCTTTGCTCATATTTGGACGATTTGACCGACGGCGTTACCGTTTTGATATTCGCCTCAAACGACAGCGTGGATATTAAAAAGGGCAAAAACGCCAAGAAATTTTTGGCTTCGGTGGATAAAAACGGAATCGCCGCCCAGCTTGACAGGCGTTCGGCAGGGGATTTAAAGCAGCTTTTGCGTTCCCGCTGCAAAAAGAACGGCTGTGAGCTTTCAAACGAGGCGGCGGCATTTCTCATTGAGCGCTGTCAAAATGATATGGGAATACTGATAAACGAGTGTGACAAGCTCTGCGCCTATTGCAGCGGCAGAGAGATAACCGAAGAAATAATATCCGATGTCTGCTCCGGTGTTGTATCGGCTGACATCTTTTCGCTGTCGCGGCTGATGCTCCGAGGGGACACCCTCGCCGTTTTCACCGAGATAGACAAGCTCATCAGCCTGCGGGAACCGATAGCGCTGATGCTCTCAAATCTCGGCAGTTCCTTTTGCGACCTTGCCCGCGCCGCCGCCGCGCGTTCTGCCGGAAAAAGCGCCGCCGACCTCGCCGCGGAATTTTCCTACAAATTCCAATGGAGAGCGCAAAACGCCTTTCGCGACAGTGCCGGTCTTGACCCCGCCGCCCTTTTTTCGATATGCGAAATACTCTCCGATGCCGACACCGCCATGAAAAGCGGCGGCGGCGATGAGCGTATTCTGTTGGAATCGGCGGTCATGCGCTCGATGCGGCTTTTGCAAAGGGGGCGTGGCTGATGCCGCTGAAGGTGCGACAGCCGATAATCGTTGAGGGGCGTTATGACAGGATAAGGCTTTCCTCACTGATAGACGGCGTTTTTATCGAAACAGGCGGTTTCCGCGTCTTTAAGGACAGAGAGCTTGTCGCTTCTCTGCGGCATATAGCCGAAACAACAGGGGTGATTCTGCTGACCGATTCCGACGGGGCAGGCTTTAAGATACGAAACTATCTCAAAAATGTTCTCGGCAAAAACGCAAAGATAACCGATGTGTATATCCCCGCCGTAAAGGGAGTGGAAAAGCGAAAAACCGCCCCTTCCGCCGAGGGTCTGCTCGGAGTTGAGGGGATAGATTCCGAGATGCTGCTCCTCGCCTTTGAGCGCGCGGGAATAGGCTGCGAAAAGGTCGAAAAGAAAAGCGACCTCACCGTTGCCGACCTTTTTCAGGCGAAGCTGACAGGCGCGCCGAATTCCGCCGAGCGGCGCAGAGAGCTTTTAAAGCGGCTTTCTCTGCCGCCCCGCCTTTCAAACCGCTCTATGCTGCTGATGCTGAATACCCTGCTCACCCGTGAGGAATTTTTCTCACTCGCCGATTCCGTTTCAAAATAAAACGAAAGGAGAACGCCGAAATGCGCTTTTTCGACCCGGGATTTCTCTTTCTTCTGCTGCCGGCGGCGGTTGCCGTTTACTACTGCTTTCCCAAAAAGCATAAACCGCTCGCGCTGACGGTGATTTCGCTCCTTTTCTTTTGGCTTATATCCCCCAAATATGCCGTTTTAGCGCTGTTTGTTCTGCCGGATATACTCTTTGTCAGCCGATTCGGGCTTATTCCCGCAAACCTGCGAAAAGCCTTTTGCACCGCTCTGGTCTGCAAAAACATCATTATAATGTTCCTTTTCGGGGTGGTAAGACCTCTGCTAGGCTGTGATATGCCATACGCCGTTATGGCGCTTTGCATTTCCGCCACCGAATTGTCGGTATACCGCTTTCGCGGAGACTTTCACGACTGTTCTTTTTTTGAAGCGTCTGCCGCCTGCGTCTTTTTCGGCAGATACTTTTTCGGACCTGTAAACTGCGCTCACAATCTGCTTACGCAGCTGAAAAATCCGCCCGCTTCCGTTTCAAAAATCGCCCGCGGAATAATGTATATCATCGTCGGCGCGGCAAAGCAGGCGATTTTCGCCGAGCAGTTTTTTATGATATTCACAAATATCGCCAAAATGCCGACAGAGCAGTTCTGCGTGGGACTGGGCTGGCTTGCCGCCCTCAGCGGCGCGATGGGGCTTTATTTCACCCTTTCCGCCATAAGCGACACCGCCGTGGGAATAGGCTGTGTTTTCTCGCTGGAGCTGCCCAAAACGCTCTATTATCCCTTTCAGGCGGTGAGCCTGCGGGAATACATCTACCGACTGAATTTCCCGCTTGAAGATACCATCGGCAGAATGTTCTTTTCCAACGTCCGCCGTGAAGAAGATGCGGGAAAAGGCTATATAATCTCCTTTGTCATGCCGTTCATTCTGGCGCTTTGGATAGCCCCGGGAGCAGGCTTTCTCGCTTGGGCGGCGTATATGTCGGCACTGGTTCTGCTGGACGGACTGGTTCTGCGGCGTATCCCCGTCTTTTCGGTTTTCTTTTCGAGGATATTCACCTTTTTGCTCACTCTGCCGGCATATCTGTTCTTGCTGCCATGCAGCGCCGAAAACCGAGTCTCGCTCTTTTTAACCATATTCGGCGCGGGAAAAGCCTTTACCAACGATGAGTTTTTCTATATTCTCTCCTCAAACTGGGTGGTTTTGGCGGTGGGACTGCTTGCCTGCACCAGCCTGTTTGACATAGTCAACCACAAGTTTGAGCGCCGCTTTCCTAGAATATGGTGGGCGGCTTCCGCTATCGGCTATGCCGCGCTCTTTTTTGTTACGCTTTCCTTTATGCTGTGGAATGTGAGGTGAGACAGCATGACCTTTAAAAGAATAGTCGGCTCTATCATCACAATAGCATTTTTGATACTGTCACTGCTCATCGTGGTGGAGGCTGTTCTCTCGGGGGAACTGCCGCAAAAGGGAAAAAGCATCACCGTTTGGGCAGATAATGCCGTTGTGCGGCGGCTTTCCCGTGTAGAACCTCTCCGCTCGCTCGCGCCCAGACTGCTGATAAAAGCAGGCGCAAAGGAGCAGGACGGTATATTCATTTCCGACGACTATCTGTTGGAGAATATCTCCCCGCCCAACGAGAGCGCTCTCGAGGCAAATCTGCTCGGAATAGAAAATTTCGTCAACAAAAGCACCACCCCAACCGCTTTTGCCCTTATTCCCACCACCTGCGCGATAAAACAGCAGGAACTGCCCAACGGCGCATCGCTTTTCAACCAGAAACAGCTTATCTCCGATTGTTATTCCCGCCTTGCCGGAAAAGCAGGCTCGGTAGACGCATACAGCAGCCTTTTCGCCGCAAAAGACCAGTATACCTATTGCCGAACCGAAACCGCGCTCACCGCTCTCGGCGGCTACTATGTCTACACGGCACTCGGCGCGAGAATGGGCTTTTCCCCACGCCCGTTAGACCAGTTTGAGGTGGAAAACCTGCCGCAGAGCTATTACGGCGAGCTTTATTCCCGATGTGCCTACAAGGATATTTCACCGGATTTGATAACGATTTATCGTTTTTCGCGCTTTTCCCGCCAATATCAGCTCAATATCACCCAAAACGGCGAGATGAAAAGCTATTACACCCTTTTTCCGACGCATTTGGCAAAGCTGGATAAGCCGAGAAATGTTCTGCTGGGCGGATTGGGAGAGCGTGTTGATATTTCGGTGGTTTCCCCCTATGAAGAAACTCTGCTCATTTTGGGTGACGAAACGGTAAGCTCCTTTCTCCCCTTTTTGGTGGTGCATTACGGCGATATAACCGTGATAGACGTGGCAAAATGCTCCGATGATATGCTCAAAAGCATAGACTGCGACAACTACGACCAGATTCTCCTATGCTATTCTGTCGATAACTTTATCCATCGTGACGTTTGCTCCCGCGCGTCACTGCTGTTAGCCTGAATCTGCCCCGAAACAGTATATTCCCGCCTAAATAAAAATCCCTCCGCGGAAACTACCGTGGAGGGATTTCGGTTTTAATTGTCGATATTGTCATACATCGCATCTATTTCGTCGCCATACTTTTCGAAATAGTCATCAAG
Organism: uncultured Oscillospiraceae bacterium; assembly: GCA_964573335.1. GTDB lineage: Bacteria > Bacillota > Clostridia > Oscillospirales > Ruminococcaceae > Yanshouia. The sequence continues at coordinate 13,222 of CAZNJJ010000026.1, read as the reverse complement.
CGTCATTTCGCATGCCAACAAAGCCTCATCATCTCTGCGACGCTCATCTTCATCCATGCCATCCGCCCTGCCTTTCGTAAATCGCCTTGCGTGTTAATTTAACAATATATCACAGCGGACGATTTGTCAAGATAGATAGCGGCTGTTTTCGGGGAAAACTGCTTTTCACTTTACGATAGCGGAAATTGCCTTAAAATGCTCATGCTCCTTAGCGCCGATAAATTCAAACAGCACCATCTCGGCAGAAGCGAAATTAACCCCCTCACGCTCGGCACGCATCATTGCGGTCATGAGGTCGGCGGGGTCGCGGGAGGCGATGCAGTCGGTCACGAAAACGGCGTTCATTCCCTCGTCGATAACATCGAGCGCGGTCTTGAATACGCAAACGTGGCTTTCCATTCCGCAGATGAGAACATTTTCTCTGCCCTCCTGCTTGAATTTCTTTATCATCGCGGCAACCTGCTCACAGCTTAGTGCCGAAAAACCGGTCTTTGCGAAAACCTCGGCAGAGGGGGCGCACTCCTTTATCTCGGCAACGGTGCTGCCGAGTCCCTTGGGATACTGCTCGGTGATTATCATCGGAACGCCCAGCAGTTCAAGTCCTTTGAGCAGCTTTCGGCTCTGTGTGATGAGCTTTTCCCTGCCGTTCATGGCGGGAACCAGTCTCTCCTGATAATCTATCACTATCGCACAGCAGTTTTCGGGGGTAAGTCTCATTTTCCATTCTCCTTTAAAAATTTCTCGGCGGCAGAAACAACGTGTTCAGCCAAAACGGAGGTAGTCACAGCGCCTACTCCGCCCGGAACAGGCGTTATCGCCGAAACGATGTCCAAAGCCTGTTCGGTATCAACATCACCGCAGAGCGAGCCGTCATCATCGGCATGAATACCGACATCAATAACCGTCTGTCCCTCGGCAAAATGTTCCTTTGTTATCATCTTGGCCTTGCCTGCGGCGGCTATCAGAATATCCGCTTTACGGCAGGCTGCGGCAAGTTCCTTTGTTTTTGTGTGGCAAATCGTCACGGTTGCGTTTTCCTTTAAGAGGAGCATTGAAACCGGCTTTCCGATAACGAGACTGCGCCCCACAACTACGGCGTTTCTGCCTGATATGGGAATATCATATCCCTTCAGCAGCTCTATGCACGCCTGCGCCGTGCAGGGCGCGAAACCGTCACCATAGCCGGAATAGACCGCCGCCTGTGAGCCTTGGGTTATGCCGTCAACGTCCTTTGCAGGAGAAAGCGCGGCAGTAACCGCCTCGTCGCTGATATGAGAGGGCAGCGGGCGCATTATCAAAACTCCGTGAACGGTGCTGTCGGCGTTGAGCGTTTTTATCAGCGAAATCAGCATATCCTGCGGGGTATCCTGCGGCAGGGGGTGAGTTCTCACACTGATGCCCGCCTGTTCGCAGCGCTTTTTTGCTCCGCGCTCGTATGACATATCATCTTCCCGCTCGCCGAGCCTGACTATCGCCAATGTGGGCTGTATTCCCTTTTTCAAAAGCTCTGCCGAGCGCCCTGCCACCTTTTCGGTTATGGATTTTGCCACGGCGGCGCCCTTTAATAAGCAAGCCATCTTATATCAATCCTTTCGGTATATTATCCGCATCAGCTTTCGCATAGATATATAAAAGCTGTCAAACCGCTGTTTAAAGCCGAATTTTACCATCAGACAAACAGCTTTTTACACAAAAACCGTTTTAAACGGATTTCCTTTTTCGGCTCATCGACAAAATAGCCGTTAAAACTTGACAAGAACAGCAGTCTGCAATTAAAGTTATCCTTGTAGCGGTCATATTCGGGGGAGAATTTTTTCTTGCCCGCAACGACTATTTTACCACAGCCGCGATTTTGCTTCAACATTTATCGCATCAGCGCGCCCAAAATACATTTTCGGAGGAAAAAATGCCGGTTATTCAAAAAGAAAAGAGCAAAGGCTCATTTGTCTTTAAAGCTCTCTCGATACTCATTATCCTCATGCTCCTTTTGACAAACGCCGCCACCATCTATCTTTTGGTGGAAACGGGGGAAGAACTGCAAGAGGAGATAAACAAGCCGCCGATTTACATAACAGTCCCCGCCGAAGAACAGGAAGAACCCGAGCCCGACCCCGACAAGATGAGCATTTCGGTTTCGGCTATGCTGGACTTTGCCGAGCGCGACAAAATCTCGATAGAATTTTTACAGCGCTTTTTCAACGACAGAATACTCATCTGGAGCGACAACAGCCTGCACAGCATACCGATAAACGACAAGCTCAAAAAAAGCGATTTCGATTCCAAAAACATCGTCATCGAGGAGGGAGAAACAATCCGCCGCTACGAGGTAGACGGCGAGGATATTTCCCTTGTAGGGATAGATGTTTCCAGCTATCAGGGCAGCATCAACTGGAACAAGGTAAAGCAGGCGGGGGTGGATTACGCGATAATCCGCTTGGGCTATCGAGGCTACGGCACGGGCGCTCTCAAAATCGACACCGCCTTCCACACCAATATGGCAAACGCAAACGCGGCGGGAGTTCCCGTGGGAGCATATTTTTATTCGCAGGCGATAACCGTTGAAGAAGCGGTGGAAGAAGCCAAAGCCGTTATCCGCAATCTCTCCGGCTACAAGGTGGATTACCCTGTCGTTTTCGATATGGAAGAGGTAAACGATGACGACGAAAATGTTCGCACCTCGTCTCTCACCACCGAGGAGCGCACCGATATAACAATCGCTTTCTGCGAGGAGATAAAAGCCGCCGGCTACACTCCGATGGTCTACGGCAACATAAAGTGGATGGCGATGAATCTCGACCTCACCCGCCTTGAGGACTACGACAAATGGTTCGCTCAGTATTTTAAACAGCCGTTTTTCCCCTACGAGTTTTCGATGTGGCAATACACTCCCTACGGCAAAATTCCCGGTATTCCCGGCAGCGTTGACCTCAACATGGGTTTTGTCGATTACACCAAAAAGTGAAACAGCGGCATATTCAAAAGAGAAAAGCTCTCCCGTTTTTAAGCGGGAGAGCTTTTTGCGAATATATCATTGAATCATCGGCATGAACAGCGTTTTCAGCCGAACAGCGGCAGCGCTTTCGCCGGTGCTGGCAGCCGCCATAAGCGCTTTTGACAGCGCGCCGCACTTTTTCTGTATTTGCAGAGGCGGGCAGATGCAGCGCAAAACATAGTTATTCATTGTGTAATAGGCAACCTTTTGGGGATCGTTTTTATAATGCTTGGACTTGGGCAGCGCCCTCGCCTCATGCATCAGCATATTGAATATCGGATTGCCCGGCTGCGTAACAAAGTCGCATATCTCGTTTAGGCATTGGTCAACCAGTTCGGCTGTCACCTCTCTGTCCTTGCCCAATTCGCCCAGCCTATCAACAATATCATCGGAATGAGCGCTCAGTATCACGTTGTAGTCATACAGCTCGCCCGACTCGCTGTTGCGGAATATATTAGATTCCAGTGTTCCCACCTGATTGTTGTCATACTTTTTCAGATTCTCGACAAAGCCGTTGTCAAATGTCTGCATAACCAGCTCTACCATTTTGGGGTCTTTGAGCAGCTCGGGATTATGCGCCTTAGCCTCCATCAGCATTTTAGCCACAGCCTGACTCTGGTTTGAGAAATAGCTTCTGCTTATCGTCTTGCCCTCCAGCTCCTTGCCGGTGAGCCTTTGCTCCTTTTCGGTGTTGGTAAAGTTGCTTTCGGTTTCAAAAAGCTGACGCTTTATCCATGTGGGTTTTACCCCCGAATCTCCGAATTGGAGATTATACAGAAAGTGGTGCATACTTCCCAGTGCATCGCCTCTCATCTTCATCATGGCGTTGGTGGATTGCGCCAATTTGATTCTGTCGGAAAGGTCTTGGTATTCTCCGTTTTTAGCCTGCTTTTCAAAGAACTTATCGGTTCCGAATTTTTTGAGCATGAGTGCGGTGGTTGCCATGTCGCCGAAATATTTCATATCGTTTTCGTAGTTTGCGTCAAACTCATCATCGCTCGACTCATACATACCGGCGCGGCGCACTCTGCCGCTTTCTTCACGCCAGCTCATGGATTTCATTTTTTTGGCGTATTTATTCAGCACTTTCATATTGCCCTTGGAAAGCGCTTTCAAATCAGACTTGGGGATAGGACATACAACAGTATCCGTCTCCTTGTTGTAGGATAATCCGGGCATTTCTTTGGCGAGTACAAAAATTTTTCTGCCTTTATCGCCGTTCGGAATCATAAGACTCCCCGCGTACCTTTCAAACTCGTCAAAAGACATCTCATCGCCATTTAAGCCCAGCTCTTTCATAACGCCCTCATTGCGCGATTTGAGATAACCGGACTCATAGTGCTTTACGTTTTCACCGTTGAGATTCTTGATGTCCTGCTCGTATATCTGCGAGATTGAGGAGGGCTGTCCCGGGATATAAAGTCCCAAATACCAGTTGGTAGTTCGCATAAAGCACTCTATCTGGCTGTCGAGCTTGTCACGGTTCTCCTTGGAAAGGGTGGTAACGCCGTATTTTTCCGCCCACTGTTTTATTCCTATCAGCCTGTCGGATTCCTTAGTCAGCTCGGGGTATACGGAAAGTCTTTCCTCGGGAGTCATATCCTGCAACGGAAAACGCTCGGCAAATTCCCTGGGAGAAAACTGCATCAGCGGCTTGATAAATTCAAGCGTTGCCTCCTCACTGTGTCCGTTGAAAACGTCCATCATTTCCTGCAGGCTTCTTCTGCCGGTATAAACGCCTTTGTTTCTGCTGCGGACACCGTTATTGTTTTCTCTGTCCAGCAAACCCTCTCCCGATGCCTCACGGAAAAAGTTTTCTATCAGGTCCATATCGAAATCTATTTCCTTGTTGACTGTGCCCTCGCGTTTCCAGCCGATTTCTCTTGCCTGTCTGAGCAAGTCGGAGAGATTGACGTCCGCGTAGTCGGCATCGGTTGTCGCCTCGCGGATTGGGTTTCCGTCGTATCCCCTCTCCATAGCGGTATAAGCCAATTCAGACTGCGCGCTCGATTCGCTTTTCCAGCTTTCCGCTTTGGCGTCTTCCGCATCAAACGAGTCAAGCCGCCTTTTCTTTGCGGCTTCCAGCTCTCTTTCCTCACGGGTTTTTCTTGGAGCAGCAGACTTCTTCTTTTTGAAAAGCCCTGTAAACCAGTCTAAAAATCCGCCCTGTTCCGCACCCATCGGCGCGGAATAGGTCATTGTATCGCTGCCGCCTATTCCCTGCTGAATGGAGTGGCTCAATTCGTGCGCCAAAAGACCGCGACCCGCGGGGTCACCGCTGTTGAATACGCCATCTCCGAAAAATATATCTCTGCCGGTGGAAAAGGCGTCTACCCCTCTGTTTGCCGCCATAGAAGCGGCAGTGCTGTCTGTATGTATTCTAACGGAAGAAAGGTCTGTATTATATGCGCGGCTCATATCGCCGACAACGTCATTGCTGTTCATAAACCTTTTGCCAACATCAGTTGCTTCGCGTTCAGCCGCAGAATCGAGATACAAATTACCCATGCAAACGCCTCCTTTTAATACTCTCCGCCCGATATATAGTCGCTGAGCATCACGCCGTATCCGCCGAAATCGCCGGAAAGCATGACCTTGCCCTCTTTTTTAAACTCCAAATATATAGCCGTGACAAGATGCCGCATATTCAGCCTGCCGCCGTCATCAGCCGCGCGATAAGCGGCATTGAGAACTATATTCTTTATCTGGGCGCCCGAAAGCTCAAATTCCTCCGCGAGATATTCTGTCTGAATATCAACGGCGGGTATTCCTTTAAGCGCCTCCTGCCAGAGCAAAAGTCTCATTTTGCTGTCGGGCAGGGTGAACACCAGGTGATAGCGAAAACGGCGTATAAAAGCGCTGTCTATATTCCCCGCCTGATTGGTTGCCATAATGACTATTCCGTGATATTCCTCTATCCTCTGCAAAAGGTAGGCAACCTCTGTGTTGGCGTATTTATCCTTAGATTCCTTTACCTCGCTGCGTTTGCCCAGCAGGGCATCTGCCTCATCAAAAAAGAGAATCATGTTGCTCTTTTCCGCCTGGTCAAACACCTGCTTTAACCGCTTTTCCGTCTCGCCGATATATTTATCCACTATCTGCGAGAGGTCCACCTTGTAAAGCTCCAATCCCAGCTTGGAAGAAAGAACCTGCGCCGTCATGCTCTTTCCTGTTCCGGGCGGGCCTGACATAAGCACCGAAACGCATCTGCCGTAGGGATAACGGCGGCGGAGTCCCCATTCGTCGAGAACAAGTCCCTGATGCTCCACCTGCGCGCAAACAGCTCTCAGCGCCGATTTTAACTGCTCATCAAGCTGGAGATCTTCCCATCTGTAAGCGGTATCCACAAAGCGGATATTCTCATATCTGCCGTCGTCAAGCACCTGATAGCAGAGCTTGAATACCTCCCGCTCATCAAACGCGGATTTTTTTCTCAGCCGCATCAGCTTTATTACCCGCTCTATCTGCCCGGGAGTGAGAGTCATTTTGGCGGCGAGCTTTTCTGTGGGAATTTCAACTCCCTTTAAATACTGCCCCGCCATTTCCCGCCAGAGAATTTCGCTCTGCGAGATGGTGGGCGCTGCTATCGAAACGGTATACACCGCCTGCCGCATAAACGGAACCGCCTTTATATTCTCCGAGGTGGTGAGAAAAACCGGTCTGTCCATGCCGGATAAATCTTCTTCCAGTCTGTGCAGCAGCGCGGGAATACGCTCCGCTCTATCCTTTTCGGGGCAGTCTATATCGCAAAGGCACAAAATTCTGTCGGTGAGCAGCAACTCACGCAAAACCCTCTGCCAAATATCCTCCTGCAAAACGCCGTCAACGGCGACAGCGTTGAAATCCACTATCAGCAAAGATGCCATCAGCTTTTTTGCTGTGTGGCGCGCAAAAAATCTTCTTCCGCTGCCCTTTTCCCCCGAGATATGCAAAAAGCGGCAGCCGTCGCTCTCCTTTAAGATTTTCGCGGCGGATTCTATCTCCTTTTGCATAATAATCGGCTCGGGCAGAATATTGTAATACTCGGTGGTAACGGCTTTCAGCTTTTCATCGGGGGTATCATCTCCCAAAAGCCAGAGGGCAAGCCGCCAATCCACCCTAAAGGGCGCTCTCAAAGGCTCCCGCCCCGATTCCGCGCGCAAAAGCACCTTCACCTTTTCAAAGGCGGCTTTGAGCTGCGGCAGAATCTCAACCGTTTCGCAGCCGAAATATTCTATTCTGCCTGCCGTTTCGATATTCAAACCATCGGCAGAGCCTGTTCCCTCGCGAATAAGCGACAGCGCGCGCTCGTCCATCAGCACAAGTATATAGAGCTGTATCGCCGCCATCGCGATAACATCGCCGCCGCAAATATCATATAGCTTTTGATAGCGCTCGGCGAGCGTCTGCGGCTCGGGAATCAATTCCTTTGGCAAAACGGGACAGACATATATATCCTCATCGGTGACATTGGCGGAAATGAGATGAGAATAACGGTCGAAAAACTCGTTTCCGACACGATTCTTCAAAAAATACGACAGCTTCAGCGCCGCCGATGCCGCCAACCGCTTCATCAAATCACCTCAAAGCTATTTTTAACAGCCTGTCGGCAGAAAACGCCGACCGCTTCCACTTTGATTTTATTATAGCGGAGAGTTTAATTCAATCACCTTTAGCGAATCTTAATAATCATTGTGAGTTACTGAAAAATAACCGTGCAAAAGATATCCGAATCAACATATTTCAGTCCGCCGTTTTCAGCGACTCGATATAAGCTATCTCCTCGGTATACCCGCCGTAACTCTTATACATATCTCGGGAGAGAACGGCAAATAGGGTCTTTGTCCAGTTGTCGTCAACCACCTCGCAGGCTCCCGTTTCAAAAAACAGATGGGTGCTTTCGATAAGCCGCTTGCAGCAACGGCGCTGTGCGGCAACCGATTTCTGCGCGGAATCGTATATTATCGCTATGTCCTCCTCCGAAAGCCTGTCAAAAACATCCTGACTTGCGATAACTATGCTCGGCGGCATGGCGTGTTCCGTAAGAGTGACATATTTCGCCATGGAATAACGGCTGTTTAAAACATAGCCGATAAGATTATCGTCCAAGCCGTTTATTCTGCCGGTTTTGAGTGAGCGATAAACATCGCCGTGCGATAGCTTTTCCGCCTGAGCCGAAAAGATTTCACATACGGTGGTGTAGAGCGGATTTTTCGGAACGCCCAATCTCAAGTCCTTCAAATCGTCGGTTCTGCTCACAGCATGAACCGAATTGCAGTAAATTCTCGGGCCCTCATCGTAAAACGCCAATCCCAGCAGCTTTTTCGAGTCGGACTCATGCAGCATTCTCTGCCCCAGTTCGCTGTCAATAACGCGGTGAAGATGCTCCTCATCGGCTATCAGATAGGGTAGCTGCAAAAGATCCAGCGAGGGAGCAAAGCTCTCCATAGCGGATATGGGAACGCAGGCGATGTCAATTCCGCCTATCTGAACCTGCTCCGCCACGGAATTTTCGTCCATTCCCAATCTGCCGTTGTGGAAAAGCTCTATATTTATCCTGCCGCCGCTTTTCTCTCTCACCCGCTCGGCAAAATCGGCAGCACCCACCGAGGCGGGAAAGGTGCTGCTGTCCAACAGTGCCATACGCAGATTTATCGTTTCGTTGGCGCGGGCTTTCACCGGACTTTCGGGCTGAAAGCTAATCATAACGGCGATAATCGCTATCAGCAAAAGAAGTGCCGTTCCGAAAAGCATAGAGAGCGGCGAACCGAATCTCGACCGCTGTTTCTTATTCTTATCCACCGCCTGCTCTCCTTTCGATAGTTCAAGATTCTATTCCGAGTGCTTTTTTTCGGAAATTTGAGGGAGACATTCCCGTTTCGCGCTTGAAAACGCGGGCAAAATAGTTGGGGTCGCTGTAACCGACGCTGTAACAGACATTCTTAACCGAAACACCCGGCGAGGAAAGCAGAGTTTTTGCTTTTTGTATCCTAAGCTGGGTCAGATATTCGATAAACGGTTTGTCAAACTTCTGCTTAAACAGCCGGCTGAAATAGTAGGTGGAAAATCCCACCCTGCGGGAAGCGTCTTCCAGCGTGATGTTGTTTTGGTATTCCGAGTTGATATATTCCAGTATCTCCTGCGGCCATGCCTCGTTATCGGCAGCATCGTCCATTATCAAAAGGTCTATCACCTTTTGCAGATAGTGGTGAGCAAACTGTCTGCGGGCGGTATCGTCCTCTATTGTCAACAGCTTGTTCCAAAGGGGATAGCAGGGACTTATCTCTATCTTTTTACGGGCATGGCGGTTTAACACCACTATCAGCTCATACAGCCTTATCGAAATGTCATGCCTTTCCTCTATTATCGAGTTTACCATGTGCTCAAACAAGAGCATCGCGTCATCAAACTGCTTTTGGTCGAGTCGGTCGCAGAGCTGTTCTTCCTGAGAGACATCGCTTCCGTTCGGGTCGGAGTTGAACATATCGGGCGAAAACCAGCCTATCCGCTCATTCGGCTGCGGACGGACATTCTGCGCCTCGATAAATCCCATCGGCAGATGCGCTATATCCTGCGCCAATCTGCTGAATTTCATTCTCGCGTCAATATCGTGTTCCGCCATGACTGTGATAAAGCTGCCGGCAAATCGCTCGTAGAGCGATTTTTCGTAGTTATCCTCCGAGAGAAGTGTAAGATAGAGCTTATCCAGTCTGCGGCAGAACAGCACATTCATTTTCGGGTCGCCGCAGCGCTTTGCCGCCTCGTTGCAGCAGTTGTGCAGTTCAAAAGAGGAAATCGAGGGGGAAATTCCGCTGCTCTTGTCAGAGCTGAGATTCACCACCACCGCAACGCCGTATCTCACCTCGGGATAAAGCTCACTCACCATGCGGCAGAGCATCTGTTTATCCAATCCCGAAAAAACTATCTCGGAAACCAGCTCGCTCTCCTGCCTGTGAGAGCCGCCGTTATCCTCTCGCGGCGCTTCTGCCGTACGGAAATTTGCCGCGCGCTCGGCATCAACCGCGTTCATCGCCGTTTGCAGCGCTTTTTCAACCGTTTCGTCGCTGGCGGGTTTAACCAGAAAATCCACCGCGCCGAGGCTTACGCTGTCCTTGGCGTAGTTAAAGTAGGTAAATCCGGTCAGCATTATCATTTTGCAGTTGGGGTGGCTTTGCAAAATGATTTTCGCCGCGTCTATGCCGTTCATTCTCGGCATTTTTATATCCATCAGGGCAATATCCGGCACAAACTCGGCGCAGATGTCCACGGCGTTTTTGCCGTTTTCCGCCAATGCTATAACAAACCTGTCGGGGAAAAGCTCATGTGCAAGGTCGCTGAGGGCTTCGCGTTCCACAGCCTCATCATCGGCGATAAGCAGATTATATTTCATCGGCGTTCTCCTTTTCCTCAAACGGCAGAATCATTGAAATCATCGTTCCGTGATTGCCGGATTTTATCCTCATGCCGGCGCCTTCTATCATCTGAATGCGCTTCATTATATTGGAAAGTCCTATTCCGGTGGTGTGCCCGGTGTGACGCGCACGCCCCTCACATATCTCCTTGAGACGTTCTTTTGTCATGCCGCTGCCGTTGTCATAAACCCTCAACAGCATCTTTTCTCCGCGGCGGCGGGCATCGACAACTATCATTCCGCCGTTTTCGAGGTCCTCGATTCCGTGGATTATCGCGTTTTCGACAAGGGGCTGCAACAGCATACTCGGCAGACGCACCCTCTCACAGCCGCCCGCCGAAAACCGATACTGTATTCTCTCGCCGAATCTGTGCTTTTGAATATAGATATACTTGCCGACTATCTCCAGCTCGTCGTTTAGGGTGGAAAAGTTGTTTATATGGTCTAAGTTATAGCGAAAGAGGTCGGCAAGGCTGTAAATCAGCGTTGTGGTGGTTTTGGGAGTGCCGCGGACGGCGGTTCTCGCGATTACGTTGAGTGTGTTAAAGAGAAAATGCGGATTTATCTGGCTTTGCAGGGCAAGATACTGCGATTCGTGCAAGAGCTGGCTCATTTTGAGGTTTTCCAGTTCCTTTTGGTGGAGCTGCGCTTCCAGCTCGGCGCGCTGATTCAGATGTTCGATAGAGGCCTCAACGCTCTTTTTCATGAGGTTAAAACTGCGGGTCAGCCTGCCAACCTCATCGTCGTAAATCACAGGCAAATCGGGGATTTGATAGTCGCCGTCGGTTATTCTCTCGGCAGATTCCGCCAAAGCGGAAATCGGGCGGGTGATATAGCCGGAAAAATTCACCGTCACAACAAGGCAGAACAGCGCGCTCGCTGTGAGCATGGCGAGGTTGAGCATATTGGACATCTCGGTTCGCCTTGCGATTTCGCTCTGCTCCATGGCGTTTTGGGCGAGGAGCAGATTAAGGTGATTGTCAAGATAGCCCGAAAGATAGGAAGAAATGCTCTGCGTACGATAGTATGTCATGTAGGAATCGGGCTGATTGGCGTTGACCTGCCAAAACATCAGATTGCACTCACGAATAAAATTTCCCGCGGCGTTTTCGATTGCGCGCAGGTTGTAGCTCTCGGGGAGGGTGACATTCTGCTTGGCAACGAGCTGTTCGATAGTGTCCTCCATCTTTGTTCGCTCGCTGAAATAGAGGGTGAAAGCCGCCGGCTGTTTCTGGTCGAGATAAATATCGAGCTGCTGCTTTATCACCGAAAGTGAAGACGAAAGCTCATTGAGCTGATAATATTCCTGCTGATTTTTGGTGATAACATCGGTCATCAGCTTTACCTGGCGGGAATAGTAAAGATTTATCGAGGTGCTGAACGCGATAATAACGGCGAACGCTATCGCCAGCTTGTATCTGAAAGAAAGATTGTTATATTTTGCCATTATACCCATTTCAGCGCCCCCTTTCGTGAGAATATACAGACATATTATACC
>CAZNJJ010000026.1:0-1242 GCA_964573335.1 uncultured Oscillospiraceae bacterium | reverse complement strand
ACTTTGCTTTGCGAACCATTTTCAGATAGCTTTCCATCTTGTTGTCGGCGGCAAATTTATCCTGAATAGGTATCGCAATCGCCTTGAATGCCTCAATGTCGATGTCCTTAAACTCGGTGACAACGCCGCCCTCGGCGATAACATTTTCCTTGGAATAGTCGAGCATCGAATATGTCACCCTGCGCTCCTCGGCAGAAGCGGCATCTGCGGCATCGTTTATCCAATCGCGCTGCTGCGGGGTGAGACTGTCGTAAAAATCACCGTTAATCATAAAAAGTCTTGTGGTGAAATCGTGATGCGTCTCGCAGATATATTTTCCGTTTTGGGTTTTGTGATGCTCTTTCAGCATGAAATTGGTGTAGTCGTTTTCGGCGGAATCGACAACCCCCAGTCGCAGCGCATCGTAAAGATTTCCCCACGCCACATTCAGCGGAACAGCGCCGCACTGATTCCAAAACTCGCTCACAACGCCGGAGGTTTGAGTTCTGATAGTGAGATTTTTCACATCGGCAACCGTTTTGATAGGCTTTTTGCCGTAATAATCCCTAACCCCTGCCGACCAATAGCCCATTATCCTGAAGCTGTTGCCGGTTTTTTCGAGAATAACATCACGCATCATTCTGCCGAATTCGCCGTCGAGAGCGTTTTCCCAGTGGTCAAAGCTGTCAAACAGGTATAACAGCGAGAGCATTTCCACCTCGGGAACGCCAATATCGGTCATAAACCCGGGCGAAGCGACTATCATCTGACACTCCCCGCTTTTGAGCATTTCGATTAGCTCGTCCTCATTTTCGCTGAGAGTTCCGTCATGGCAAATCACCGATATTCTGCCGTTCGAGAGGCTTTCCGCCGTCTCCTTAAACTTAGCCAAGCCAAAATGATAGGGATTCTCCTCCGATAGCTGGTTAGAAGCTATTATCAGCTCCAACTGCGGCTCGTCGGTCGGCTGTTCCTCCGCAAAATCGCTTGCGGAATCGGAATTTCCGCACCCGAAAAGCGCCGTTATCATCAAAGCGGCGGCAATCGCCGCAAGGAATCTTTTCATCATCAAACGCCCCTCGCAAAAATCAAAGCGCCGCGCAATCCGCGTTCGCATAAAGATATTATAATAAACACCGCGGCATAACGTCAATGCCAATTCCGCCCCTTTTTACAAGCGGCGGGATTCGTTATGAGCCTCCCCTTTTCAAGGGGAGGTGTCACGAAGTGACGGAGGGGTTCTCCTCTGAAAGCCTCCCCTTG
>CAZNJJ010000025.1:12605-24222 GCA_964573335.1 uncultured Oscillospiraceae bacterium | reverse complement strand
CAGCTTGTTCCACGCCGCTCTGTCCTCGTGATAAAGCTCAACCGCTTCAACAAGGGCAAACATCATTTCGTGTGCGTTGTAGTTTACAAAGCCGAAGCCGGTTCCCTCACCGGTAAACTTGTTGTAGGGAATAACGCTGTCGCGCAGTCCACCCGTTTCACGAACCACCGGCAGAGTGCCGTAGCGCATCGCTATCATCTGCGAAAGTCCGCACGGCTCAAAGAGGGAGGGCATCAGCAGCATATCGGCACCGGCATACATTCTGTGAGAGAGGGCGGGGTCAAAGAATATCTGCGCCGAGAAATTCTCAAATCTCTCGTTGAAGTTGCGAAGCATATCCTCATACTTTTTGTCGCCTGTTCCCAAAACGGCTATCTGAACCTTGTTGTTGGTGAGAGTCTCCTCAAGAACACATTCAACGAGGTCAAGTCCTTTCTGCTCGGTGAGACGGCCTATCATAACGACAAGGGGAGTGTCGGGGTCAACGGGGAGTCCCAGTTCCTTTTGCAGAGCCGCTTTGCAGGCTGCCTTGCCGGACATATCCTCCGCGCTGAATTTCGCGGCTATCGCCTTGTCACTTGCGGGGTCGTATTCCTCGGTGTCGATTCCGTTGAGTATTCCGTGGAGAATAGACTCACGGTCGCGGAAGATATACTGCATATTCTCCCCGAAGAAATCGGTTTTTATCTCCTCGGCATAGCTGGGGCTGACTGTGGTGAGCATATCGCTGTAACGCAGAGCGCCCTGCATAAAGTTTACCGAGCCGTTGGGACCTCTGAGCTGGTCAGCCGCCGCGGGAATATCATGCAGACCGAGAACATCTCCGAGTATGTAGTCGGAATACTGTCCCTGGAACTTGAGGTTATGCACTGTGAACACCGTTTTAATATCGTTGTAAACGGGGTTATCACGATACATTTCGCGCAGATAAACGGCGGAAAGAGCGGTGTGCCAGTCGTTGAGATGCAGCACATCGGTTTTGAAATCTGGCAGATAGGCGATGCTCTCGACTATCGCCTTGGAGAAAAACGCTATTCTCTCACCGTCGTCGTAGTAGCCGTAAGCGCCATCGCGTCCGAAATAGTATTCGTTATCCAAAAAGTAGAAGGTGACACCGCCGTGATTGAGCTTAAACAATCCGCAATACTGGCTTCTCCAGCCGAGCTGAACGTTGAAGCTGGTCACGAAGGTCATCTTATCGGCATATTTTTTATCTATCGTGCCGAATTTCGGCATGATAACTCTTACCTCACAGCCGCTTTTTTTGAGGGCGGCGGGGAGAGACCCCGCCACATCGCCCAAGCCGCCCGTTTTCATAAAGGGAACAGCTTCAAAAGCCGCATAGAGAACTCTTATCTTTCTTCTCATAAATTTCACTTCGCTTTCGGCAGAACAAAAATTTTATCCTCACTGCCGCGCAAAACGGTGTTGGCGGCAATGGTGTGACCTCTGTCGATGATAGCGTTTTCGATGCAGGCGCCGCTCTTAACGGTGCAGCCCTGCATGATGATGCTGTTTTTAACGACAGCGCCGGGTTCAATGGTCACATGGCGGAAAAGGATACTGCTCTCAACAGTTCCCTCGATGTAGCAGCCTGCCGCGATAAGAGAATTGCTGACCTTGCAGTCGGACATAAACTTTGTGGGAACGGTATCCTGCATCTTGGTCATTATCGGAGCGTCGGTGTCGAAAATATCGGCGCGAACCGCGGGGTCAAGCAAATCAAGGCTATGCTCATAATAAGACTGCTCATCGCAGATGTTGGCGCAGTAGCCGTCAAACTCGCAGGCTCTCACGTCCATCTTGTCAAAATCAAACTGAATCACCTCAAAGAGGTCGAGGTGGTCTATCGCGGAATACCACTCGATGAGCTTTAACAGAAAATCGGTTCCGATGATAAAGCTCTCGATAAAGGCAGGCTCGCCGGCAACGGGATTTTCGGTGGTTCCAACCACCTTGTCGCCCTCGAGCTTCAGTCCCATCAGCTTGGAACTGCTGCGGCAGGATTTGGAATAGAGCATGGTAATATCGGCGCCTGTTTCAAAATGCTTTTTGCACAGGTCATCGTAGTTGATGTTGGCGACTATTCCCGAGGAAGAAACGATAACATACTGCGAGCCGCCTCTGCTCAAAAACTCGGAGTTTGCGGCAATATCCTTGAGGATAAAGCGGGAATTGGCATGGCTCAGACCGTAGGAGCTTCCCGGCAGAATAAAGAGACCGCCGCGCTTTCTGTCAAGCGCCCAGGGCTTTCCCGAGCCGATATGGTCAAGCAGAGAACGGTATTTGTGAGGGGTGATAACGCCAACGGAGGTAAGTCCGAAGTTCATCATATTGGAAAGCGGAAAATCTATCAGACGATACCTTCCGCCGTAGGGCAGAGAGGCTATTCCGCGGTGAGCGGTGAGCGGCGAACTGCGGTCGTAGAGATAATTAGCTGTTATGATGCCGGATATTTTATCCATTGATGAGCGCCTCCTCTTTTTCAACGACGGCGTTGTTGCCGACTACCGCTATTTCGCTTTCGGGATCGCTGCTGCCGAATACCGCGCCCGCCTTTACAACGGCTCCCTCGCCGAGAATAGCACGGGTAACAACAGCTCCTGCTTCCACCTTTGCGCCGGGAAGAAGGATAGCGTCCTTAACAACGGCATCTTCACCGATATTGCAGTTTACACTTATCATAGAGTGGACAGCACTGCCGAGAATAACGCTTCCGCTGCCTATCATGCTCTGCTTTACTACTGCCTTATCGCCGATATATTCGGGGGGGAGATAGTTTGCGCTGCTCATGATTGCGTTGTCTGCCGCGAAAAGGTCAAATTCCGGCTCGGCTTCCAGCAAATCCATAGTGGTTTCGTAGTAGCTGGGAATGGTGCCGACGTCCTTCCAATAGCCCTGATACTTGTGGCAGTAAAGTCTCTTGCCCTCGGCGAGCAGCTTGGGGATTATATTCTTGCCGAAGTCGTGAGAGGAATCGGGGTCGGTGCTGTCCTCGATGAGCGCCTTGAGCAGAACATCGCAGTTGAAAACGTAAATTCCCATAGAAGCCAGAGTGGAATCGGGATTCTTGGGCTTTTCGGTGAACTTGAGTATGCGGTCATCACTGCTGTCGGTGGTGAGTATGCCGAAACGGCTCGCTTCCTCGAGGGTGACTGTCATAGCGGAAATGGTGAGGTCGGCGTTGTTGTCGGTATGGGTCTTTATCATCTCGCGGTAGTCCATATTGTAAAGATGGTCGCCCGAGAGGATAACTACATATTTGGGGTTGTGCATCTTTATGTAGTCGATATTTCTGAACACCGCATCGGCAGTTCCCTTATACCATTCGCCGCCCTGCTCCGTCTCATAGGGAGGAAGTATCGAAACTCCTGCGCCATGCTCGTCGAGATCCCATGCGGCTCCCGTTCCGATATAGGCGTTGAGCATCATGGGGCGGTACTGGGTGAGAACACCTACGGTGCCTATATGCGAGTTGGCACAGTTTGAAAGGGTGAAATCGATCATACGGTATTTTCCGCCAAACGATACTGCGGGCTTTGCGATATGACGGGTCAGAGGACCTAAACGGCTTCCCTGACCGCCTGCAAGCAGCATAGCAAGGCATTCATGTCTTTTCATAGCTGATACTCCCTCCTGAATTTTAAAGATTGTTTTTTATAGAGAACCGACCTTTTCCAGGTCAGTCGGCGTGCCAAATATCACGAGAATACTCGGCTATCGTGCGGTCGCTCGAGAAGAATCCCGCCTTAGCCACATTATGCAGCGCGATGCGATTCCAGGCGTTGCGATCCGCATATAGCTTTTCGAGCTTGTGCCAGGACTTGACATAAGGCTCAAAGTCCTTAAAGAGATAGAACTCGTCGTTGCTTCTGAGCAGAGTGTCGTAAATTCCGCTGAAGCCGCCCGAGAGCGCCGCGTAGCTGCCGTCGTTGAGACGGTCAACCACTCTGCGAATAACGGGACTGCCCATATATGCGTCCCATGCGATATAGGAGCCGTTGTTCCAAAGCTCGTTTATATCTTCAACGCGCAGACCGAATATCTCGATGTTTTCCATGCCGACCTGCTCGCTTATCTCGACATTCGCTCCGTCAAAGGTTCCGAGTGTGATAGCGCCGTTGAGCATGAACTTCATATTGCCGGTGCCGGATGCCTCCTTGCCGGCGGTGGAAATCTGCTCGCTGATGTTGGCGGCAGGGTAGATGAGCTGTGCGTTGGAAACCGAGAAATTGGGAACAAACGCCACCTTTATCTTTTGATTTACATCGGGGTCGTTGTTAACCACATTCGCGACAGAATTAACCAGTCTGATTGTATCCTTGGCGAAAGCGTAGCCCTGGGCCGCCTTGCCCGCGAATATAAAGGAGGCAGGCTGAATATCCAGCTTGGGATTGGCTTTAAGCTCCTCATAAAGGTGCATAACCTTGAGCAGATTAAGGAGCTGACGCTTGTAAGCGTGGAATCGCTTTACCTGAATATCGAATATCGAATCGGGGTCGAGCGAAACGCCGGTCTGCTGCTCGATATAGTTGGAGAGCCTTACCTTGTTTTCGCGCTTGGTCTGCTCAAACTTTTCCAGAAAAGCCTTATCCTCCTTAAAGGGGAGCAGCTTATTCAGCTCATCGGCATTTTTGAGCCAGCCGTCTCCGATAGCGGAGGTGATGAGCTTGGAAAGACCCGGGTTTGCTTCCGCGAGGAAACGGCGGTGGGTGATGCCGTTGGTCTTGTTGTTGAATTTCTCCGGCTCGAGGAGATAGAAGGATTTGAGAACATCGTCCTTGAGTATTTCGGTGTGGATTTTCGCCACGCCGTTTACCGAGTGACCGCAGATAATGGAGAGATTTGCCATTCTCACCTGACCGTCCCAAAGGATAGCGGTGTTTCTCAGATGCTCCTGCCAGTTATCAAGGCTTCTGTCAAAGGAATCGCGATAGCGGTGGTCGATAGTCTCTATCACCATATAAAGTCTGGGGAGCAGGTGACGGAACATTTCGATAGGCCACTTTTCCAGCGCCTCGGGCAGAACGGTGTGGTTGGTGTAGGAAACGGTGCGGGTGACAATATCCCACGCCTCGTCCCAGTCGAGATGCTCCTCGTCAACGAGCAGACGCATCAGCTCGGGACCGCAGAGAGCGGGGTGGGTGTCGTTTGTGTGTATGGCAACATAGTCGGGGAAGTGCTTCCAGTCGTTTCCGTGGGTGTGACGGTAGCTGTTGAGGATATTGTTGAGTCCCGCCGCAACAAAAAGGTATTCCTGCTTCAAGCGCAGAACCTTGCCCGCATCGGAATTGTCGTTGGGGTAGAGTATCTGGGTTATCGCCTCGACATTTGCGCGGTGGCGGTTGGCGGCGCCGTAGTCGCCGTGGTTGAAGGCGTTCATATCGAATTTGTCCTCATAAGGCTCTGCGCTCCAGAGTCTGAGGGTGTTTACCGTTTCGCCGCCGTAGCCGACAACGGGAACGTCATAAGGCACCGCGAGAACCTTTTCGCAGTTATCCCATGTAAACCAGAATTTGTCTCCCTCGCTGTGGCGCACAACCTCGCCGTAAAAGTTTACCACAACGGCGTTTTCGCGCTTTTCAACCTCCCAGGGGTAGGGGCGGCTGAGCCAGTTGTCTGGCAGCTCGGTCTGACAGCCGTTTTCTATCTTCTGGCGGAAAAGACCGTAGCGGTATCTGATGCCGTTTCCGTGTCCCGCCATACCGAGGCTTGCCATCGAGTCGATAAAGCAGGCGGCAAGGCGACCCAATCCGCCGTTGCCCAAGCCGGGGTCGCGCTCCTGCGCGCAGAGGTTTTCAAGGCTTTCGTCCATCTCCTCAAGACCCTTTGCGACAATATCTCTTATTCCCATGTTGATGAGATAGTTTTCAAGCAGTCTGCCGATGAGAAACTCCATCGAAAAGTAGTATACATTCTTCTTTCCGGCGGCGGCGTTGCCCTTGGCGCATTTGTTCATGGTGCCGCGCGCATTTATAGCTATCATTTTGGCGAGCATATAAAATCTGTCGCTGGCGTTGCTGTTTTCAAATTCTCTGCCCAGCTCGCTCACAAAAAAAGAGCGGTAGGCGTCTATAAAGGATTGCTTGTCAGAAAACATGGTTCCTCCTGTTGTTAAAGCGCACTCGGCGCAGATTATATGATTTCGGCCGAGACGACTGCCGCCGCAATATCAAAATATACCGCAAACACCATCGTCTGATTTGGCGAAAAAGGGCGATAAAAAGTATCAGCGCTTTAATTTGTTAAAAATTCACCTTTTCTGCCGGATATACCTGTTCATATTTTATACATTATAACATAATAAACTAATAGTGTCCATTGAGACAACGGTAAAATATTGACATTAAAATTGCCTGTTTTGTCCTTTTTCCAAAAAGTGTAACCGATTTCGGAAAAAGAAGAAAAAGCCATGCCGTGCCGCTTTGAAATCACCGATATTTCACATAATAAAATTTTACTATAACGTTTCAAGATTCGCAAGCTGTCAAAAGGTGAAATATAGCCAAATGATTAACCTGCTTTTAGTGCAAAAAATAGAAATATCCGCTTTCCGATGCTTTTTGTTGACCTGAACCCGAAAAGAGTAGTATTATAAAATACGGTAATTGAAACGTTTCAGTAAAACGAGATGTGTTTTAGGTGAGAAGATGGAAAAACGACCTACTATAAAGGATATAGCCAGTCAGGCGGGCGTTTCTATGGGAACTGTTCACCTCGTACTGCGCGATAAGCCGGGAGCCAGCGATGAAACCCGCGCTAAGGTCAGGGAGGTTGCGCTCAGACTCGGCTATCGCCCCAACTATGTCGCGGCGGGGTTAAAGCGAAAGGCGCTAAAGATAGCGGCTGTTCTTCCGGTGAACTCGAGTGACAACAGATACTATTTTTCCTACCAGTGGAGCGGAATAACAGATTGTGTTGCGGCTATGATGGATTTCAACGTGGAGCTTATCTCCGCGCCCTATCACGGCGGGCTTTTTGCTCCGGCAGAGCTGATATATTCGCTTTTGGAAAGGGAAAGACCCGATGCGATAATCTGCGAGGGATTTATCGACGCGGGCGGTGCAGCCGCCCTCAAAAAATTCGAGCAGGAGAAGATACCGGTTGTTCTTGTGGGCGCCGATATGCCGGAAACCGGCAGGCTTTTCTGCATAATGCCGCCATACGAGACTATCGGCGAGCTTACTGCGGAGCTGCTTATCCGCATGGCGGAAAAGGATAAAAAGATACTCGTCGGCTGCGGAGAGGCGGGGATCCCCTCCCACCAGCTCACACTCCGCGGAATGGAAGACTATATCGCCAGAAACGGCGCGGAGGATATATTTGAGTTTATGCCCACCAATTCGGTGATAGAAAGCAATATAGCCGCTTTCACAAAAAAGCTGCAAAGCGGAAACTTCGGCGGCTGCTGCGCCATATCCGCCAGAGACAGCATCGCGCTTTCGGCGGCGCTTGAAAAAACTGGTCTTGCCAAAAGAATCACGGCAATGGGGAGCGACCTTTTTCCCGAAAACGTAGAAAGTCTCAGAAACGGCGTTTTCTGCGGGATAATGCAGAAAAATCCCTATCAGCAGGGCTATCTCGCGGCGCAATACATTATAGAATATCTGCTCCGCTCAAAGCGCCCACCCTCCGATGTGGTAAAGCTCGGCTGTGAAACGGTATTCAAAAGCAATCTCCCTCTTTATGACAACGGTTTTTATCGCCTGCTGTATTAAGGCATTAACTGCGGCGGCGTAAACATACAGTATTCAAAGCAATAATATATCAAGCCGAAAGGCGCGGGAAAGGAAAGAAAACAAATGAAACAGTTTATGGACAAGGATTTCCTGCTGGAAAGCGAGGCTGCCCGTATTCTCTATCACGAACACGCGGCAAAAATGCCTATCATCGACTATCACTGCCACATCAATCCGCAGGAGATATTCGAGAACAAGCGCTATGAGTCGATAACCGAGGTCTGGCTCGGCGGCGATCACTACAAGTGGCGTGCCATGCGCTGTAACGGTATTCCCGAGAGCGAGATAACCGGCTCTATCAAGTCCGACCCCTACAAGGTGTTTGAGAGCTGGGCAAAGACTCTGCCCCGCGCTATCGGAAACCCCCTCTATCACTGGACCTATCTTGAACTGAAAAAGTATTTCGGCATAACCGATGAGCTTAACGAAAAGAGCTGCAAGGAGATATACGACTTCTGCAACAAAAAGCTCAAGGAAGATAACATGGGTGTAAGAGGTCTGATAGACCAGTCTAATGTAAAGCTCATCTGCACCACCGACGACCCCATCGACGACCTCAACTGGCATGAAAAGATTGCGGCAGACAAGACCTGCAAGGTAAAGGTTCTGCCCGCGTTCCGCCCCGACAAGGCTATGAATGTTGACAAGGCAGGTTTCCCCGAGTATCTCGAAAAGCTCGCAAAGGTCAGCGGTGTTGAGATAAACAGCTTTGCCGATTTGAAAAAGGCTCTCTTTGCCAGAATCGACTACTTCAACGACCACGGCTGCAAGGTTTCCGACCATGCTCTCGATTACACCGTTTGCTCGCTTGCCGATGAAAAGGAGCTTGACGCTATCCTCGCCGAGGCAAAGAACGGCGTTGTTTCTCTCGATAAGGCAGACAAGTTCAAGACCGCTGTTCTGCTCGCCGTATCGGAAAAGTATCATGAGTATAACTGGGTAATGCAGATACACTACGGCTGCTTGAGAAACAACTCCACTAAGCTGTTTGAAAAGCTCGGTCCCGACACCGGTTTTGACTCTGTAAACGATGCCGGCGGTGCTGCCGCTCTTTCCGGTCTGCTCGACGCTATGCAGAAGGACGGACATCTTCCCAAGATGGTGCTTTATTCCCTCAATGAGAGCGACAACGAGGTAATAGCCACAATAGCCGGCTGCTTCCAGACCGATGGCGAGTGCCCCTCCAAGATACAGCTCGGCAGCGCGTGGTGGTTCAACGATAACAGAACCGGCATGATAAAGCAGCTCACCGACCTTGCCAATCTCGGCGTTCTCGGCAACTTCATCGGTATGCTCACCGACAGCCGCAGCTTCCTTTCCTACACCCGCCACGAGTATTTCCGCAGAATACTCTGCAACCTCATCGGCAGCTGGGTGGAAAAGGGCGAGATTCAGCCCAATATGGAAACTCTCGGCGCTTTGGTTGAGGACATCTGCTACAACAACACCGTTCGTTTCTTCGGATTTGAGGTCTGATTTTTAAAAAGATAACTTTTAAAGGAGATTTTTAAAATGGCACTTGACAAGCTTTGTTATGAAACTCTTGAAAAGCAGGGCTATGACGGCTATCTGCTTAAAGACGCTCCCGAGCGCGTTCTTCAGTTCGGCGAGGGCAACTTTCTGCGTGCATTTGTTGATTATTTCATCGACGAGATGAATGAAAAGGCAGGCTTTAACAGTAAGGTAGTTCTTGTTCAGCCTATCGCTCCCGGACTTGCTCCCATGATAAACGAGCAGGACGGTCTTTACACCCTCTACCTCAGAGGTCAGAAGGACGGCGCCAAGGTAAACGACAAGAAGATAATTTCCTGCGTTTCCCGCTGCATCAACCCCTATGATGACTTTAAGGCTCTTATGGACTGTGCCAAGAACCCCGATTTGCGCTTCCTCGTTTCCAACACCACCGAGGCAGGCATCGTTTTCGAGGCTGATTCCGCATTTGACCAGGATCCTCCCAAGTCCTTCCCCGCAAAGATGACCAGATTCCTCTATGAGCGCTTTATGAACAAGCTCCCCGGCTTTATCATTCTTTCCTGCGAGCTTATCGACCACAACGGTCAGGAGCTTGAGCGCTGCGTAAACGAGTATATCAAGCTGTGGGGTCTTTCCGACGAGTTCGCGGCATGGGTAAAGGCAGAGAACACCTTCTGCTCCACCCTTGTTGACCGCATCGTTACCGGCTATCCCAGAAGCGAAGCCGCCGCTATCTGCGAGGAGAACGGCTATCAGGATAACCTCATCGACACCGGAGAGATTTTCGGATTCTGGGTTATCGAGGGTCCCCAGTCCATCAAGGACGAGCTTCCCATTGAAAAGGCGGGTCTGCCCATCATCGTTGTTGATGACCACACCCCCTACAAGCAGCGCAAGGTAAGAATACTCAACGGCGCTCACACCTCTATGGTTCTCGGCGCTTATCTCGCGGGACAGGACATCGTTCGCAACTGTATGCACGACGATGTTATCCGCGGCTATATGAATAAGACCATCTACGACGAGATAATCCCCACCCTCACACTCCCCGAGCAGGAGCTTATGGATTTCGCCGCCGCTGTTTCCGAGCGTTTCTCCAACCCCTTCATCGACCACAGACTGCTTGATATTTCCCTCAACTCCACCGCAAAGTGGAAGGCAAGAGTTATGCCCTCGCTGCTCGGCTACTACAACAAGTTCGGCAAGCTGCCCCGTTGCATAACCTTCTCCTTTGCCGCTTATATCGCTTTCTATCACAGAGGCGAAACCCTCACCGATGTTTCTCTCAAGGCTAAGCGCGGCGAGGACACCTACGAGATAAAGGACGATATGTGGACTCTCGAGTTCTACCATGAGCATAAGAACGACGATGCCGCCGCTATCGCTCATGCGGTTATCCACAACGAGAGAATGTGGGGAACCGCTCTCGCCGAGCTGCCCGGCTTTGAGGCTGAGGTTGTCAAGGCTCTCGAGTCTATCGAGAAGAACGGCGCTTACGACGCTATGAAGGCTTGCCTGTAATTCCATGACAAAAACGCAAGGCGGCTTAAAAAAGCCGCCTTTTGCGCTGTAAAAGATAAAAATTCCGCTTTACAGCGGTGAAACGGAGCTTTTTATGAAATCTATTCATATTCACCCCAGAGATAATGTCGCGGTAGCTCTCTGTCCGCTCAGCGCGGGCGAAAAGCTGGATATTGCCGATATTGACCTTGTTCTCGCGCAGAATATCCCGCAGGGTCACAAAATCGCCGTCAAGGACATCAAGTCCGGAGAGGATATTGTAAAATACGGACTTGTTATCGGTCATGCTTCCACCGATATAAAGGCGGGCGAGTGGGTTCATACCCACAACGCAAAGACCAACCTCTCGGAGGAGGGAAGCTACAGCTATTCTCCCGAGCAGCATCAGCTGCCCAACGGCGAAAGCCGCACCTTTAAGGGATTTATGCGTCCAGACGGCAGAGCCGCCGTCAGAAACGAGCTTTGGATAATCCCGACCGTAGGCTGCGTCAATTCGATAGCGCAGAAGCTGGTCAGAGATAATCAGCATCTGGTAAAGGAAAATGTTGAGGGACTTTATACCTTCCCGCATCCCTTCGGATGCAGTCAGATGGGAGATGACCACGCTCAGACAAGAAAACTTTTGGCGGCGCTGGTTCGTCATCCCAACGCGGGCGGTGTTCTCGTTCTCGGACTCGGCTGCGAAAACAACACCATGGCGGATTTCAAAAAGGAATTGGGCGAGTGGGACGATAAGCGCGTCAAGTTCCTTGTATGCCAGGAAAGCGAAGACGAATACGCCGAGGGCGCAAAGCTGCTCTCCGAGATAGCGGAATATGCAAACGGATTCTCCAGACAGGATATATCCGTTGACAAGCTGGTTATCGGCATGAAGTGCGGCGGTT
>CAZNJJ010000025.1:9343-12595 GCA_964573335.1 uncultured Oscillospiraceae bacterium | reverse complement strand
CTGCGTAGGCAGATTCTCGGATATGCTCATAGCCTCGGGCGGCAGTACCGTTCTCACCGAGGTTCCCGAAATGTTCGGTGCCGAGACTATTCTGATGAACCGCTGTGTCAACGAAAAGGTGTTTGACAAGGCGGTAAAGATGGTTGAGGACTTTAAGAACTATTTCGTTTCCCACGATCAGGTGGTTTACGAAAATCCCAGCCCCGGCAACAAGGAGGGCGGCATCACCACCCTCGAGGATAAGAGCTGCGGCTGCGTTCAAAAGGGCGGAAGTGCCCCCGTTGTTGACGTTATCGGCTATGGCGACGCGGTAATCACCAAGGGCTTGAATCTGCTTTCCGGCCCCGGAAACGACCTTGTTTCTTCCACCGTTCTCACCGCTGCCGGCGCGCACATTATCCTCTTCACCACAGGTCGCGGAACTCCTTTCGGCGCTCCCGCTCCCACCGTTAAGATAGCCACCAACACCCGCCTCTTTGAGCGCAAGGGCAACTGGATGGACTTTAACGCCGGAACTGTGGCAGAGGGCGAATCGCTTGATGACGCGGGAAAGCGTCTCTTCGACTTTGTTATTGAAATCGCAAGCGGCAAAAAGACCAAGACCGAGCAGAACGATTTCAGAGAGATTTCCATATTCAAAGACGGCGTAGTGCTTTAAAGCTCGCCTAAAACGCAAAAAACGACCGCATCGTTTCGGATTGCTCCGACGATGTGGTCGTTTCTGTTTTTATGAGCCGTTATTCAACCGTGACGGACTTTGCGAGATTTCTCGGCTTATCTATGTCACAGCCGCGCGCCTTGGCGGTGTAATATGCCGTGAGCTGCAGGGCGGTGACAGCGATAAAGGGCATAAAGTCGTTTTCAATATCCTCAAGCAGAATGAGATTGTCTGCGACATCGTTTGAAACGCTCTCTCCGCGCTTTGCTATCAGCGTAACCACCGCGCCGCGCGCCTTTACCTCCTTGATGTTGGAGAGCATCTTGGGGGTGAGGTGATTCTGGGTGCAGAGGGCGATAACAGGTATTCCCTCGGTGATGAGCGAGATAGATCCGTGCTTCAGTTCACCGGCGGCACAGGCTTCACAGTGAATATAGGATATTTCTTTGAGCTTTAACGAGCCTTCGCAGGCGAGGGCGTAGTCAAGTCCTCTGCCGAGGAAGAAAAGGTCGTTTATATTCACAAACTGCTCTGTTATCTTTTCGATAAGCTCCTGTCGGGAGAATACCGCCTGAACATCGTCGCCTATCGTCAGCAGGCGGGAGGTGAGGGAAGCGGTTTCCTCGTCGGAAAGCCTTTTCGCGGCATTCGCAAAGGCAAAAGCCAGCAGATAAAGCACCGATATTTGCACCGAATAAGCCTTGGTGCTGGCTACCGATATTTCGGGACCCGCGTGGGTGTAGATAACATAGTCGGCTTCTCTCGCTATCGAGGAACCGGCTACATTAACAATGGCGAGGGTGGCTATGCCACGCTGTCCGGCAAGTCTCAGCGCCGCAAGGGTGTCGGCGGTTTCGCCGCTCTGCGAAATGATAATGACCAGCGTTTTCTCGGTGAGAATGGGGTCACGATAGCGAAATTCGCTCGCCAATTCAACTCTGACAGGTATTCTCGCCAGCTTTTCTATCATGTCCCGTCCGATAAGACCGGCGTGCATGGCAGTTCCGCAGGCGACTATCGTTATATCATTAAAACGGCTGAAAAATTCCTCGGGAATACCGTCGTATGAAAAATCGGGCATACCGTTTTTCACTCTCGGGGAAACGGTTCTCATCAGCGATTCCGGTTGCTCATGTATCTCCTTGAGCATAAAGTGGTCGTAGCCCTCTTTCTGCGCCTGGGCTATATCCCAGTCAACAGTGGATACGGTTTTGACTATGGGAGCGCCGCTCCTGTCAATCACCTTTATCGCATCGGGGGTGACTATCGCTATCTCGCCCTCGTTGAGAACAAAATAGCGGTTTGTGTAGCCGATAACAGCCGTCAAATCGGAAACGAGGAAGTTTTCTCCGTCGCCCAACGCCGCCAACAGCGGACCGTCTTTTCTTATGGCGTAAATTGTGTCGGGCTTGTCGGCGAACATGATAACCATGGCGTATGCGCCCTCGATTTTGTCGAGCATCTTGTTTATCGCCGCAATGGGGTCGCCGTCATAGCAGCAGTCGAGATAGCAGGCGGCTATCTCTGTGTCGGTCTGGGAGGAGAATTTATATCCTTTCTCCACCAGTATCTCCTTTATCTCAAGATAGTTTTCTATGATGCCGTTATGCACCAGCATGACACGGTCGGTTCCGTGGGGGTGGGCGTTTTCATCGGTGGGGCCGCCGTGGGTTGCCCAGCGGGTGTGACCCATGCCGCATTTTCCGCTCAGAGAATAGCTTTTGAGCGCCGCCTTGAGATTATCCAGCCTGCCCTCACGCTTTACGGTGGTGAAAGAGCCGTTTTCGCTCACCAAAATACCAGCGGAATCGTAGCCGCGGTATTCAAGGCGGCTCAATCCCTCGATAAGCACATCACAGGCATTGCGATGACCTGAATATCCGATAATTCCACACATAAAAAATCTCCTGTATATTCAAATATAAGATAATATGTAAATTGAAAATCTCCTGCCTGCCGAATTTGTCCCACAGGTTGCCCTGTGTATTTGCCGACAGCTTAACATTCCGGAGGGGGAACGGAAAGGCATCCGCCGAAAACTTCGATAACCTTTCTCCTCGTCGTCCGCGCGACGGGCGCGGCGCTGGCGCTTTTCACAACAAGTCTCTAAAGAATATCACTCCCTTTTCATAAAGATAACGGCGTTTTTTGAATCTGCCACCTCCCGCATTTTTTTGATAACTTATTATCACATAAAACAGCGTTAAATGCAAGGCTTGCGCGGTTTGATGCCGCTTTTATACAATATATGGTCTGCCGCGGCTGTAAGTGACGGTTTTATTGTAAATGGCGGTTCAAGTGATATAATTTTAAAGAAAGGGGTGATTTTATGAAGGAAATAAAAATTCAGCTTTTGGGGATAGCGATAATTCTTTTGGGAATAGCCTGCTCGCTCAACAATTTTGTCGGCTTAATCTGTGCAATAGTAGGATTCGCCGTTGTGGTAAACGGTTTATTTGGGAAAGACAAAAAATGATGATAAAGCAAAATCCCACCCGACAGAGCGCAAAAGCGTTCGGAAAGGTGGGATTTTTTCTTTTTGGCAGACAGCTTGTCGCAAAAGCCGAAAAGCTGTTTTGAGCGATTGTCTTCCC
>CAZNJJ010000025.1:0-9243 GCA_964573335.1 uncultured Oscillospiraceae bacterium | reverse complement strand
TGATAACTCCGACCTAAAAATCTTTTGGTTACTTTTCTGAAGAAAAGTAACATAATCTCACTTCGGCAGCTCCTGACCTAGCATCAGTTTGGCGCATTTGTAGACGTCGCCGCAGCCGAGCGTTATCACAAGGTCGCCCTCCTCGGCGTTTTTAAGAATATAGTCGGCTATCTCACCGAAAGTCTCAAACCAGACGCTGTCGGGGATTTTTGCGGCAAGGTCGGCGGTGGAAATGTCGTAGCTGTTTATCTCACGACCGCCCATTATCGCGGACATTACAACCCTGTCGGCAATGGGGAGAGCGGCGGCAAATTCATCGAGCAGAATCGCCGTTCTCGAAAAGGTGAAGGGCTGGAATACCGCCCAAACCTTTTTAAAGCCGAGCTTTTTCGCGGTTTTCAGAGTCACCGCTATCTCGGCGGGGTGGTGAGCGTAGTCATCGGCTATCGTGATGCCGTTTACCTTGCCGAGGATCTCAAAACGGCGGTGAACTCCGGTGAAAGCGGTCAATCCGTCATTCAGCTTTTCCGGCGCGGCTCCCGCTTCAATCGCGGCGGCGCAGGCGGCAACGGCGTTGAGAATGTTGTGTTCACCGGGAACATTCATCGTGAGGGAAGTGAGCTTTTCGCCGTGGAAAACAAGGTCAAATTCGCAGTGGGTGCCGCTTTTCCAAACGATATTATCGGGGTAATAGTCGCTGTTTTTGTCCCTGCCGAAGGTGATGAGCTTTTTGTTCAGCCCCTCTACCGCCTTTTTGCTGTTTCGGTCGTCACCGTTATAAATCACGGTCCGCGAGGTCAGCTCGCCGAATTTGTGAAAAGAGCGAATGATGTTTTCAAGCGTTTTGAAATAATCTAGATGATCCTCGTCGATATTAAGAATAAGCGAAATATCGGGGGAGAGATGCAAAAACGTGTCTGAAAACTCACACGCCTCAACCGCCATGGAATCGCTTTTTCCCGCTCTGCCGCTGCCGCCGATGGCGTTGAGCTTGCCGCCGATGACAGCCGAGGGGTCAAGTCCGGCCGAGAGCATGAGGTGAGTCAGCATGGAAGTGGTGGTGGTTTTGCCGTGCGTTCCCGCCACACAGACGCAGTTATTATAGCGGCGGGTGAGCAGACCGAGCATTTCACTGCGCTCAATGAGGGGAATATTGCGTTTTCTCGCTTCAACCAGCTCCACGTTATCCTGCATTATCGCCGCGGAATATACCACAGCCTGAGCGTCGCCCAAATTCTCGGCGGAGTGACCTATCGTCACCTTTACTCCCATTGCACGCTCCTGCTCTATCGTGTCGCCGGGGTTGTTATCGGAACCCGAAATCTCATGTCCCTGTGAAAGAAGTATCTGAACCAGCGGAAACATTCCCGAACCGCCTACTCCGACAAAATGCAGCTTTTTAAAGCCGGAAAGCTGCTGTTCTGTAATAGCGGGCATAGCCGCCACCTCCCGAAATTCTGTTTGTTTATATAATGAGTTTTGGTTTTTGTTTTGCAAAATAAACAGATGAAAATTACATTACATTATATCATATCGCGGCGGTTAAGTGAATAAATTTTTTCCATTTGACGGATAATGATAACAACACTTAACGGAGGGACAGAAAATGAAGATAACCGATATACGAATAAGAAGAATTTACGATGAGGGCAGATTGCGCGCTTTGGTGTCGCTGACGCTGGATAACGATTTCGCCGTTCACGACATAAAGGTGATAGACGGTCCTCAACGGCTCTTTGTGGCGATGCCCAGCCGCCGAGACGATTCCGGAAGATTTCGCGATATATGCCACCCGATAACCGGTGATGCACGCCTTGAAATGGAGAATATGATACTGCAAAGGTACGATGAATATATGGCTGCTCTGCCCGAAAAAGCCGAACAGTAACAAATCGTGTTTCGCCCCCATAGAATGAAGAAAATTCATTTTAGGGGGCGTTTTCATGCTCAAAATCGGCGTTGCGCGTCAGCTTTTGGAGATAGCGCGGATAGAATCGGATATTCCGCTCAAAGAAGAAAAGGTTCTGATTGCGGGGGAGGGGAAAACAGCCGTGGAATTGACTCGGCTTTTGCGCGAAATGGGGATAGCGGTATTTGATTTGAATAAAGCGGCGGGGGAAAAAGATTTTTCGCTCGTTTTTCTGACGGAGCCTGCCGATGACGATAAGCTGCTGCCGCTTATCGCGAAAAACGCTACGGTGATAGACTGCGCCGCAAAATCCAACGGGAATTGGGCGGTTTTTGACGGAAAAAACAGCTTTCGCAGGGTGAGAGTTGCTTCGCTTGAAAAAACTGATGGCTGAACGAGCAAAATTTACCGCTCTCCGCCGAATGAATCGAAATTTTTGATGCAAGTTATGCAGTTTTTAGATTCATTTGCTTGCATTTTTGCAGTTATGGGTATAAAATATGTGGGTAAAAATGCGGGAGGTTTGATTTGATGCACAGAGATTTGATAGGAATTATCACAAATATGATGCCAAAGCTCTCAAAAGGGCAGAAGCAGATAGCAAGATATATAGTGGAGCATTATGACAAGGCGGCTTTTATGACCGCCGCAAAGCTGGGACAGGCAGTAGGCGTGAGCGAATCGACTGTTGTGCGTTTTGCCGCGGAGCTGGGCTATGAGGGCTATCCGCAGCTTCAGCGCTCGCTGCAGGAGCTTATTCGCAACAGACTGACTACCGTTCAGCGAATGGAGATGACCGGAGACCAGCTGGGCGACGGCGACTTGCTCGACCGTGTTCTCAATATGGATATTGACAAGATTCGCCGCACCATCGAGGAGGTTTCGAGAACCGAGTTTTCCGCCGCAATCGACGCTCTGCTCTCGGCAAAAACGATATACATTTTGGGAATACGCTCGTCATCTTCGCTGGCGAGTTTTTTGGCTTTCTATTTTAACCATGTTTTCGACAATGTTCGTCTTGTGACTTCCGCTTCCACCTCCGATGTGTTTGAACAGCTTTTGAATCTCGGAAAGGGAGATGTTTTCTTCGGAATGAGCTTTCCGAGATACAGCAACCGCACCCTCGCCGCTATGAAGTTTGCCAAGGAGCGGCAGGCCACCACGATAGCGCTCACCGATTCCAGCCTTTCGCCCATCGCGGAACTGGCGGATATTCATCTTTACGCAAGGAGCGAGATGGCTTCCTTTGTAGATTCGCTGGTAGCGCCGCTCTCGCTGATAAACGCGCTGATAGTCGCTGTCGGCATCAAGCGGCATGACGAGACAAGCCGTGCCTACGCAGAGCTTGAAAGAATATGGGAAAGATACGAGGTTTATACCAAGGCAGATGACAATGACTGATAATTTAGACTACGACCTCATAGTTGTCGGCGCGGGAGCGGCAGGCTTGATGGCGGCGGGCAAAGCGGCGGAAATGGGTATCCGCGTTTTGCTGCTTGATAAAAACAACCGCCCCGGCAGAAAGATAATGATAACCGGAAAGGGTCGCTGCAACGTAACCAACAACTGCGACAGAGACAGGCTGATGAGCGCGGTAAAACGCAATCCGAAATTCCTGTACAGCGCCTTTGACGCTTTTTCTCCGCAGGATGTAATGGATTTTTTTGAGGAACAGGGTGTTCCGCTCAAAACCGAGAGGGGAAACAGAGTTTTTCCGCAATCGGATAAGTCGGTGGATATAGTTGACGCGCTTCACAGATATGTAAAGGCGAATAACGTTGCACTAAAGCAGAATCGCGTTACCGCGCTGAAAAACCAAGACGGTGTATTCACCGTGACAACCGCCGAGGGAAAAAGCTATACCGCCCGCTCGGTGCTGCTTGCCACAGGCGGAATGAGCTATCCGGCCACCGGTTCGACGGGAGACGGCTATGCGCTGGCAAAAGCTCTGGGACACAGTGTAACGCCGCTTTCCCCCTCGCTGACGGCGATAATCACAAAGGACAGGTGGGTATCCGATTTAATGGGGCTCACCCTCAAAAACGTCACCCTCACCGTTTCCAAGGGGAAAAAGAGCGTCACCTCCGATGTGGGAGAGCTGATGTTCACCCATTTCGGGGTATCGGGTCCGTTGGTGCTGACCGCGTCAAGCGAGATAGAGGGCAGTCCCGCCGATTACACCATGTCGATAGATTTAAAGCCCGGACTGGATTTTGAGCAGCTTGACAGCAGGCTGCTGCGTGATTTTTCCGAGATGAAAAACCGTGCCTTTAAAAATTCGCTCGATAAGCTGCTGCCGAGAAATCTTGTTCCGATAGTGGTGGCACAGACCGGCATATCGGGGGACAGGCAGGTAAATTCGATAACCCGAGAAGAACGCCAAAAGCTCTGCGAAACGCTGAAGGCGCTTAAAATAAAGCCGCAGTCGCTGCGCCCGATAGAGGAGGCAGTTGTGACCCGCGGCGGAGTAAAGGTCGGCGAGGTGAGTCCGAAAACGATGGAATCCAAGATTGTAAAGGGATTATACTTTGCAGGCGAGCTGCTTGACCTTGATGCCGTCACAGGCGGATTCAATTTGCAGATAGCCTTTTCCACAGGCTGTCTCGCCGGAATTTCGGCGGCAGAAAGCATTTTTTCAAAGGAGTGAGCTTTCGTGGATAGAAAGAATATCGCCATTGCGATAGACGGCCCCGCCGCCGCGGGAAAAAGCACCGTTGCACGCCGTCTCGCAAAGGAATTGGGATTTTTATATGTTGATACAGGGGCGCTCTACCGTTCGATAGGCTACTGCGCCCACACAAAAGGCGTCGCCACCGACAATGCGTCGGCGGTAATATCGCTTTTGCCCGAGATAAAGGTGGAGCTGAAATATGTTGAGGGTGTTCAGCGGATATTGTTAAACGGAAAAGATGTTTCCGCCGAAATCAGACTGCCCGAAATGTCGATGGCGGCATCAAATGTTTCCGCAATCCCCGAGGTGAGAGCCTTTCTGTTGGAATTGCAGCGCTCGATAGCGAGAGAAAACAGCGTTGTGATGGACGGGCGTGACATCGCCACAGTGGTTTTGCCCGATGCTGAGATAAAGTTTTTCCTCACCGCTTCCCCCGAGGTGAGAACCCGCCGCCGACTGCTCGAATTTGAGCAAAAGGGGCAGAAGATGGATTTTGACACCCTGCTAGCCGAGACAAAACAGCGCGACTATAACGATTCTCACCGCGCGGCGGCGCCGCTCAAGCAGGCTGACGACGCCATTTTGATAGACAACACCGAATATGACTTTGAGCAGACTGTTGAAAAGATGCTCAACATCGTAAAGGAGAAGCTCTAATGTATTGGTTTTTCTGTTTGGCGCGTTCGGTGGTGAATTTTCTCTTTTGGATAATATTCGATATAGAATATGTAAACGCCGAAAAAATCCCACAAAGGGAAAACGGCTATATAACCGCCTGCAATCATACATCTTATCTCGACCCGCTAATGATAGCCTTTAAAAATCCGAAATGGATAAGATATATGGCTAAAGCGGAGCTTACACATATCAAAGGACTGGGCTGGCTTTTCCGTTGGCTGGGAATTGTTCCCGTTGAACGCGGCAGCGCCGATATGTCGGCGATAGACCGCTGTGCCGAGCTTATTCGCGAGGGATATGTGCTGGGCATCTTCCCCGAGGGAACACGCTACCCCGAGGGTGAGCCGGGCAGACCGAAATCCGGTATGGCGCTTATCGCCAAGATGACAAAGGCGGATATTCTGCCCTGCGCCGTTCGTTATCAGCGGCCTATCGGCTTCAGAACAAAGGTGACTGTGACCTACGGAGATATTATTCCCTATGAGCAGCTGGGACTTGACGATGATTCTCCCCGCGCTCTCAAAAAGGCGACCAAGCTGGTTTGGGGAGAGATACTGCGTATGATGGGAGCGGAGGGAAAATCCGATGAAGGCTGAGATAACCCTTGCCGAAACCGCCGGCTTTTGCTTTGGCGTTTCCCGCGCCGCCGATATGGTGGAAAAGCTGCTGGAAAGCGGCGAAAAAGTCTGCACATTGGGACCGCTCATTCACAACGACCAGTTTGTGGCGGATCTCACGGCGAGAGGTGCCCGTGTGATAGCCGCCCCTAATGAGAATACCGATAACCGCAGGGTTGTGATACGCTCTCACGGCGTTTCGCCCGAGATTTATTCCGAGCTTGAAAATGCGGGAATGGAATACACCGATGCCACCTGCCCCTTTGTCGCCAAGATACATCGGATTGCCTCTTCTGTTTCTCAAGACGGACTGCTTGTGGTGATAGGCGATAAAAACCACCCCGAGGTAATGGGAATAGTCGGTCATTGTAGGGGAAAGGTGATAGTCGCCGCCGATGCGAATGAGCTTTCCGCCATGGATTTACAGCAATTTACATCAAAAAGTGAGAAAGTTTTTGTCGCACAGACCACTTTCCAAAAAAATGAGTGGGAAAAATGCGTTCAAATCGCAAAAAAAGTGTATACAAACGCAAAAATATTTGATACAATATGTAATGCTACCGCTCTGCGTCAGCAGGAGGCGGCCAAGCTGGCGGCGAGATCCGACGTTATGATAGTTATCGGCGGAAAACACAGCTCAAACACCGCGAAGCTGGCCGATATTTGCAGAGACTTTTGCAAAACGGTTCAGGTGGAAACGGCAAATGAGCTTGCTCCCGAGGATTTTGCGGGTGTCAGCCGAATAGGTATCACAGCGGGTGCATCAACGCCCGTCGGCATAATTAAGGAGGTACACGAAACCATGAGTGAGATTTTGGAAAATCAGAATCAGGAAGAGCTTGACTTTGGAGAAATGCTTGAACAGTACTGCAAGAGTACATATAACGGCGAGAAGGTGACAGGCGTTGTTACCGGAATACAGCCTAATATGATCTCTGTTGATATTGGAACCAAGCACGCCGGATACGTTCCGCTCAACGAGCTGACCGACGACCCCACCGCAAAGCCCGAGGATATTGTTAGTAAGGGGGACAAGCTCGAACTCTTGGTTGTACGTGTCAACGATGTCGAAGGCACTGTTATGCTTTCCAAGAAGCGTCTTGACGCGCAGGCCGGATTCGAGAAGGTCATGGGCGCAGTTGAGTCCGAAGAGGTTCTCGACGGCATCGTAACCGAGGTCATCAAGGGCGGCGTTCTTGCTCTTACCAACGGCGTTAAGGTATTTATTCCCGCTTCGCAGGCTACCATGTCCCGCGGTGAGGAGCTTGAGTCTCTGCTGAGAAAGCCCGTTAAGTTTAAGATTCTTGAGGTAAATCGTCAGCGTCGCCGCGCAGTAGGCTCTATCCGTGCCGTTCTGCGTGAGCAGAGAAAGGCTGCCGAGGAGAAGTTCTGGACCGAGGTTGAGGTCGGCAAGAGATACAGCGGCGTTGTTAAGTCGCTCACCGATTACGGCGCATTTGTAGATCTCGGCGGAGTTGACGGCATGGTTCACATTTCCGAGCTTTCCTGGGGCAAGATCAAGCATCCTTCTCAGGTAGTTAAGGTCGGCGATGAAATCGAGGTATTCGTTAAGGATATTGACACCGAGAAGAAGAAGATTTCTCTCGGCTACAAGAAGGACGAGGACAATCCCTGGGTAATTCTCGAGAAGAATTACACCGTTGGTCAGGCTGTTAAGGTCAAGATCGTTTCCCTCACCGCTTTCGGTGCATTTGCCGAAATCATTCCCGGAATCGACGGTCTTATCCACATCAGCCAGATTT
The DNA here is from genome assembly GCA_964573335.1 of uncultured Oscillospiraceae bacterium. Lineage (GTDB taxonomy): Bacteria > Bacillota > Clostridia > Oscillospirales > Ruminococcaceae > Yanshouia. Next base: position 1,605 of record CAZNJJ010000025.1, on the reverse strand, counting down.
CCCGTGAGCGCGTAGGCAAGCCCGCCGATGTTCTTTCCATCGGTCAGGAGGTTGACGCTAAAATCACCGAGCTTGACTTTGAGCGCAAGAGAATCAGCCTTTCTATGAAGGCGCTTCTCGAGGACGAGGCTCCCGCGGAAGAGACCGCTGAATAAGTTCTTTAAACTGCATATCAAAGGGCGGGAAGGCGTCAGCTTTCCCGCTTTTTTGTGTGATGATTTGTTTTTGGCATAAAACCGCTCGTTTTGAAAAGAATATTCTCAAGGAACAGCAGTTGACGGTCACAGAAATTCCGATTTTCAGAAAAATATTTTAAAAAAGTTATTTTCGATGCAATAATATCGGGATTTGATGTCACTTATCTTATGCGAAAAACAAATCGCCGAATAATTTTAAAGTAGAGGTATAAGAATGAAAAAGATTTTGACTTTTGTTTTGGCAGTTGTGATGATAGCTTCCTTTGCCGCCTGCGGCAGCAAGAAGCCCGCTTCCGGAACGCTTATCGAAGGCAAGACCATAGAAGACGTTTTCACTGCGGTTGATGCCAAATTCGCCGAGAAATACGGCGAGGGATACGGCGCTGTTGCAATGTCCACCCCCATTGAGGAGCAGTTCCTTGCCGATTTCATGGAGCTTGATTCCTCCGCCTATGAGGAATTTGCCGGCAGTATGTCGATGTCGATGACCAACTCCGACGCTTTCTTTGTCATCAAGGCAAAGGAAGGAAAGGTTGAGGCTGTTACACAGGCTGTCGAAAAGCGCATCGCAGATCTTGTCACCCAGTATCAGTATTATCCCGTAAACGGCTCTTACGACCGCGCAATGGCGGGTGAGGCTTATGTCAAGGGCAACTACGTTTTCTGCATCGTTGTAGGTCAGTTTGCCGATATGGACGAGCAGACCCCCAACTTTGAGGAAGATGTTCAGATGACCAAGCAGGTCATTGACAGTATGTTCAACGCCTGATTCCTTTATATTATCTAAACAGACTTGCCGCGAAGCGTTTTTTCTGATAGATTATATGTTGGCGCTATAATCGTGGCGACTTGCAGCCCTCGCAGCGTTTTCTGCGTGGGCTGTATTTGAGTCTTATTAAAGCTTTTGGAGGAAAGTCATGGTATTTTCCAGCGTTTTGTTTCTCTTCTATTTCATGCCGATAGCGTTTGGAGTTTATTATCTCACGCCAAAGCGGTTTAAAAATCTCGTTTTGCTTATTTTGAGCCTTGTCTTCTATTCGTGGGGAGAGGTCAGATATTTTCCGATAATGTTAGCCTCCATAGTCGTTGACTACTGCGCTTCCAACGGAATAGAATCAAGCGGCGGCAGCAGGCTGAAACGGAGACTTTGGCTCACGTTTTCGGTGGTGTTCAACCTCGGTATGCTGGGATTCTTTAAATATACCGACTTTTTCATATCGAATTTCAATTCGCTCACCGGCGCGTCGGTACCGCTTTTGAATCTCACACTCCCGCTGGGAATCAGCTTCTACACCTTCCAGACCATGTCCTACACGATAGACGTTTATCGCGGAGATGTTAAAGCGGAACACAATATAATAGATTTCGGTGCCTTTGTGGTGCTGTTCCCTCAGCTTATAGCGGGACC
>CAZNJJ010000024.1:16937-24503 GCA_964573335.1 uncultured Oscillospiraceae bacterium | reverse complement strand
ACCCCCGACCTGCTGATTACAAATCAGCTGCTCTACCAACTGAGCTACACCAGCGCATATTCCGTGGCTGACAGCGTTATTAAATATATCACACCTTTTGCCGAAAGTCAACCCCGTTTTTCAAAAAAATCAAAATTTCTCGATTTATTTTTGAAACAGGTGGATTTTTCGCCCGCAACATTTTATCCTCGGCTGAATAGCATGGCTTTAGTATGATTTTTCAGGAGGTAATATCAATGCAGTTGCCCGATTTTTCCCCAACGCCCGTTATGCCCGATGCCGCCGCCGTAATATCGGGGAGCGAAAGCTATCCCGACATAAACGGAACTGTTTGGTTTTATCAAACCGCCGAGGGAGTTTTGGTTTGGGCTGAGATTTTCGGTCTGCCCTATTCCGCAGAAAAATGCGGCGGCAAAATCTTCGGCTTTCATATCCACAGCGGCGAAAGCTGCACCGGAACAGCCGATGACCCCTTTGCCGACGCACTCACCCACTACGACCCCGACAGCTGCCCCCACCCCGCTCACGCGGGGGATTTGCCGCCCCTTTTCGGGAATATGGGGCACGCCTTTTCCGCGTTTTTGACCGACCGATTTACCGTGAGCGAAATTCTCGGCAGAACGGTGATAATCCATTCCGACGCGGACGATTTTTCCACCCAGCCGGCGGGCAATGCAGGAAAAAAGATAGCCTGCGGCTCGATAAGACCTGTTGCACGGTAAATCTGCCGCAAAATCCAAACGGACTGTGTTTCCGATAAAACACAGCCCGCCAAATTTAAAAATCAAAGCACCTTGGAGAGAAAATCCTGCAATCTCGGGTTTTGCGGATTGGCGAAAAACTCCCGAGGGGTGTTCTGCTCGAGTATCCTTCCCTCGTCCATAAAGAGAACGCGGGTTGCCACCTCGCGGGCAAAGCCCATTTCGTGAGTGACCACCACCATTGTCATGCCGTCTTCCGCAAGCTCTTTCATTACCTGCAATACCTCGCCCACCATTTCGGGGTCGAGCGCGGAGGTAGGTTCATCAAAGAGCATAACGTCCGGCTTCATAGCCAGTGCGCGCACAATGGCAACTCTCTGCTTCTGTCCTCCCGAGAGCTGCGCGGGGTAGGCGGTCGCCTTGTCGGAAAGTCCTACTCTTTCCAAAAGCTGCATGGCGGTTTCATGCGCCTCGGCTTCTGTTTGCAGCTTGAGCTTAACAGGGGCAAGGGTGATGTTTTTCTCAATGCTCAAATGCGGAAACAGATTAAAATGCTGAAAAACCATTCCCATGCTGCGGCGCAGCATATCAACATCGCACTTGGGGTCGGTTATATTCTGCCCCTCAAACCATATTTCGCCCGAGGTGGGTGTTTCCAGCAGGTTGAGGCAGCGCAGAAATGTGCTTTTGCCCGAGCCGGAGGGTCCGACTATTACAACCTTTTCCCCTTTTTCGATATGCTCGTTTATTCCCTTTAAAACGTGCTTCTGCCCAAAAGATTTGTTCAGTTCCTTAACGGTAATCACTCTTGGCGAGCCTCCTCTCCAAAATTCCGACCAGCTTTTCCAGTCCCACTACCATGATGAGGTAGATTATCGCAACGGCAATCAGCGGCAAAAGCGCCTCGTAGGTTCTGCTGCGGATAATGTCGCCGCCCTTGGTGAGATCCTGTATCGCTATATAGCCCGAAATGGAAGTTTCCTTTAACAGCACGATAAATTCGTTGCCGAGCGCGGGCAGAATATTCTTTATCGCCTGCGGCATGACTATCAGCCACATGGTTGTGGTGTAATTGAGTCCGAGACTGCGTCCCGCCTCGGTCTGTCCGCGGTCGATGCTCATTATTCCGCTGCGGAATATCTCTGCGACATACGCGCCGGAGTTAAGACCGAACGCTATGCAGGCAACCAGCACCTTGCTGACATCTACCGACGCAAACACAACATAATATATCAGCAAAAGCTGTATCAGAGCCGGTGTTCCGCGGATAACGGTGAGGTAGGTCTTGGCGAAAAAGTTAAGCACCTTGAGCTTGCCGGTTTTGTCATGGGTTGTGCGTATCATGGCTATCAAAAAGCCTATCGCAACACCCAGCATTACGGCAAAGAGCGCTATAACCACGGTGTTTTTCAGTCCGTCGGTGAGGTATTTCCAACGGTCATCTTTGATAAAGTTGAGATAAAATCTTTCGGAAAAAGTCAAAGCGTTTCCCACCTTCTGCTTTCTATTTTCGGTATATTGCCTATTGTAACACAAAAGGGGTTCTGAAAAGAACCCCTTTAACGCATAATTTACCGTTTTTTGTCGAGATTACTTTTTAACGATAATAACCTGAGAAGCGGTGCAGTAGCTGTCGGTGAAGTTGATGGTCTTGAGTCTGTCCTCGGTAACGGTCATGCCTGCTGCGCCGAAATCAGCCTTGCCGCTCTGAACAGCCGCGATGATGGAATCGAAAGACATATCCTCAATCTTCAGCTCATAGCCCATCTTGTTGCAGATAGCAGCGGCGAACTCGGCATCAACACCGATGATAGCGTCGCCCTCGTGATACTCATAGGGAGGGAACTCGGCATTGGTAGCCATAACGAGAGTGCCGTTGGGGTAGCTTGCGCCCTCTGCGGGAACATAGCCCTTTGCGCCCTCTACCTGACCGATGTACTTATCGAGGATAGCCTGAAGAGTGCCGTCTGCTTTAAGCTCGGCGATAGCCTTGTTCATATTCTCAAGCAGCTCGGTGTTCTCCTTTGAAACGCAGATAGCGTATTCCTCAACGGTGAACGGCTCGTCAAGCACCATAACGGCGTCATTAGCGGCGGCGAGGGTCTTGGCAACCTGGTCGTCGATGATAACAGCGTCGAGCTTGCCCTGTGCAAGAGACTGAACAGCCTCAAAGCCCTTGTTGTACTGCTCAATGGTAGCGTTTTCAATATCGGAAGCGTAGATGTCGCCGGTGGTTCCGAGCTGAACGCCTATCTTCTTGCCGACGAGGTCATCAACGCCCTTGATAGCGTTTTCTGCGGGTGCGGCAGCGGAAGCGGATTCGGCAGGAGCTGCGGAAGATGCCGCGGGCTTGCTGCCGCAGGCGGTGACAGAGAGAAGCATTGCCGCCGCGAGAATTACAGATGCGATTTTTTTCATGGTCTTTTCCTCCAAACATTTATAAACTGAATTTTGTTTTCCGTCTATGTGCATTATTATACTCGGCATTTTAAGAAAATCAAGCACTTTTTGCAAATTTATTCACCTTTTATTCAATTTGCACATAACCGCTCTTATTTGGTCAGCTTTTATATGCCAAAAGAACCTTTTTGGGCAGTTTGCATACTATATAGTAGGTCAGGCAAAACAAAGCGACCCATTACTCTTTGTCAGATTGGGAGTGTATATATGAACAGCATCTGTTGCAAATCCGCATGGTGCAACTGCGGCTGCTTTGACCAATACAGCGGCAAACCGCCCTGCGCCGACAAAAATCACGACAATCACTGCTGTAAATGCTGCTGTTGCGACTGCGGCGGGCAAAAAGAACCGATTCGCCGCTGCTGCGAACTGCCTGTTGAGCCCTTCGGTCAGAGCTGCGGCTGTTTTTCGGGCTGCAATCACTGATTCTGAATCCGCCGAGCTGCAAAGTTCGGCGGATTTATGAATATATACTCATTTTGATGTATAAATACATTTTTCGAAAATTGTTGAGCCGCGGGAGACAAAGCCGGACAAATTTTGTTTTATTTTTTAGCAAAACAGCTGTTGCAAATAAATTTCCAAAGCTGTATCATTAAATATAGTATAAACATCGGCAGGTTTTACAGCGCCGCCGACGGTCTATACATAAAGATAATGGAGAGATATTCTATGGAACTGCTTAAAGAAAACGAAAGAAGCGCAAATCTGTCCGCCGCAAGGGTTATGCGTATAACCGTCGTCGTATTCGCCGCGGTGGTTCTGCTGGACATAGCGGGCATCTTCGCCGTGAATCTCAACACAATGCTCACCGCTTTCGGCATAGGGGCGGTATTGCTCATTATTCCCACGATATTGGTCAACGCCGCAAAGCGCGGCGATTCCTTTGTGAAATACATAATAGTGCTGTGTGCCGTGTTTTTCACCATGATAATCACGATAACCCTTTCATGGCACACCGTTTTGTTCTACGTCTACCCCATCGCGATAGCAAGCCTTTATTTTTCGGGCAAGCTCAACATCTTTGCCGCGATTCTCACTGCAATCGCAACCTCCGTAGGACAGCTTGCCGCATTTTACAGCGGATTTATCGTTGACCGCAACCTCGAAACGCTCGACAGGGTAATCATCTTCGGAATTGTTCCCCGCGCCCTTTCGCTCTTTGCCGTTTCGGCTATATTCACCATGCTCTGCCACCGAACCGCCGCCATGCTCGGCGACCTCATGGGCGCGGAGCAGCAGAGACTTATGCGGGAAAAATCCCTTGATGTTTCCAAAAGGCTTTTGGAAGCGGTTGACTCTCTCAGCCGAATATCCTCTGCCACCGCAAAGGCAAATCACCGCATCTCGGGCGAGGCGGAAAACGTTCTGCGAGACAGCAATCAAAATTCCGCCTATATCAACGCCGTTGAGCAGAATATGGAGCATATCGCCGAAAACTTTATCTCACTTTCCAAAATGAGCGGAAAGATAACCGGACTTACCTCTCGGGCAAAGCAGATAACCGATGAAAACAACACCATAATGCTCCGCGCCGTTGACAGCATGGAAGGAATTCACCGCGGAACCGACGAAAGCCGCAAGATAATCGCAAAGCTCTCCGAGCAGTCGGAGCGAATCATCAGCATCGCCAAGGTGATAACCGACATCTCTCAGCAGACCAACATTCTCTCGATAAACGCGGCGGTAGAGGCATCACGCGCCGGTGCCGCGGGCAAGAGCTTCGCCGTGGTGGCACATGAGATAAAACGTCTTTCCGAGCAGACCAACAAGGCTACCACAGAGATAGACGAGATAATCGAGGGAGTAACCGGAAATATCGCCGCAACAGTAGCCGCCATGGACAAAAACGCCCTTCTCACCCGCGAGGGAATGGAAAGCATGGAGCAGGTAAAGCGCTCTGCCGAATATATCAGCGATTCCAACTCGGAAATATCGCAGAATGTCATCGAGATGAACAAGATTATCGGCGGAGTTGCCCAAAACGGAAAGGAAGTTTCCGCAAAGCTGGTTGATGTCAGCAACAATATCGGCGGAAACTGCGACGCGATGCGTCTGGTGACAGCCGCCATCGAGGAAAACAACACCGAAACCGAAAAGCTGGAAGAAACGGTAGGCTCTATCAAAGAGCTTGCCGCGGAAATGAGGCTCCTTTCGGAATAAAAACAGGCAGGCGGAACAGAAAAACCGTCTGCCTTTTCTTTTTCAAAACAAATCCTACGCCCCGCTTGCCGATTTACCTTTCATCTGCCGTGAAAACGGCTGTTTCCCGCTATTGAACGCGGGCGGCAAAAATAGTATAATTATTTTCCGAGAGGGTGAATGTTTTGAAAAAAATCAGCGTTTCACAGATAACCGAAACTGTCAGACGGCTTTGCATCGAGGCTAACAAAATTCTGCCGAAAGATGTTAGAGCCGCGATAGAAAGCGCCCGCGCCGCCGAGCCGTGGAATACCGCTCAAGGCGTTTTGCGCGATATAGAAGAAAACTATCTGCGTGCCGAGCGGCTGGATATGCCTATCTGCCAGGATACGGGCATGGCTTGCGTTTTTGTTTCGCTCGGGCAGGGGGTTGTGATAGAGGGCGGCTCGCTCACCGATGCGATAAACGAGGGAGTTCGGCTCGGATACACCGAGGGCTATCTGCGAAAATCGGTAGTAACCGACCCGCTCGAGCGCAAAAACAGCGGTGACAACACCCCCGCTGTGATAAACTACGATGTGGTTGAGGGAGATTCCCTCACGATAACCGTTGCCCCCAAGGGCGCCGGAAGTGAAAACATGAGTCGGCTTGCCATGCTCAAGCCTTCCGACGGGGTTGAGGGAATAAAGTCCTTCGTGCTGGAAGCGGTGGAAAAGGCAGGCCCCAATCCCTGTCCTCCCATCGTTGTCGGTGTAGGAATAGGCGGAAATTTCGACCGTGTCGCGCTGTTGGCGAAGAAAGCGCTGCTGCGCGATGTGGGAACACCCAATCCCGATGAGCGCTACGCAAAGCTCGAGTCGGAGCTTTTGCAGAGCATAAACGCTCTCGGAATAGGTCCGCAGGGCTTTGGCGGAAAAACCACCGCACTCGCCGTTCATATCGAGGCGGGGGCAACCCATATAGCCCAGCTTCCCTGCGCCGTGAATATAAACTGCCATGTCACCAGACACATGACGGCAGTTCTTTGAAAAGGAGGGGAAATCAATGAAAAAGAGAATAACCACCCCCTTCACCGAACAGCAGGCGCTGTCGCTTCACGCGGGAGACGAGGTTCTCATAACAGGCGTGATATACACTGCTCGCGATGCGGCGCATAAGCGCCTTGTAGAGCTTTTAGAGAGCGGAAAGCCTCTCCCCTGCGACCTGCAAAATCAGATAATCTACTATGTCGGGCCCTCGCCCGCAAAGCCCGGTCAGCCGATAGGTTCGGCAGGCCCCACCACCAGCTACCGCATGGACGCTTACGCCCCCACCCTCATCGAAAAGGTGGGTCTGCGCGGAATGATAGGCAAAGGCTCCCGCTCGCAGCCTGTTTTGGCGGCAATCAAAGAGCATCACGGCGTTTATTTTGCGGCGATAGGCGGCGCGGCGGCACTGCTCGCTTCCACCGTGAAAAAATGTGATGTGATAGCCTATCCCGATTTGCAGTCGGAGGCGGTTCACCGTTTGGAGGTGGAGGATTTTCCCGCGGTCGTAGTCAACGACTGTTTCGGCGGCGACCTCTACAAATCCGGCAGAGAACAGTATCTTGCCTCGCTTTCCGAGGGGGAAAAGGCATGATAACCGTTTTCAACCGCAAAGAGCTTGCCACAACACATTCGATACCCCGCTTGACGCAGATAAAGCAGCTTTTGGATAACGCGGGGATAGAATATTCGGTTAAGACAAACACATCGGGAGCTTTTTCCCACGGCAGGGCAGTCACCGCCAAAAGCGGCGAAAATCGGCAGGAATACACTGTCTATGTTCGCAAATCCGATTTTGACGAGGCTCTGCACATCATCGAGCGATAATTGATAAAGCGGAGGACTTTATGAAAACATTTTTGCTGTCATTTTCGATATGTCTTGTTATCTCATACATATTTCTTTTCTACTTCGGCAATATCCTTATCGAAAACAGTTGGGCGGCGCTGCTGCTTGCGGCAGTAATATCGCTTGTTATGCTTATACTGCTTTTCCGCCAGCAGAAAGAAGTGTCCGAGCTGGAAAAGGAGCTGGGCGAGCTTAAAGAGAACACCCGCATCAGACTGGAAGCTCTCGAAAAAGCCAACACAAAAGGCAGTTCTGCCACCCAGCCCACCGACGAAAGACCAACTCGCGAGCAGATAATCGAGGAGCGGGCAAATTCCATTCGCCCCAAGTCGTAAATTCGCAACAGAGTCATGACCCCCAGCAAAGCTGGGGGCTTGAGTAAGCCCTAG
>CAZNJJ010000024.1:0-16927 GCA_964573335.1 uncultured Oscillospiraceae bacterium | reverse complement strand
TGTTTACTTTTCGCTAAAGCTAAACAATAAAAATCCCGCCGATGCTTTTCGGCGGGTTTTTCTTTCGGTCGTATTCAAAAATCGTTATAGTAGTCGAGCAGGGGAATAAGGTCTATTACGTCCAGTCCCTCACGCTTGGCAAAAGCCACCGTTTGGGCGCTGCCCGTTCTCTCCCGAAAGCAATACGCTATGCAGACGGCACTCATATTCACCATCTCGATGTTGCGCCGTTTCATACAATCTCGGCTGTATTTTGCCGACATACATATATAGTCATCGGCGGCTTCTCTTATCCGCTCATATTTGAGCCTGTCCTTTTCCAACCAGTTTTCGGTCTGGTCGGCACAGGGGGCAACCACCTTCAGCATAAGCTGCGGAAACTCCTCCTTGAGCGAGAGAACCTTTTCGGCGGCAAGGGTGTCAAATCCGAGTGCGCCGCCCACCACGAATATGAAATATCCGTTTGAGATAAGTCCTCTGAGAACAGCCTCCAAAACTCTTTCGAGCTTTCGGCTGTGCTTTTCGGCTATTTCACGATGACCGGTAAAACAGCAGGTGAAATTCTTGTCGAACACGGCTTATCTCCCCTTCCGCTATTCATTATAGAACGTTTGTACGCATTTGGCAACCCGAAATATCGCAAAAAGAGAGACAGTCTCCCGTATAGCCGGAAAACCGTCTCTCCCTCTCAAAATACAGATTTGATTCCGATAGCCACAAGGATAGCGCCGCCCAACAGCTCCGCCTTTTTGCCGAGCATATCGCCGAACCGTTTTCCTACGGCGACAGCCGCCAAAGCTATGCAGAAGGTTGTTGCGGCAATCAGCGCCGAGGCGGAGAATATCTCCACCGTTTCGGCACGAAAGCCAACCCCCACCGCGAAAGCGTCAATACTGGTTGCCGCCGCCTGCGCCAAAATTACCGAGTGGGTGAATTTAGCCGAGGCAGCCTCCTTCTCGGACGAAAAACCGTCTATCAGCATCTTTCCGCCGATAAATCCGAGAATAAGCATAACCAGTATCTTACCCATTTTTGCGATAACATCGGAGAAAATTCCGCAGAGAAAAAATCCGAAAACAGGCATCAGCCCCTGAAAAATGCCGAACATCGCCGCCATCTCAAACAGCCGGCTGCGCTTGTCGCCGTGAACCATGGCGTTGCTCATCGAAATAGCCGCCGCGTCCATGCTCAAACCAACGCCTATCAAAAAAATCTCGAAAATTCCCATAGCAATTCCTCCGCAAAATAAAAAGAACCATGTGCAAAGCCCCCCAGGACCGCACACAGTTCTCGCAAATTAAGGCAGACCAGACGCTTGCAATAGCATCATTATGTTGACCTGCCGCGCCGTTATGACTAACGAGCGCCTACTACTCCACTTGTGATGTTTTTGATTATACAGTCGATAAAACAGGTTAGTCAATGATAACTTTGCCGCAAAGCCGCTTTTTTCATAGATTATTCATGCTATTTGTGAATATATGTGATATAATGACCGAGCGTTCATTGTGTTTTCTATTTAAAAACGCTCTTTCCTCTGCTGTAATCGGCTTACAAGCCAAAAGCGGGGAACAAATACTGTCATATTGCGCCGCAATATGATACAACTATTCGGTTATTGCTTTTTGCCGCGCGAAAAAGCTGTTTTTTCATATCAAAGCGCGGAGAAATGGTGGAATTTTACTATGCTGAAAAAAATCGTTGCTCTCCTGCTCGCCGCAGTTTTGGCGGCAGGCTGTTCCGCGGCTCCCGCGCAGCCCGCTTCCTCTACCGAAAGCTCCTCTTCCTCCGAGGCATCTGCCCCCGCCGTTGAGAAGGAAGAATATGTTCCCGAATACAAATATCAAAACCCCGACCCCGATATGGTTATGATAACCTCCCCCGACGGCGATATAACCTACAAGGACTACCGCCTCTATCTCGATGTCGGCGAGGCTATGAGCCGCTACAACGCCCGTCAGACCCTCTCTATCTGCTATCTCCTCGAGCGCGACCTCAAGGAAATGGGGGTTGATGTAAACGAGGAGGAATACAACAAATTCGCAGATGAGCAGCTCATGAGTACTCTGCTTTACTCCCCCTCAATCAGCGAGGACATCAAAACCATTGCCGACGCTGTGGGAATGACCGAACAGCAGGCAAACGAGGCCATGAAGCTCAGTTCCCGCGCGCAGTATCTCGTCAACCTTTTGGGTGATGAATTTCAGCGCCGCGCCGAGGCGGAATATGTAGCTCCCACCGAGGACAAAAACGCCGTTGAGGGTGAAACCGAGGAGCAGGCAGCCGAACGCCGCGAGCAGGAAAAGGTGACCGCCGTTTACGAAAAGGCTATGGCGGATATGAACGAGTATTCCGTTCAGTATGACACAAGACTTGATTTCAGCAAGGACGGCATACTTGCCACTCTGGACGGAAATGATATTCCCCTCACCGATGAATACAGCCGCTTTATAGATTACAGCGGAATGGCGGCAAGGGTTGACGCTATCTCCTTTATTCAGGCGGGAGAGCTTTCTATCCGCGCGCTTGAGGGCAGAGAATCCAAGCTCGACACCGAAGCCATCATGGCAGACTTCGCAAATCAGGTGAAGATGATGCGTGCAAGCGAGGAATATCTAAAGCAGCTCTCGGGATTCTGTGAGCCGTTCGGCGCAACCTGCGATGACTACTTCAAGGCGCTTGAGCGCCCGATACTTCTGCAAAGCGCGGGCGACCTGCTCTACGCCGACCTCATGCAGGAATACGAAACTCTCACCGCAAACAGCACAGATTCCGCCGAGGGCGAAATTGCCGCCTCTGCCGATGAGCATTATGTAAACTTCATCAGCGAAATGGTAAACGCCAGCAAGGTAGTTAATATTACCGGAAAGTGATAGGATTTCGACCCGAAGAAATTCGGGTCGATTTGCTTTATCACAAAATCGGATTTGCCGCTCTGTCTTGCATTATTCGCAAATAAATGTGATAATAATTTTATATGCCGTTCGGCAAATATAAAAAGGGAGGAAAAAGCTAATGGGTCGCTATCAAAAGCTGTTGGGAAACACTGTTGTCTTTGCCATCGGTTCTTTTTCCTCCAAGCTGCTTGTCTTTTTTCTCCTGCGGTATTACACCGCCATGCTCACCCCCGATGAGTTCGGCGTTTCCGACAGAATAATCACCACCAGCAATCTGTTGATGCCGTTTGTCATGCTCTCGATAAACGAGGCGGTGATACGCTTTTCCATGGACAGCGCCGTAAAGCGCAGCGATGTTTTCACCACCGGAATAAAAACCGTTCTTACCGGCTTTGTCATATCGCTGTTTTTTGCGCCGATTATGCTGAAAATAGATATGATTTCCCATTACACCGTTCTCATATATGTTTATGTGCTGTTCGGTATGCTCAAATCGGTTTGCGCGCTGTTTGTGCGCTCGATAGGGCTGGTGCGGCTCTTTGCCTTTGACGGTTTTTTGGCTACCTTCACCACCATAGCGTTTAATATTCTGTTTTTATCCGGCTTCAAGTGGGGAATTTACGGCTACGTTCTCTCGGTAGTGGCATCAAATATCCTTTCGATAATATTTCTCTTTGTCGTGGCGCGGCTGTGGCGTTATCTTAATTTCGGCAGGTCAAACCGCCCCCTCACCCGCGAAATGCTCCGCTACTCGGTGCCGCTTATTCCCACCACCATGTTCTGGTGGATTGTGAGCGTGTCCGACAGATATATGGTCACCCACTTCTGCGGCGACTTTGCCGCCGGTCAGCTTGCGATAGCGCACAAAATCCCCTCGCTGCTCACCATCGTTTCGGCGATATTCTATCAGGCGTGGCAGCTTTCCGCCGTGAGCGAATCGGGGCAGGGCAAACGCACCGAGCGGTTCTATTCCCAAACCTGCGATTACTATTCCACACTGCTTTTCTGCGCCGCCTCGGGAATAGTGATGATGATAATTCCGATAACGCATATTCTTTATGCGGAGGCATATCATGAGTCGTGGGTATATGTTCCCTTTCTTGTGATAGCGGAGGTTTTTTCCTCGCTGATAACCTTTCTCGGCTCGTTTTATATGGTCAGCAAGAAAAACGCCACCGTTCCGCTGGCGATATTCATCGGCGCTGTGGTGAATATCATACTCAACCTGCTCCTTATCCCGAATTACGGCGTTATGGGCGCAACCTTTGCCACCCTCGTCAGCTATCTTATATCTTATCTGATAAGGGTAATAGACATCAAACGATTTGTAAGAATACGCATCAAGCTGCTGAACATTTCGCTTTGTTTTTTACTGCTGATGATACAGGGCGCTCTGCTGATAAAGCAATTCCCCTACTATTTTGCCATTCAGCTCGGAATGTTTTTCGCAATGGTGCTGTTAAATCTAAAAACTGTTCTGCGGCTGGCTTTTGCCCTTTTCGACAAGCTGTTTAGCCGCGGCTGATTCTCGGAGAACTGCCATGACAAAACTGATTTTTCTGTTTTTTCTCTCAATGGTGCCGATAATAGAGCTTAGAGGCGCTGTTCCTATCGGACTTGGCTGGGGACTTCCCTTTTGGGTGGTTTATCTCGTCAGCGTGGCGGGCAATCTTTTGCCGGTGCCGATACTCATTCCCTTTGCGGGGAGGGTGCTGCATTGGTGCGCCGAACTGCCGAAAATCGGCTTTATCTTCCGCAAGATACTTGACATCGGCGACAAAAAGGTGAGCAAGGCGCTCTCCTCCAACCACGCCCTGATGTTTGCCCTCTATGTTTTTGTGGCGATACCCGCCCCGGGAACAGGCGCATGGACCGGCTGCCTTATAGCAACGCTGTTACAGATGCGCGTTCGAGACGCTTTTCTCCCGATAGCCGCGGGAGTTGCCACAGCGGGAATTATCATGGGAATAGCCTCTTTCGGCGTTTTCGGTCTGTTTGGAATATAAAAAAACACCGCTCGGGTTTTGAGCGGTGTTTTTTATATCCTTATGCTTATCCGATTCAGATAGCGTACAGAGCGCTGCCGCGGCAGATTTGCCCCGCATCGCGCTGTTCAAAGGATTTTTGCAGCGAAAGCAAAGCCGCCCCGCCGTTTCGCCTTTGGCGAAACAGGGCGATGCCATAGGCATCGCCCGCCTTTTGCAAGGCAAAAGGCGGCGGGGCGGCGGCAAATCGCCTCAGAGCAGCTTTTCGTCGTATACGGCGCGTATTCCGCCTATGAATTTCGGTCGGGTTCTCGCACAGGTGAGCGGCGCTTCACCGATATTCTTTATCGAAAGGCGAACCGGAACCGCCACCTCCCTCAAATGCATACCGATAAAGGTTGCGCCGATGTCCATTCCCGCGGCGGCGGATATTTTTTCCACTGCGACAGGCGCTTCAAACGCGGAATACACCGCCGTGGCAAAGGAGCCTCCCGCTTTCGGCTGCGGAACAACATTCACCGGGGAAAGCCCATATTGCCGCGCAGCGGCTTTTTCGATTATCAGAGCGCGGTTTAAATGCTCACAGCACTGAGCCGCAAGAAAGATTTTCCTCTCCCGCAAAATAGGAAGAATACCCTCTGTCACCGCTTTTGCCAGTTCCGGACTGGAATAGCTTCCGATTTTCTGCCCCGCTATCTCACTGGAGGAACAGCCCACAACCAGAATGTCCCCCTCCTCGAGCTTTGCGATGTCAAGCAGCTCCGAAACCGCCGCTCTTGCCTGTTCTTTTATCTTTTCGAGCATATCTGTCACCTCAAAAGCGCTTATCTGAGCGCTTCAACATATTTTTTGTATTCCTCTGCAGTGAATACCGGCTCAAAGCCGTCAATCACTTCTTTTGCGAGAGCCGCACCGTTTTTCAGCAGATGATAGGCGGTCAGCGCAAACATCTTGGCGGGAATTATCAGCGCCTTTTCCTCGTCTGTCACCTCAAAATCCGCCGAGTGGAGCGCGCCACGAACGCCAGAATGGGTGAAATTCACCACGGGAATAACGTGAGAAAGGTCGCCCAAATCGGTGGAAGCGGCGTTCTGCCGAGCTTCTCCGCCCTCCTCGATGACAAGCCTGCCGTCGGGGTCAAGCGCCTTTACGGCGAGTCTCTGCGCTTCTGCCGTCGGCTCAAACCGAACAGGCATATAGCCCTGCCATGTCTCCACCTCGGCTTTTGCCCCTATCGCCTCGGCAGTCTTGATAAAAGCGCGGTCAAATTTTTCGCCCGCATCCTCTAAGGCGGCGAGATTTGCGGCTCGCACCATACCGTCTATCACAACGTGGTCGGGAACAACGTTTAAAACGTCCCCTCCGCGCGTGATATTGGTGTGTATCCTCACCGAGTCGCTGTCCTTAAAGGTCTCACGCAAAAATCCCAGTGCCGCCAGTCCCAAATTCGCGGCGGAAAGGGCGTTTATTCCCTCATGGGGTGCCGCCGCCGCGTGAGCCGCTTTTCCGTATATGTGAACTATCTTGGTGAGAGTTCCGTTTGCGCGGATATTCCCCAAAAGCAGGTCGCTCTCTGTGGGAATCATGTGAACATGACTGCTCAACGCTATGTCAACATCATCAAAATCGCCGTTGCAGAGCATCTCGGACTTGCCGCTGCATCGCTTTGCCAGCTTTTTCTCAATAAGCGCGCGCCGCCTGCTCACCGAAACAAATTCCTCCGCGGGAACTGCCATCAGCTTCACTCTGCCGTCCAGCGCGGCGGCAACCTCGCTGTCACTCAGCGCGACAGCCGCACCCAGCAGAGCGTTTATCTGCGCGTGATGACCGCAGGCATGGGCAAAGCCGCCCGATTCTCTGTTGGAACAGGGGTGGCTTGGGCACATTATGCCGTCTAACTCGCCTATTATCCCCAAGGTGGGGCCGCTTTTTCCGCCGACTATCTCGGCTTCAACTCCGGTAACGGCGATGCCGTTTTTCACATTCAGCCCGAGGGCGCTAAGCGCCTTTTCCACCCGTGCGGCGGTGTTGAATTCCTCAAAGCCGCCCTCGGCGGTTTTATAACTCTCACGGGCAAACTCAATAAGCTGTTGACGATTTGCGTCTATCAGCTCGATTATACGTTTTTCTATCCTGTCCAACGCCGTCACCTCACTGTTTTGTATAGCCTAACGGCATTGCCGTCAATCTGTCGGGAATATTCTGCGAAATTCCGTTTATTTTGAGAACCGTTTCGTTCACGTCGCCCTGCGCTATCGAGCGTGTCATTCCCACAAGGCGCTCATCGGCAAAGAACAGCTTTACGCTGTCCTCTCCGCAGGCAAATTCGATAAAATCCAGTTCTTCCCCATCGAATTTCTCTCTGCCCTCGCCTACACACTCCATTTCGGCAAAATCGGTGTTGAAGCTGTTGGCAGACATAGCGCCGTCCACCTGCGTATAGCTGCGCTGTTCGTCGTTCACCATATAAACGTTTCCGTCAACGGTAAGGGTGCGTATAGTCTGCATGGTGCCTGACAGGTCACTGGAAACGCTTATCGAGGAGTTTTCCCCTTCCACCGCAATCAGCATCGGGTTGGTGAGAGTCATTCCCTCATATTCGATTACGGCAACGCAGTCGATATAGTATTTCCCCGAAGAAAGCATCTCGGCGTAGCTTTCCGCCAGCTTTCGGGTCTTATTTTCTTTCTTTTCGGGCGTTGAATTTTCTTCTTTCACCGGCTCACTGCTCTCGATTTGAGAAGATGATGATTGCCCGCTCTCCGAGCTTTGCGGCTTTTTGTCCAGATTCCGCTCGGAACAGCCCGCGAGAAGCAAAGCCGCCGTCAGCAGCACGATAATCTTTTTCATTCGGTCACTCTCCCGATTCTGCTGACTATTTCGCTCAAAAGCTCATCTGCCGCCTCGTCCTTGGTGAGAATAGGCAGCTCCCGCTCGCTGTCGGCGGTTATCAGCGTGAGAATATTGGTATCAACACCGAATCCTGCCCCCGCCTGCCTGAGCGAATTTGCCGCTATCATGTCGATTTTCTTTTTGGCGAGCTTTATGCGGGAATTTTCAAGCATATTCTCCGTTTCCATCGAGAATCCGCACAAAAACTGTCCGTCAACACGGTTTTCCCCCAGAAATTTGAGTATATCATCGGTGCGCTCCAGTTTCAGTGAGAGGTCGCCGTCCTTTTTCTTCATCTTTTCGCCGCTCACCTCTGCGGGGCGATAGTCGGCAACGGCGGCGGCTTTTATTATGATGTCGCACTGCTTTGCGCGTGCGGTGACGGCATTGAACATATCCCGTGCGCTCTCTATCTCAACAAATTCGAGATAATCGGGGCGGGGCAGGTCGGTCTTGCCCGAAACGAGTATAACCTCAGCACCTCTGGCGGCGGCTGCTTTGGCAATCGCGTAGCCCATTTTGCCGCTGGAATGGTTTGTGATGTAGCGAACAGGGTCTATCGCCTCGCGGGTGGCACCCGCGGTAACGAGAACTCTCAACCCCGCCATGTCCTTCGGGTGGGAAACGGCGTGTATCACCGCTTCCAGCATTTTGAGCGGCTCGGCGCATTTGCCCGCGCCCACATCGCCGCACGCCAAACGACCGGTCTGCGTTCCCATCACTTCCCAGCCCAAATCGGCGAGGAGAGCCATATTCCGCTGTGTAACGGCGTTTTCATACATGGCGGTGTTCATGGCGGGCGCTATGATTTTGGGGCATCGGCAGGCGAGAACGGTTGTGGTGAGCATGTCGTCCGCTATTCCATGCGCGAATTTCGCTATCACATTTGCCGTAGCGGGGGCAATTATGCAAATATCCGCCTTTTTCGCCAGCGAAACGTGTTCTACATTGAACTCAAAATTTCTGTCGAAGGTGTCCACGGGGCATTTGTTGTTTGAAAGCGTTTCAAAGGTTATCGGCGAGATAAACTCTGTGGCGTTTTTTGTCATTATCACATGAACATCGGCGTGCTGCTTTATCAACAGCGAACACAATTCCGCCGCCTTGTATGCCGCGATGCTTCCGCTCACTCCGAGCAGAACTGTTTTTCCTTTTAGCATGGTATTTCCCCCCGAATCTTGATTGATTGCCAAAAAATTATCAAAAACTGTTGTTTTTATCTTTTTCAATAGTTATAATGAGCTGGTACCGTATTCGGCGTTTTCGCTTTTACATGATTATTTTAGCATTGCCGACCCCATTTGGCAACAACGGCGTCAAAGGGAGATTGGCTCGCATGATTATCGAAAAGGCGGCACGCTCTGCGGCACTCAAAATTTGCGCTGTATTCCCCTTTGGGAAACGGCAGCAGGAGGAATAAAAATGAAAGAATCCACCACCCGCAAAACAAACCTCAGAGAGCTGACGCTGTTGGCGCTTTTTGCCGCCATCATCGTGGTAATGGCAAACGTTCCGTTTTTGGGGTATATCCCGCTCGGCTTTATGAACGCCACCACCGTGCATATTCCGGTGATAATCGGCGCCTGCCTGCTGGGGCCGAAAAAAGGCGGCATACTCGGCTTTGTATTCGGCTTGACAAGCCTTATCAACAACACCATGAAGCCGCTGATAACCTCGTTTGTATTCACCCCCTTTTACAGCCTTGACCCCAGATTTTCGGGCGGAATACGCAGTCTCTTTATCTGCTTTGTTCCGAGAATACTGATAGGCGTTTTCGCGGGATTTGTATTTGCTTTTCTCAAGGAGAGGGCAAAACCTGTTGTGAGCTGTGCCGTTTCCGGCTTTATCGGCTCTATGACAAACACGATATTCGTTATGGGCTCTATCTACCTGCTCTACGGTCAAAACTACGCAGAGGCGAAAAATCTCGGCATGGAAGCGCTTTTCGGCGTTATCATGGGGGTAGTTGGAATAAACGGAATCCCCGAGGCTGTTGTTGCGGCGGTAGTCACCGCTGTTATCTGCCCTGTTTTATACAGAGTTCTCAACGGAAAAGCAATAGGAAAGAAGTGACAAGCCAATGATAGCGGCTATCGACATCGGAAATACAAATGTGGTCATCGGCTGCATAGAAAACGGCGAGATAGCGTTCACCGCCCGCCTGCGAACCGATATTCAAAAGACTGACTGTGAATACGCCTCCCTCCTGATGGATATGTTCTCTCTGCACAACATCTCCCCCGACAGGATAGAAGGCTCGATAATCTCCTCGGTTGTTCCGCCGATGCGTGCCGTTATGCAAAACGCCATGCAGAGTCTCACCGGCAAGGTTCCGCTTATGGTGGGGGCGGGGGTAAAAACCGGCTTGAATATCCTCACCGACAATCCCGCGCAGGTCGGCAGCGACTTGATAGTGGGGGCGGTAGCCGCCTTGGACAAATACCCCCTGCCGATGCTGATATTCGATTTCGGAACGGCAACCACGGCAGCAGCGCTTGATGAATCGGGCAACTATATCGGCTATATGATAATCCCGGGACTGAGAAGCTCGGTTGATTCGCTTGCAAGCAAAACCTCACAGCTTCCGCATATCAGTCTGGAAGCGCCCTCCTCCCTTTTGGGCAAAAACACCGTTGACGCTATGCGCTCGGGCGCGATATTCGGAAATGCCGCGATGGTTGACGGAATTATCGACCGTGCCGCGAAAGAGGTTTTCGGCAAAACGCCCACCGTGGTAGCCACAGGCGGACTTGCCAAAAGCGTTGCGGTGCATTGCAGCCATGAGATAATCTGTGATGACGACCTGCTCCTGTACGGACTTTGGCTTCTCTATAACAAAAATCGCAAAAAGAAAAGATAAAACAAAAAGCAGACGTCGGGATAAGCTCCCGCCGTCTGCTTTTTGTTCGGCAAAAAAGTCCGTGCGCCAATGGCGCACGGACTTTTATCGGTTTTAACGCTTTTACTTCTGCTCGTTCTGCAAATCTCTGTGCATATCGAGAAGTGCCTGCGCCGCAAGGTCGAAATCCTTGACCTCCTCGTAGTTCTCGACCAGGTTGCTGTGAACCAAATCGCTGTAATCCGAGGCAGTACCCTTTTTGGGATAAACCAAACGCAGCAGCATAGGTGTGATTATAGCGGTGGAAACTACCATCAGCACTATCGGCACAAGGAATATCGGATTCATCAAGCCGCTTGCGATGCCCTTGTTAGCTACTATCAACGCTACCTCACCACGCGCCGTCATGCCGACACCGATTCTCACCGATTCTTCCTTGGTGTAGCCGCAGAGCTTTGCGCCCGCAAAGCAGCCGACAATCTTGGTGATGACAGCGACAAAGATGATTATTGCCGAGAGAATAACGGTGCTCATAGAGAGCGAGCCGAGCGAAACCTTCAAGCCTATTCCCGCAAAGAATATCGGGGAAAGAAGCATATAGGAGAGTATATCACAGCGGGAAGAAACATAGGTAACTCTCGTTGTATTGGAGATGATAAGTCCCGCGATGAAAGCGCCGGTTATATCCGCAACTCCGAAGAAATGCTCCGCCACAAACGCATAGAAGAAGCAGAACGCCAGCGAAATAACAGCAAAACGCTTTCTGTCCCACGCGGCAGACTGCATCCACTTTTCGATGAGCTTGTGCAAAAATCCTCCGGTCATAAGGCTTATTCCGAAGAAGAGAATTATCTTGACTATAACCGTCATAATGCTGACAGTCTCATCGGATGCGCCTGTGATTATAGTGAGCAGCACCAATCCGAGAATATCATCTATCAGTGCCGCGCCGAGTATGGCGTTACCGGAATTGGTAGAGAGCTTTCCCATTTCCTTGAGGGTTTCTACCGTTATCGAAACAGAGGTTGCGGTGAGAACGGTGCCGACAAAAACGTTCTGCAAAAAGTTCTCATGTCCTCTGTTAAAGACGTATGCTACCGCAAATCCGCCGATAAGAGGAATGATAACGCCGCAAAGCGCTATGAAAAACGCCGATTTGCCCGAGCGCTTAAGCTCCTTTATATCTGTCTGCAAGCCTGCGCCGAACATCAAAACTATAACACCCAGCTCGGAAAGCTGTGCCATAAAATCGGTGGCGCTGACTATGCCGAGAACACTCGGTCCCAGCAAAAGACCCGCTACCAGCGAGCCGACTACCTGCGGCATATCTGCCTTTTTGGTTATGATGGCAAATACCTTTGTCGCAAGCAGTATCATAGCGACATCGAATATAAACTTGTAAGAACTCATTTCTGAATCCCGCCTTCTTTCTTGCTCTTTTCTATTGTGCCTATGAAGTATAGCACTCAAAGGGGACAGATGCAAGTTAAATTTTGCGTAAATTATATAAATAAACCGACAATATTTTAGCAACAATAAATAAAGATTCCAAACAACCATGTCATTTGGAATCTCTATATAGTGCATTTGTGAAAAAGAACTGCATTAAAAATCTTTATTCGCTCTTTGCCGCTCTCTGCTCAAATTTCATTTCAAAATGAATGATGAGCGTGATTACCGTTCGCAAAAGTATCACCGCTCCCAGCATAAAAAGCTCCTCAAAGGTGTGAATCAGCACCGTTTTGAGTATCTCCGCCGCCATTTTAAACTCCAGTCCCAAAGCCATAGCGTCCAGCAGGAGAAGGCGATATTCCGTTTTGCTCTTTTTTATCGCGGCGCGCAGACAACCGTAAAAAGAATATCCCGCTCCGAAACTAATTACCACTATACCAATCAGCTCTAAATATGATATTATATATGGTAGCACGGTATCAACGATGTCAGCAGGGTGCATATCTTCTCCAAAGCCGCTCAACCGTAAAGGCGGGCAACATATTCCTCGAGGCACTCGTTATTTTCGCGCATCGCAAGGGAATTTTCCTTTCCGACAAAGCGAAGATGCCACGGTTCATAGGTTATGCCGGTTATATCCTGTTTATCCTCGGGAAAACGAATAACAAAGCCGTAGTCCCAACATTTTTCCGCCATCCATCTTCCGGCGGGAGTGTCATAAAATCCGTGATTAAGCACCTGATATTCAGGGGTAACTATATCGAGGGCAAGCCCTGTATGGTGGTCGCTCGTTTTGGGAGGAGCTACCCAGCGCTTTGCCTCGGCAACCGCTTCTTCCTGCGAAAGACCGCGCGCGAGCTGCTGCCTTATCTGCTTTTCAAAAAGCTGTTGAGACTGTTCTACGGTTCGATAACCGTAGCATATCAACAGTTGAACACCGTCGGCGGCGGCACCGTCTATCAGCGCTTCAACATCTTTCACTATTCTGGCATCTACTTGGTATCCGTATTTTGTTGCGGCAAGCTCAACCTCGTAGTCATCGGGGATAAGATTGTCTGGATTCACCAAAATGAGCCGCCAATCCTTTTCAACCGGCGCGGCAGGCTCTGAATCGGCTTTCTCCTCGTTCTTTGTCTCAATCGGCTGCTCGGGTTGCTTTGCTTCTGTTGAGGAGGACTTTTCTTCTTTCTTTTCTTCAACGGCAGAAACAGCAGAGCTGCTTTCCGCTTTTACCGCCTCGGAGCTTTTTTCGGCGTTTGTCGGCAGTGAGCGACTGCATCCGCATATTATCGCCGCCGCCAAAAGCAGGGCTGTAAATCTGATTTTCAAGGCTATCAACTCCTGTGAATTTGTCGGGCAAAAGCACTTATTGCCCAAGCTATTTTCTCATATTTTCACCGCTATTGCAAGAAATATCCTTTGCTTCATACAATAACTATCTCAAGAAAAAGGTGGCATATCAATGGAAAAGCTCCGCAGATATTCGGCAAAGACGCTGCTGCGCCCTTTTATGCTGTTGCTGTATATTCTCAACGTGACTGACCTGTTTTTCACAAAATTTCTGCTGAATACGGGGCTGTTTTTTGAGGCAAATCCGATAATGGCGATGGCTTTGCAGAGCTTTTTCGCGGTGTTCACCCTAAAGCTGGCTTTGCCGGCTCTGCTGCTCGCATATCTCGACTACCGCACCGCAAAAGCTGACGAACGCACCGCGCGGGTTGTGTTTTGGGCGCTGTTTGCGATGATAACGGTTTATCTCGCGGTGATGCTGCTGCACATCTTTTTGCTCGGAATATCGGGATACTTTTTCTGAAAAAGAAATGCCGCCTGTTTCTCACTTTCAAAGAGAATCAGGCGGCGTTTTTCAATCGAACAGTTTTTCCCACCAGCTTTTTTCCGGCTCGGGCGGCGGCTCCATCTCCATGACGAAGGAAGGCTTAGGCTCATCAAAGGCATCGGGAAAAGCCTCTTTCATCACCCGCTCCATCTCGAAAAAGAGTCTCGGTGAGCGGCGCTCAAATATCGCGGAATCCACTCTGTAAACCCTTTCCAGCTCAACGGCGGGGGAAGCGGCGTAAAAATCGCTTTTGAGCATCGCGCTTTTTTGAACGCTCTTATCTACGAAAATATATTCGGGAGAGAGCTTATCGGTGCTGTCGGCGGGGTAATACCAATCCTCATATTCCTCGGCGGGATTTGAAAAACCTATTCGCTTGAGCAATTCGTTTTCGAGGCTGTCGCCGGTGGCGACAACAAGCGGGGTCTTTCGCAGATAAAGTGCAGTAGTCTCCCCCGAAACTATCTCACCCGATATTGAATCGGCGATATAATCGAGCGTTGTATCGAAAAACAATTCCAACTGCTTTGCCATCAGCTCGGCTTTTTCCTTTCCGACAAACGCCGATGACAGCAGGCGGCAGTTTTTCACTATGCCGTCAACGCTTTCGGCAGGGGAAATGACCACCGCTTTTATCTTCGCGGCTTCAAGCTGTTCCAAAGCCGAACGCGGCAGCTGTGCCGAGCTGAAAACCACATCGGGAGAGAGCTTGATTATTTTGTCAACATCTGCCAAAAGCGCACTCCCGCATCTGGCGGGCTTTTCTCCCCCTTTGGGAATAACGCAAAAGTCGCTCACTCCCGCCACTCTGCCGCCAAAGCCGAGAATATAGAGCGTTTCGGTGACAGACGGGGAAAGCGACACCGCTTTTTTAACGGTTTTGCTGAAAGTCACTCCGTTTATCTCTATCTCCTGCCTGCTCGGTTCATCGCTTTTTGAGCCGCAGCCGGCAGTTAAAACAAGAATAAGCGCCAAAAGAGCGCAGAATATCTTTTTCATCAAAATCTCCTCGATAGCTGTTAAATCAACATCTTATTTTATCGCAGGCAGGCTGTTATTGTCAATCGCGGCGCACTATGATAAATCGGCAATCCTTTCCCGTCTTGATAAATGCCGCCGCAAAAGGTATACTTATCAGAGAATTGGCAAATCCTATTTCAACTGCTCCTAAAACTGTGAGGTGCTTATATATGCAGCAAAAAATTGCCGTAATTTCCGGTCTGCCCGATTTTGACAGTCTCAATGTGATAAAACTGCGCTGTGAAAAGGAAGTGGATATAAATTCCCGAATCTTCGCGCAGGGTCAGATTTGTCAAAACGAGGACAGCATCTATATCCGTATTCTCTCATTTGAAAGCCGCCCGACAGCCGATTCCGCCGCCGCAGCAGAGTTTTCTCTCGGGGAAAAGGCGATAAAGCTCGTTGTCACCTTCGGCGGAACTGCCTTTGCCGAGATAAACGGCGAAAAGCGCACCGATTGCTTCACCTCCTACACCACAACGGGGGAAGATCTTCAGGGGGAATACTGGAGCGCTGTGATAAAACTGCCGCTCAAGCTGCTTTTTGATTCGCTCGGAGTATCAAAGGGCGATGCCCCGCTTGTTCTGAGCGGAAATCTCTGCCGATTTGAGCCGGAATATTCCGCCGCGGCGCTAAAGGGCGAAAAACTGGAATTTTTGCTCTGATTTTCGGTGCGATGCAACATTTTTTCAAAATTCTGCCACTATATAGCTGAAAACGCAAAACAAGCATGATATAAGGAGGTCGTTTTTATGAAAAAGCGTGTTATTTCGTCGGTTGCGCTCATCGCCGCTTTTATGCTGATATTCACAGGCTGCGGCGGTTCATCAGTCGGTAAGGGCGTATATTCAACTTCAATGGCTCCCGCCGCCGAACCGATGGAAGCTAGTTCCGCCCAATTTGCCGAGGCAAACGGATTTGCCTATGATACCACAGCGGAAACGGAAACTGCTGATTTCGAGTCCGATGACGCAGAAGCCTTTGATGAGGTTGACAGCGATGTTCCCCTCGATAACCGAAAGATAGTCAAGCACGTTGATATGGAGCTTGAAACCAAGGAATTTGACACGGCTTTCGCGCAGATACTGCAAACCGTCACCCAAAACGGCGGCTACATAGCGAATCAGAATATCAACGGCAAAAGCCTGCGCTACAACGATTCCTACTATGAGCGCTACGCTTCTATAAACGCGCGAGTTCCCTCCGACAAGCTAGATGCTGTCTGCTCCTCTATCGGCGGGGTGTGCAACGTCACCTCCCAAAGCGAACAGGTGGAGGACATCACCGAACGCTATTTTGATGCCGACGCACATCTCAATTCCCTGAAATTGCAGGAAGAACGCCTGCTCGATATTCTCTCCAAGGCGGAAGAGCTTGATGATGTTATTCAGCTTGAACGCGCTCTTTCCGAGGTTCGCTATGAGATAGAATCTCTCTCCGCCTCCCTGCGCCGAATGGACAGTCAGGTGCGCTATTCCTATCTGAATATGTCGCTCAACGAGGTGGTGGAATACAAATCGGTTCAATCTCCGCCCAAGACCTTCGGCGAAAAACTCGCTGATTCCTTCCGTCGTTCCGGCAGAAATCTGAGCAGCTTCTTTGAGGGAACACTTTTCTTCATCATTGAAGATCTGCCGGTAGTTCTCATCAATATCGCGATTCTCGCGGTGATAGTATTTGTCGCAATAAAGTTTATCCGTCTCTTTAAGCGCAAGGTCAATATGCCGCTGAGAAAATTCGGCAAAGGCAAATCGGATAACAATTCCAATCAGTAATATAAAAACGCTCCCTTTTAAGGGAGCGTTTTTATATTTAATCCTAAAGTTTTTGCGGAGTTTTTTCAAAAAGCGCCCCGAACGGCTCTCACATTTTCCGCTGCGGAAAGTGTGGAGCACTCCGCTTTTTCGAGAAAAAGCGGCAAAAAGCTCTATTCTGACGACTTGAAAGCGTCGAGAAGATTCAATGTTTTTGCGGGGCGCGTGGCTCTTTTTCAAAAAGCGCCACG
>CAZNJJ010000023.1:0-24793 GCA_964573335.1 uncultured Oscillospiraceae bacterium | reverse complement strand
CGATTCGGTGATAGACGGCGCTTCGGTGCATGAGGCGAGACTGAAAGCCGGCGAGCTGCTCTGGAAGGAGCATCCGGTTGATGCCGATGTGGTTATCGGCGTTCCAGATTCCGGCTTGGACGCGGCTTTGGGATTGGCGAGAGCATCTGGAATACCCTACGGCGTAGGTCTTATCAAAAACCGCTATATCGGCAGAACCTTTATTCAGCCGACTCAGGGGCAGCGAGAGGACTCGGTGAGAATAAAGCTCAATGTTCTCAGAGAAACGGTAAAGGATAAGCGGGTTATCATGGTTGATGACTCGATAGTGAGAGGAACCACCAGCGCCAACATAGTCAAGCTGCTGCGTGCGGCGGGTGCCAAAGAGGTTCACATGAGAATATCCTGCCCGCCGTTTATCCGCCCCTGCTATTTCGGAACGGATATTGACAGCACCGATAAGCTCATAGCCTGCAAGATGACTATTCCCGAGATAGCTGAGAGCATCGGGGTGGATTCGCTGGGCTATCTGAGCCTTGAGGGAGTTAAGAATATAGCCAAAACTGACAGATGCAGTTTCTGCACAGGCTGTTTTACCGGAGAATATCCGATTGAAAATCCCGATGAGGGAATATACGATAAATTCCGCTTTGAAATACCTACAGAATCAAACGAATAACGATTTTTTAAAGGAGTATCGAGATGCAGAACAGTTTTTCCGAGAGCTACCGCGCCGCGGGAGTTGACGTTACCGCAGGCTACAAGGCTGTTGAACTGATGAAAAAGCACGTTGCCAGAACACGCACCGCTGAGGTTTTGGATACCATCGGCGGATTCGGCGGTATGCTTGCACCCGACCTTGCCGGAATTTCCGCCCCTGTTCTTGTTTCCGGAACAGACGGTGTCGGCACCAAGCTGAAAATCGCCTTTCTGATGGATAAGCATGATACAGTTGGTATCGACTGTGTTGCCATGTGCGTAAACGATATAGTATGCTGCGGAGCAAAGCCGTTGCTCTTTTTGGACTATATCGCATTGGGAAAAAATGTTCCCGAGCGGGTTGCCGAGATAGTTTCCGGTGTGGCTGAGGGTTGTGTTCAGTCGGGCTGCGCCCTTGTCGGCGGCGAGACCGCCGAGATGCCCGGATTCTACCCCGAGGACGAATATGATTTGGCGGGCTTCTCGGTGGGAATCGTGGATAAGGCAAAGGTTCTCGCCCCCGATAACTGCAAGGCGGGAGATGTTGTGATAGCATTGCCCTCGTCGGGAGTCCATTCCAACGGATTTTCGCTTGTGAGAAAGGTTTTCAATGTTGAAAAGAGCGACATCAAGGTTTACAGCGATGAACTGGGTGCCACCTTGGGAGAAACACTTCTCACCCCCACAAAGCTCTATGTAAAACCCGCTTTGGCGGCGATTGCGGCGGGCGGAGTTCATTCCATCGGGCATATCACCGGCGGCGGCTTCTATGAAAATGTTCCGAGAATGCTGCCTGACGGTCTCTGCGCCAAAATCGAAAGAAAGGCGGTAAAGGTTCTGCCGATATTTGACCTTATCGCCAAAACCGGAAATATCCCCGAGAGAGATATGTTCAACACCTTCAATATGGGTGTCGGCATGATGATGACCGTTTCCTCGGATAAGGCTGACGGCGTTATCGCCGCGCTGAAAAACTCCGGCTGTGATGCTTATCCCATCGGTGAGCTTGTTTCGGGCGAAAAGGGCGTGGAGCTGTGGTAAGGATAGCTGTTTTCGTTTCGGGCGGCGGAACCAATTTTCAGGCGCTGATAGATGCCGCCGCTCGCGGCGAGATAAAAAACGGCGAGCTGGCGCTCTGCGTTTCTTCAAATGAAAACGCCTACGCCCTCAAACGAGCCGAAAAACACGGAATCAAAACCGCTGTCATAAAGAGAAAAGACTACGCCGACGATGAGAGCTATTCCGATTCGCTTTGTCGGATTTTGGACAGCGAGGGGATAGAGCTTATCGTTTTGGCGGGATTTTTGACGATACTGCCCAAAAGCCTTATCGAAAGATTCCCCGACAGGATAATAAACGTTCACCCATCGCTGATACCCTCCTTTTGCGGTGAGGGCTTTTACGGACTGCGTGTTCACCGGGCGGCGCTCGACTACGGCGTTAAGGTGACGGGCGCTACCGTTCATCTTGTGAGCGAGGTGGTGGACGGTGGACGTATTCTCCTGCAAAAAGCGGTGGATATTCTGCCCGATGATACCCCCGAAATACTGCAAAAGCTTGTGATGGAGCAGGCGGAATGGGTTATTCTGCCAAAAGCCGCCGCTATGCTTTGCGACGAAATCGAAAAGGAGAGACAGAGCCGATGAGCATTAAGAGCATAAAGGATATTCTCTCTGCCAACAGCTACCCCGGCAGAGGAATTGTTATCGGAAAGAGCGCCGACGGAGAAAAGGCGGTTATCGCCTATTTTATCATGGGACGCAGCGAAAACAGCCGCAACCGCGTTTTCACCGAAAAGGACGGCGGCATAATCACCGAGGCGCACGACCCCTCTAAAATGGTTGACCCCTCGCTGATAATCTACGCCCCCGTGAGAAAGCTGGGCAGCAAAACAATAGTCACAAACGGCGACCAGACCGATACGATATACGACTTTGTTTCGGCGGGAAAGAGCTTTGAAGACGCGCTGAGAACCCGCACATTTGAGCCGGATTCTCCCAATTTCACCCCAAGAGTCAGCGGCATCGTGGAATTGGCAGACGGCAGTTTCAGCTACAAGCTCTCTATCCTCAAAAGCTGCCGCGGAAACGGTGATTCGGCAGAGAGATTCTTCTACGAATATTCTCAGCCGGTGGCAGGTGAGGGAAGATTTATCCACACCTACAAGTGCGACGGAAATCCCATTCCTTCCTTTGAGGGTGAGCCGGAAGCGGTGACTGTCGCAAACAATATCGACGAGATAACCGATGAAATTTGGCAGAGCCTCAACGCGGAAAACAAGGTGTCTCTCTTTGTCCGCACCATCGACATAAAAACAGGCGCGGAGGATACCCGCATCATCAACAAGAACAGATAAGGAGCGAGTGATTTGGCTAAAGAGCTTGAACTGAAATACGGCTGCAACCCCAACCAGAAGCCTGCCAAAATCTTTATGACAGAGGGCGAGCTGCCTGTTGAGGTTTTAAACGGCAGACCCGGATATATAAATTTTCTCGATGCGCTCAACAGCTGGCAGCTTGTAAAGGAGCTGAAGGAGGCTACCGGTTTGCCTGCCGCCGCTTCCTTTAAGCACGTCAGCCCCGCGGGTGCCGCTGTGGGAATCGAGCTGGACGAGACTATGCGCGCGATATATTTTACCGGAGAGGGAGAGCTTTCGCCCATTGCCTGCGCTTACGCAAGGGCGAGAGGAGCAGACAGAATGTCCTCTTTCGGCGATTGGATAGCGCTCTCCGATGTGTGTGACCTTTCCACCGCGAAGCTGATTCAGCATGAGGTATCGGACGGAATAATCGCCCCCGGCTACGATGATGACGCGCTCGAGATACTCAAATCCAAGCGCAAAGGCGGCTACAATATAGTTAAAATAAACCCCGATTATATTCCCGAGCAGACAGAGCGCAAGCAGGTGTTCGGAGTGACATTTGAGCAGGGAAGAAATGAGCTTAAAATAGATTCCGATATGCTCAAAAACATCGTCACCGAGAACAAGAATATGCCCGAATCGGCGGCGCGTGACCTCGTTATCGCGCTGATAACCCTCAAATACACCCAGTCCAACTCGGTTTGCTATGTCAAGAACGGACAGGCTATCGGAATAGGCGCGGGGCAGCAGTCCAGAGTTCACTGCACCAGACTTGCCGGAAACAAGGCGGATAACTGGTGGCTCAGACAGCACCCCAAGGTGCTTTCTCTCCCCTTCAGAGAGGATATAGCACGTCCCAACCGCGACAACGCCATTGATGTTTACATATCCGAGGATTGGATTGATGTTCTCGGCGATGATGTTTGGGCGGAGACATTTTCCGAGCGCCCCGAGCCGCTCACCATGGAAGAAAAGCGCGACTGGCTCAAAAAGCTGGATGGCGTTTCGCTCGGCAGCGATGCGTTTTTCCCGTTTGGAGACAATATCGACAGAGCCAAGAGAAGCGGCGTTCGCTATGTAGCGCAGCCGGGTGGCTCTATCAGAGATAAGCAGGTTATCGACACCTGCGATAAATACGATATGGTGATGGCGTTTACCGGCATCAGACTGTTCCATCATTGATAAGAAAGGCTGTTTGCTATGAAAATTCTTGTGGTAGGCTCGGGCGGCAGAGAACACGCCATAATCAAAAAGCTGAAAGAATCAAAGGGCGTTGAAAAGATATTCGCCGCGCCGGGAAACGGCGGCATTTCGGCAGATGCCGAGTGCGTTGATATAAAGGCGACCGACATAGACGGCATGGTGGCTTTCGCAAAGAAAAGCGCCGTGGACTTTGTGGTGGTAGCTCCCGACGACCCGCTTGTTCTGGGCATGGTGGACGCGCTTGAGGAGGCGGGGATACCCGCTTTCGGGCCGAAAAAGGCGGCGGCGGCTATCGAGGGCAGCAAGGTGTTCTCAAAATGGCTGATGAAGAAATACAATATTCCCACCGCGCGCTATGAGACATTCGATGATGTTGAAAAGGCTATCGAGTATATCAAAGCGCAAAACAGCTATCCTGCCGTAATCAAGGCAGACGGACTGGCGCTCGGCAAGGGAGTTATCATTCCCGAAAACGAGGAGGACGCGATAGCGGGACTTCGCTCTATGATGGAGGATGGTCAGTTCGGCGAGAGTGGGCGCAGGGTAGTCATTGAGGAATTTCTCACCGGAACAGAGCTTTCGGTGCTGGCGTTTACCGATGGAAAGATTGTTGTGCCGATGGCTTCTTCAATGGATCACAAGCGCGCGCATGACAACGACGAGGGACTTAACACCGGCGGAATGGGCACAGTAGCGCCCCACCCGATGTTCACCGAGCAGATGAAAGAGCGCTGCATGAGGGAAATATTTATTCCCACAATCGAGGCGATGAAAAAGGAGAACAGAGAGTTTCGCGGCTGTCTCTATTTCGGACTGATGCTATGCGCCGACGGACCCAAGGTGATAGAATACAACTGCCGCTTCGGCGACCCCGAAACACAGGTGGTTCTGCCGTTGCTTGAGGGCGATTTGCTCGAAATAATGCGCGCTACCTCCGAGGGGAGACTGGCTGATGTGAAAATCGGGCAGAAAGTGGGTTCTGCCGCCTGTGTTGTTATCGCGAGCGGAGGATACCCCGTTTCCTACAAAAAGGGATTTGCGATAAGCGGTTTGGACGAAAACGGCGGACATGACGGAGTTATCGTTTATCACGCGGGAACAAAGCTGGAAAACGGCGTTTATAAGAATAACGGCGGCAGAGTTCTGGGCGTTTGCGCCATGGGTGATACGCTCGGCTCGGCACTGGAAAAGGCTTATAAGGCTGTCGGCGAGATAGGCTTTGAGGGCAGCTTTTACAGACACGATATAGGCAAAAAGCTGCTGTAAATGATATTTGCCGTCAGCGGCAGACGATAAAAAACAGACTTTCCTTGATTTAAAAGGAAAGTCTGTTTTTGCTTGTTCTGATGTTTATAAAAAGCGCTCTCGATATGATTTGTTATTCCTGCTTTATCGCCGTGAGCGCCGATATTTTCACCGCGCGGTTGGCGGGATAATATCCGGAGAGTATTCCGATAAGGGTGGAGAAAATCAGCGCCAGCGCTATGAGCCAAGGCGTTATCACAAACATTTCGGCACCGTTTTGGGAGGAGAAGATATTGGTGCCGAAGTTCACGCTCACGCCGAGATAATTCACCATATAGGCTATCGCCCAGCTGAGCAGAGAACCTATTATTCCGCCGGTCAGCCCGATGAACCCCGCTTCCATAAGGAACATCGCCCTTATATCGCTCACGCGGCAGCCGACAACCTTCATTATTCCGATTTCACGGGTACGCTCATAGACGCTCATAAGCATGGTGTTGATTATACCCAAAGCCGCGACAAAGAGCGAAACTCCTGCTATCATGCCCAAAAAGGTCTGCACCTGACGAGCCTGTTCCTCCATTGGCTTTCTGATGCTTTCCATCGACCATGTATCAAATCCCATATCGTCAATGGCGGTCTGAACCGAATCCACCATAGAGATGTCAACGGCTTTTACCTTGACCTGGTCGTAGCCTGTTTCGTCGCTTTTATTGACCTTTATCTTATTCGCCTTGATATAATCCGCTTCCATCTTTTTTATATCCGCCACCGACATGAACATTCCGCGTGAGGTTTCGTAGCCGCGCTGCCAGTCCTCTTTCATTATTCCGCTGACAACGGGCTTGTATTCAGACTTTTTGGCGTTTTCGCTCTGCTGATTGAGTCGAATAACAAGTTTGGTATCGGTTACATCAACAAATGGCTCGGGAATTTCGCCATTGGCGTCCGGATAGGGATTGACACGGTTGTTTCCGCGCTTTTTACGGGAATCCTGAAAGTTATAAGGGGAATATTGCCCCATGACTATCGAATATGGGGAGGAAAAGGCTTCCTCCCAGCTCCCTGTGTTAAGCTCATAACCCAAAAGAGGGAGCGCCTCGGGATAGATGCCGACTACGTTATAGAGATTCATGGTGTAGCGCTCGTTGCCGCCGGCGTAAAGCACCGCATCGAGATAACGCGGGGAATAGAGAGGAGTAGCGGTGAGAACACCGGGCAGAGAAAGTATCTCCTCCAGCTTTTTGTCGTCCATGATGATTTTGCTGCCGTTTTTATCGACATTTCCGTAGCTGTAAACCTCTATCATGGTGAGGTCGCCCATTTGGGCGAGCTGCTCTGCCTGGCTTTTTTGCATACCCAGTCCTACCGCTATCATCAAAACAACGGCGCAGGTTCCCGCAACAACGCCCACAAGGGTCAGCAGGGTGCGGTATTTTCGTCTGATGAGATTCTTTATGCAGATGCCGATAAGATCAAAGGTCTTCATCTAAATAAATGCTCCTTTTCGCCTTTGCCTTTTGAACTGTGACATAACAGCTCATCGAGCCGACAAGCAGCGCCAAAACTATCTTTATCGGGCGGGTGGGGGCGGATTTCGGTTCGGCATCGACAGGCTCTGTCGGCTCGTCGATAGGAAAGTCGTCCATCGGGAAATCCTCCTCATAGCTCGGAAAATCCATGACATTTACGCTGAACGGCGCGACAATCTCTTTGGGATTCATGTTGGCGTCCTCGTAGGTGACAACGATTTCGCCGGCGCAGGCGCCCGATTGGTCGAATATCACACTGAAATCGGCACTGGATTCCGTTCCGGCGTTGAGGTTGCCTATATACTGGCTCTGACCGGGATTTGCCATTTCGCCGCGGATAAAGGCGGTTAGGTTGTAAACGCCGCTCCTGCCCTTGTTCACCATCGGAACGGTGAGATACATTTCGTTGCCGACATACACCTCGGAGTCGTATTCCGGTATGCCAAGCTCAAATCTGTCGGGGAAATCCACCGGCAGGGTGATGCTCTCACTGGAATTGCCGGAAAGAAGGGTCACACGCTCGTCCTTTATTTCGGCATACTGGTAGTTGAATTTTATATCAATGGAATTTGCGTCCTCATCATCGGTGACTTTTGTGAGTCCCGCCTTGAGAGTGACGGTTTTTTCCATTATACTGCCCGCTCGCAGATGCTCGATATAAAATGTGTTTGAGGAGCTTGTCATTGAGAAAACGCCCATAGGCGATATGCTCATAACCACATTTTCTATCGAATTGGTGCTGCTGGTGTTTCGCAGACGCAGTGTGAGCGAAAACTCCTCGCCCGCCGTGACGCTTGTTCCGCCATAGGAATAGCTGTCAACGATGATGTAGGGGATAGGATTGTCATCCTCCTCATCGTCATCTTCTTCCTCCTCTTCTTCGGCGGAGGTTATCACGTTGGGCATCGAGGTGGTGCAGTCAATGGTGCGGAGTGCGCCGCCCGCGGTGGTATAAGCTACGGTAAATGAGAGAGAATTTCCCTTGCCGGTGTAGCGCAGAGGCAAAGTCATTTGGAATGTGAATTTGCCGCTCGGGGGATTGGAAATTCTGGTGAAGGTGACGTTATTCGAGGTGAGTGCAAAGGAATCGTTTGAGCTGAATCCGGTGAGATAGGGAACGGTGTCGGGATTTACAAGCTCATCATCGACATTGTAGTCAACTATCTCAAAGGTGGGGGAGATGTTGTGTCCCTCTTTTATCTTGGTGCGGTTATAGTTTGTCAGCTTGATGTTGTTTGAGCTGACGGTGGTTCCGCTGTTGTCGTCTATCACATCGAATCGGGCATATAGACCGGTGTGCCATGCGTTGGTGCCGGTTTGCCACGAAAAGGTGATGTTATTCCATTTGACAAAGCTCTTGCCGTCGGTGAGCTGAGAGGATATGTAGGTTGTTGCCCGATTGGCGCTTGCCGGATAGTGAAGCTCGAGAAACAGCCCCGTAGGAACATCGGGATTGTTGTTCACAACCCTGACCTCATATCCGCTGCCGATTGGCAGGGCGGAATTGGGTATTCCCTCTACATCAAGCGTGCCGACCACGTTTGCGATTTCCTTGTCAACAGCAAAGGTGCAGAGAGACAGCAGCATCACTGTCACCAGCGCGATAAAATTTGCGAAAAGGAGTTTTTTACTCATCTTGTTTTTTCTCTCCCTTATCTTCGGTTTCGGCGGCAGCGGTTTCGGAAACGACATTTTCGCTCGGCTGCTCTGCCGGTTGTTCCTCATGCCCGATATATGCGGGGGATTCGTTTACCTCGTCGCCTATCACATGACCGTCTTTTATTGTGATTATCCTGTCGGCGTAATGCGCCAATTCGTCATCATGGGTGACCAGGATAAAGGTTATTCCGTTTTTGTGGGACATATCTATCAGCAGCCGCATGACCTCTAATGTGGTTTTGCTGTCGAGGTTGCCGGTAGGCTCGTCTGCAAATACTATCTTCGGCTTTGCGACAAAGGCGCGCGCTATTCCCACACGCTGCTGCTGACCGCCCGACATTTCGCTCGGCTTGTGGCGGGCTCGGTTGCCGAGTCCCACCATTTTCAGCATGGAAAGCGCCTCTTTTTCGCGCTTTGCGTGCGAAACTCCGCGAAACAAAAGCGGCATGGCTACGTTTTCCACCGCGTTCATCGAGGGAATGAGGTTATAGGACTGAAAAACAAAGCCGATATTCCGCTGACGAAAGCCCGCAAGCTGATTCTCGCTCAGGCGGGAAATGTTTGTTTTTCCGATGAAAACACTGCCGGAGGTGGGTTTTTCCAGTCCCGCGAGCTGGTTGAGCAGGGT
This sequence comes from uncultured Oscillospiraceae bacterium, assembly GCA_964573335.1. Lineage (GTDB taxonomy): Bacteria > Bacillota > Clostridia > Oscillospirales > Ruminococcaceae > Yanshouia. Next base: position 15,486 of record CAZNJJ010000023.1, on the reverse strand, counting down.
GGATTTTCCCGAGCCCGATGTGCCGAGAATACAGCATATTTCGCCTTTCCCGATTTGGAGATTTATATTATCGAGCGCTTTTACCTTTTCCGCGCCGACACGGTATATTTTGGAGAGGTTTTTTATGGTGATTATGCTTTCCAAGCCGCTCCTCCTTCCCGTTTTGATTTCTTTATAAAGGGTGGCAAAATGAGGCTGTTTTATTGCCTGCCGATGATATAATTTTACCACTAAAAAGCTGTATGAAAAAGGTGTTTTGCCGTTAATTTGCGTTAAACAGCAGTTTTACTTTCGGATTTCGAGAAAGGAAACGCCTTACTGCTTCTGTCATAACGCGGCGGAATGTGATAAAATAGCCTTGACGCCGATTTCGGTCGAATCGGTTCAACGATAATGTTGTATTCGGCAGGGCGATGTGATACAATGATGCAACAGATGTTTTTAATCGCTTCGCGCTTCTGACGATTGCTCCGGGATAAGCGATGCCCGAGTTGAAATTGCCTGAGCCGCCGCGAAAAGCAGATTCGCCACAACGTTTTGGTCGGCGGCGGAAAGCTGCTGCGTTATCGCAAGTCCGATAACGATAGCCGACATGGTTGCAGTGGTGGGGTAATCGAGCTGTTCATTCAATTTCGCCGCCCCTCCTTTTTGCCTTATAACAGCTTATAATCAAACCGAAACGGTTATGACAGAAGAAAAGGAGAATGACAGTTGGAGCTTTTCTGCTGCAAAACGGAATATGACCCCGTTCTGCTCAAAAGGGCGTTTGCTCTCTGTCCTAAATGGCGGCGGGAAAGGGCAGAACGGATAACAGACAGCAAGCGATTTGCGGAATATGTCACCGCGGGGGCATTGCTCCGCTATTCGCTGGGGAAAAGCGCCGATGATATTGCGATTTTGCCGAGCGGAAAGCCTGTTATTCTCGGCGGGGAGAGGTTTTTCAGCCTTTCGCACAGCGGAGAATATGCAGTCTGCGCCGTGAGTGACAAGCCGATAGGGGTGGATATTCAGCGAATAGCGCCGATACCCGAGAGGGTTATAAAGAGATTTTGCACAGAGCGGGAGCAAAAACAACTCAATGACTCTTCAGAGCGGGAAAAAGCCGCCGTAAAGCTCTGGGCGCTCAAGGAAAGCTATCTCAAGGCATCGGAAAAAAGTCTGTCGGAGATGTTCGGCAGGGAATTTGTCATATCTGCCGATGACTCGGTGACAGGCGTGAAAGGGTATTGCTGTTCGCTTTTTGAGCAGATAGACGGATATGTTACAGCGGTTTGCGAAAAGCAGTGAGAAAACATCGAAAAACTATAAGAGGTGTTTTTAATGCGTGATGCCGAAAAAACGATAGGAAATCTCATAGACAAGCAGAATACAGCCTTTATCGGTTCGGTTGACAGTGACGGCTTTCCGAATATGAAAGCGATGCTGCCGCCCCGCAAACGTGAGGGAATAAAGACCTTCTGGTTTTCAACCAACACATCTTCCATGCGGGTGGCGCAGTTTAAGGAGAATCCAAAAGCCTGCCTCTATTTTTGCGACAGGAGATTTTTCAGGGGAGTAATGCTCATCGGAAATGTTGAGGTGCTGACCGATTCGCAGAGCAGAGAGCTTATATGGCAGGAGGGGGATACCCTCTATTATCATGAGGGCGTTGATGACCCCGACTACTGCGTTTTGCGCTTCACCGCTGTTAAGGGGCGGTTTTACGGCAATTTTAAATCGGAGGATTTTTCGGTTTTGTGAGATAAATATATGCTTGAACGCGATATTAACTTAAATCGGGAGATGAAAAACTATGGATAATCGGTTTATGACACCGGAGGGGCATAGAAATTTTTCGGCGAAAAAGTTGTTTGAAGAATACGGTAAAATCCATTGGGGAGCTGTCGCCTACATAGAAAAGGACGGCGGCGGTCCGGAAGGGTGCCATACCCACAGCGACGATCACCTCTTTATCGTTATCGACGGAGAGGTGAGGGTAGTATCCGGCGAGCGGGAATATACAGTCGGCAAAAACGAATCACTCTATATAAACGGCAGAGTGCCACATTCCATTTGGAATAACGGCGAGCAGACTGCCGTTGTGGTGAAAATATCCACCGAGCATTTGGATAAGGACTGACTAAGGGGCGTTGAGCATCGGAGGTGAATTATGAATCTGCATGAAAGCATTGATATGATACAAACCGAAGATGATTTTATCGAATTTGTGAATCTGCCGATAAAAGACAACGCTCTCAATCCGAGCGAATGGGAGAATAAGAGCGCTGACGAGTATCTTAAAGGAATAGCTTCATGGGTTGAAGATATGGACGGATACTACGATAACATGAATTTGCAAAAGCCGACGGATATTGATTGGAAATTTATCGCGGCATTGCTGTACGTCGGTAAGATATACGAATAAAAATCGAGAGCGCGCGTTTTATCCGCACGCTCTTGTTTTTTGCGCTATTGCCCGCAAAGCTCACGCAAAACGGTTTTTATTGTGGCGCGGGCGTTCATTTCAAACGCCTCAAAGGGCCATGTTCCGCGATAATCCTCGCTCCAATAGGCATTTTTGTAGGCGAAAAAAATCCTGTCAAAATCGTCTCCCGCTTCAAAGTGCGATTTAACCAGCTCGGCAGACTGTTCTATAACCTGTTCGGCAAGGCGCAGAAAGTCGGCGCTCTGCTGTTCGGACATGATATTCTCGCTGTGGGAGATGGCATATCGCCGCCGACCCAGCGCCGCTATCTGTTCACAGCATTTTGCCGCCGAGCGGTAACCGACAAGATAGCAGGGCTGAACTCTGCCCTGCGACCTCGGCGCTCCCAGCGTTTCGCAGAGCCATGTCACATTCTCTCTCGGGAAATCGAGGGAGATACAGTCCTTGGTGTGACCGGGGGTGAATAGTACCCGCATTTCGCCGTCGTCAAATGGGAAAAGGTCGTTGTCGTTGAGAAGAATATCCGCTTTGAGCTGCGAAAGCATGGGCTTTCGGCGGCTGAATCGCTCTCCGAACAGCCTCTCGGCATTTTCGCACATCTTTTCCATGGTGGAAAGCGCCCCCTCGCGGTTAAAAACAGTCGCGGTGTAGGGGTGGGCGCAGACAGGCGTGTCGGGATAGGCGGCTTTTATCTGAGGGAGGGCGGCGATGTGGTCGTAGTGCGAGTGGGAAAGCATTATCGCGTCGAGCTTTCTGCCGCTGAGGGCGGATTCTATATTGGCGAGCGTTTCGTCGGCGCAGAAGGGTATTCCGCAATCGACAAGAACGGCGCTTTTTTCTCCGAGGAGCAGCTGGCTGTTGCCCGCAAGATGCGCCGAAACGAATATCATTTTAATCATGGTGTGGCACCTTTTTCTGTCGGAATCGGTATTTGCTGTCTGCTATTATACCACATCGCGGCGGGATATGACAGATTTGCCGCCTGCTTTTGAAGCTGACAAAGGGTGCAGGGAAAAGGGCGGTTATAAATGGGAATAAGAATTATTGCTTTGCACAGATTTTGTCACAGAAATTTTGTGCAAAAAATCTTTGAATCGGCTGCAATTTTCCATACGATTTCATGCAGAATTTGTGGTAGAAATCAATTTACAATGGTGAAATATGCATCAAAAATATTTGCTCCGTCATTATAAATAAAATTTGCGCCGCATAAGTCACCGAACTGTCAAAAACGGCTTTGCAAAGCGGAAAATTGACTATTGACGTAATCGGTTTTATCGGCTATCATTGTAGCTGTTGAGGGTTTTTCCCATAAAAAACAGGAGGAGTTTTACATTATGAAATGCTTGATAATTGATGCAGTACATGAGGCTATTGCCCAGGAATTCGGCAAGACCATGCAGGTTGACCACAAGATGCTCCCCACTCAGGACGAGCTGAAGGCTATCATCGGCGACTATGATGTTCTCATCATGCGCGTTGATCCCGCCATCAACAAGGAGATACTTGACGCTGCCAAGAACCTCAAGGTTATCGGTGTTTGCTCTGTCGGTCTCAACCACATTGATATGGATTATGCCAAGGAAAAGGGTATTCAGGTATTCAACGCTCCCGGTCTCAACGGCAATGCCGTTGCGGAGCTGACCATCTCCAAGATGCTCGACCTCGCCCGTGGAACCATGGCTGCCAACAATGATGTTAAGGTAAATAAAAACTGGAATAAGTATGCCTTTGTAGGCCGTGAACTTCGCGGACGCACTCTCGGTATTCTCGGCTTCGGCAGAATAGGTCAGCGCGTTGGTGAGCTCGGACGCGCATTCAAGATGGACATCGTTGCATACGATCCCTATCTCCCCGCAGAGGTGTTTGAGCAGCAGCAGGCTAAGAGCATGAGCATCGAAGAGGTTCTCAAGGTTTCCGATTTCATCTCTATCCATATGCCTCTCACCCCCGAGACTAAGGACCTTGTTTCCGCAAAGCAGATAGCTTTCATGAAGAAGGACGCTGTTGTTCTCAACATGAGCCGCGGCGGCATCGTAAATGAGCAGGACGTTTATGAGGCTCTTAAGGAGGGCAGACTCGGCGGCTACGGCACCGACGTTATGGTAAACGAGCTGGCTTCCGGCGGTCTCACTGCTGACGCAGGCTTTGATTCTCCTCTCTTCGGACTGGACAACTTCATCGTTTCTCCCCACATCGGCGCTCAGTCGGTTGATGCTTCGAGAGATATCGGCGCTTATATCATCGGCAAGGTTAAGGAAGCTCTTTCCATCTGATAAAAGCGATTGCGGGCGGCACAGCAGATTATACTGTTGTGCCGCTTTTTGTTTATGCGTTTTTAACATAAAGCGGTAACAAAAACGTAAATATAGCCAAAAATGCAGTTTTAGCGAAGAATCTATCATATTTTGCTGGATTTGTAATCTGGAAAGTATTAAAATAATAATATATCTGCGCATGAGCGGAATTGAAAAGTCAATGAATCGCTTTTTGAATTGTTGAATCTGCTTTATTGAATCTAGTGAGGAGAACTGCCGTGAACACCCTTGACTTGAAAGCCTATTTTCTCTGCGAAAATGACGAGCTGCGCCGCCGCTTGTCCAAAAGCGTTTGCCTCGAGGGGATAAACTGCGTTTTTATTGCCGAGCCGCAAAATGCCGATTCTATCGAGGACCGCTGGAGCAATATAGTTTTTTGCGACAGCGCGGATAAGCTCGAAAGATACCGCCTCTCTGACAGCAAGGAGCTTTGGACGGTGTTGGTGGGCGGCTTTGACCGAGTGAATCCCGAGCGTCTCGGCAGCAGAGCCGATTTGTGGATCGATGCAGCGAGCGACGAAATGCTTGCTTTTCGCTTTAAGCAGCTTCTCTCGCGGATAAAAGAGTGGTATAACGCGCGCTGGTATAAAAATCTGCTCACCACAACTATCGACAGTATTCCCGACCTTGTTTGGTATAAGGACGCCAAAGGCTCGCATGAGCTGGTAAACGATGCTTTTTGCCAGACTGTTCATAAGAGCAAGGAGCAGGTTGCGGGGCGTGGTCACTACTATATTTGGGATATTACCCCCGAGGAATATTCCAGCGGCGAATTTGTCTGTATGGAATCGGAAGATATAGTGATGAACGCCGGCAAAACCTGTATGTTTGAGGAACCGGTGAAAACCAGTGCGGGAATGAAGCATTTTAACACCTACAAAACCCCTGTCTACGACCTTGACGGCAGAATATGGGGCACTGTCGGTGTAGCGCATGATGCCACCAGTCTTAACAACATGGGATTGGAGCTTTCGGTTCTGGTGGAGAATATACCTTTTCCGATGGTGGTGTGTTCCGATGATTGGAGCGTAGTGAGGATAAACTCCTATTTCAGAGAGCTTTTCGGAATAGGCGAAAAGGATATATCCGAGTTTAATTATCAGCAGTTCAAGCAGGAAAAATGTGTTTCCCGCGGAAATGTGAAGATAAACGACTATAATCACGCCGTAACGCAGGAATATTTTATCGAGCTTAAAGGCGAGAAAAAGATATTCAGCATAGTGGAACAGGAGATATTGGACTTTTTCGGTCAGGTGACGGGGCATTTCTGCCTTTTGCGCGATGTAACCGCCAAGCGCTATTACGAAAAGCAGATATTCGATATGGCGCATACCGACCCGCTGACAGGCTTGAGCAACAGACGCGCTTTCTATGAGTATGTCAAGAAACAGAGCGGCGAAAAGCTGCATCTGCTTTATATGGATCTTGACCGATTCAAGCAGGTGAATGACCGATTCGGGCATGACAGGGGCGACGAGGTTCTGTGTAAGACAGCCGCGCAGATAACCGAGATATTCCCCGAGGGGGTTGCCGCAAGGCTGGGCGGCGATGAATTTGCCCTGCTGTTGACAGGTGATGTTGACGAAAACCTGCTCAACGAGAAGATAGAAAAGCTGGAAAAGGCGGTAAGAGCGATGGTGCGCGAAGACGGATTTTATATCACGATAAGCATCGGCGTTGTAAAATGCGACAGCAGCGTTAATATAGATTCCGTTATCAAGATGGCTGATGAAAAAATGTATAGCATCAAAAAGAGACATCATCGGGAATTTGAAGCCGAATAAAAAGTGCCGTGTACGAGATATAGCGTACACGGCATTTGAATTTTAAAGGAGAACAAAGCTCTCGGCGGTGTCCGCCAAAACTGCGAGAACCGCATTGAACCGCTGTTTGTCATAGCTGCCCGATATTTCAATATCCACCGCTATCTTTCCGCCGGGCATAGACTGGGTGCGAAGGCAGGAGATGTTTATTCCAAAAGCGGAAAGGGGCGCTATATAGCGGTTGAGCGCGCCCGGAACATCGTTTAGCACCGCTCTTATCGAGGCGCCGCCCGCATCGGTGGGGATATGTATATCCTTTGGGGCAAGCTCATAGCCGTAAATTTTGTTGAGGTCTATGAGAATACTGTAAATGAGCTTTATTCCGCCGCCGAACCAGCCGCCGCCGCAACGCTCAAACATTTCATTAACGACCTCTTTCTCACGCTCGGGGTCAAAGATTTCGATGTCGTTTTGGGTTTTAAAGCTGACTATATCATTCATCACCGAGCGCCGTTTAATGAACAGGTCGGCAATTTCATTGTCGATAGCATCTATCTCTGCGCGAAGCTGTGAAAGTTCCATATTAAACACCTCGTATGATAATGCTTGTCTGTATAAAAACTGACAAGATTATTATAAATTTTTTGTATAAACCGGGTCAAGTGATAAAATAACGGTAATTTTTATATTTAAAGCGCTAAAACACCGCGTTTTGCCGAAAATATGCCTCTTAAAAGTTTGAAACGGATATTCAGCCTAAACTTATGCGTGATATTGCGCCATTTTCGGGAATACTTTTAACGATATTATTTTGTTGGAGGTATGAGCGATTTGCGGGTGAAAGTTGCTGAAATTGCTATAATATACACTATCGGCGCGGTAGGTTACTGCGCGCTGGAGCTTGTTTGGAGAGGATACAGCCATTGGACTATGACTGTCGCGGGCGGAATATGCTTTTTGGCGCTCTATCTTATCGACGGAAGAACAAGAGGGCTTACGTTGATAAAAAAGAGCCTGCTCTCCGCCATGGTGATAACCTCGGTGGAATTTGCAATCGGCTGTGTGGTGAATCTGATGCTGGGGTGGCGGGTTTGGGATTATTCCGATCTGCCTTTTTCGATAATGGGGCAGGTATGCCCCGCGTTTTTTCTGCTGTGGTTTCTGCTGTCGGTTCCCACGCTGATGCTCTCAAAAACGATAAGGGAAAAGCTGTTCGGCTGAATAGTACAGCAAAAAATCCGCCGCGAAAAGCGGCGGATTTTTTAAATCAGAGTATCGAACGAACTATCAAAACACAGGTGAGTATCGCGGAATAGAATCCGCAAACGACAATATAGGGAATCTTCAATCGCTTTTTCTTTATTTTGAGGGAAATTCCCCCGATAAACATACAGGTGGCAACGAGCGAAAAGAGGTCGATGCCTATTTTGGCTGTCATATCGGTTATATTTAGCAGAATGGCGATATAGTGTCCCGACCAGGTTCCGACGATGTGGGCGGTGGGAACTATCAGCAGCGGCAAAAGAGCAAGCCCCCAGCCGACGTGATGCGTCCCGCGTGAAGCCATTAACGACATGATGATTATTATCAGGATTATCGCACAACATTCAAAAACCATCGGTAAACTCCCTTAAAACAATTTTATTTGAGCGCCTCGGAAAAAAGCTTTTCAACAGCGGAATTGTCATTGGAAACGGCGAAAACGAGATAATTTCCGTTGGTGATGATAACCGCGTTTTCCAGGCGGAATTTTTCATCGGGACGGTAGTTTTCATAGCTTTCGGTCTGCTCGGAGATACGCTTTTCAACAGCGGATTTTACAGCCTTTACAGTATTCTCGTCCTTGCACTTAAAGGCGGCAAATTCACTTGCGGTAGCGCTTGTTCCCGAAACGTATATCTTATAGCTGTCGATACCGTCGGGCAGGGTGTAATAGTCGGAAACCAGCTTTTCGGGAACGGCGAGCATATCATCGCCGAAATCCACATCCTGAATCACCCTGTCGGCAAACGCCGAAAGGTCAATATCCTTGGTTTTGGAGCCGCAACCGCAGAGCAGAAGGGCAAAAGCGAGAAGAACAACGGCAAAACGCTTCATTTTAACATTACTCCTTATTTATTGATTTTGTGGCGCGGAATGGGTCTTGAGATAGTCTATCCAGATAACATACTGGTCGGAGGCTATATGCATACCGTCACTGGTGACCGCATCGGAAAGCGCCCCGTTTTCATCTTTAAACGCCGAAGCGACATCGAGATAGTAAACGCCGCGCTGCTCCGCCATTTGGCAGAGAAGTGCGTTGAAGTTGTCGATGTCGGCGTTGGTGGTGGTGTTCTTGGGGTAGTTCTTTCTGAATTTCGGTTCATTTATCGGCAGAATAGACTGAACATATATTATAGCGTCCTCGGGGGTGCGGGTCTTTACCTCGTCAACGAGCTTTCCGTAGCGGTCGATGAGATAATCGTGGCTGCTCATCAGGCTGTTTGCACCGAGCATGATATAAACCTTTTTGCTTTGAGCCTTTTCGAGCGCGTCAAAAACGGTGAGCATCGAGCCATCCGGCTGTTTTATCGCCTGCTTGGTGAATATGGTATCCAGTCCGATGCCGACAGATGCCAGCACCTCGGCGTTTTCCATGACATCGTAGAGCTTCATTCCTACGGTGAGCGAGTCGCCGATAAAGGCGGCATCGTCAAAATAGGAGCTGGAAACTCGCTCGCTCTTTCCGAGCGCGCCGGAAACGGTTTCCGGCTGCTGTTTCGGAGCCGATGAGCTTTCTTCAACCGGCTCTGCCGAGGAGCTTTTATCTTCCTTTTCAGATGCAGCTGCGGAAGAAGGGGTCGGCTCGGATTCAACCGGTTTTTGGCTCTTTGGCGGCTCGGTTATCGCAACGGCGATATTCTCCGGTTCAAACTGCTCCACCACAGAGGGGTCAAGGTCAAGCGGCGCCAGTGTTTGAACGGTGGGTGAGCTTAGCTGCCAAACCGCCGCCGCAAGCGCGGAAAAGGTTATCGCTATAAATATTATCATTATCGGAAAGACGGCGCTTTTCTTTTTGCGCGGTCTGCGATAGCTTTGATTATCCACAGAAAAATCTCCTATCAAGCATACTTGGATTCATTATATTATACTACGTTGGGTCTGATTTGAAAAGTACAGCCACGAAAATTCAATATTATGTAAAAGCTCTTTACGCCGCAACGACAAAAGGCTTTTTCAAGGGAATTTCATGCCTTTATTTCAAAGCGGTGAGCTTTTTGTCAAAAACAGTTTCTTCTATTATAAATCTCGGGCGCTGCTTTGTTTCCTGATATATTTTTCCGATATATTCACCTACTATTCCCAAGGCGATAAGCTGTATTCCGCCGAGGAACCAAAGGGAACAGACCAGCATCGAGACAATCCGCGACGCAGAATCCGACAGCGCAAGCAGAACAAACGCCAAAACGCTCAACATAGCTGTGACAGCGCCCAAAACGGTGATGAGTCTTATAGGCTTTACCGAGAATGAGGTGATGCCGTCAAAGGCGAAAAAGAGCATCTTTTTGAGGGGATATTTGCTTTCTCCCGCAAAACGCTCCTGCCGTTCATAGCTGACCTGCGCCGTTTTGTAGCCTATCTGCGGAACTATTCCGCGCAGAAAGAGGTTTCGCTCTCCAAAGAGAAACAGCCCCTCCAATGCCCGCTTTGACATAAGGCGATAGTCTGCGTGGTTGAATACGATGTCCACCCCGAGAGACTGCATCATTTTGTAAAAGCCCTCTGCGGTAAATCGCTTGAAAAATGTGTCGGTATCCCGCTTGCTGCGGACTCCGTAAACTATATCACAGCCGTTTTGAAATTCGGTTACCATATCGTCAATCGCGTCGATGTCGTCCTGCAAGTCGGCATCGAGGCTGATGGCGGCATCACAGCGCTCTTTCGCGAGAGAAAGTCCCGCCAGCAGAGCATTTTGGTGTCCGCGGTTTCGGGAGAGCTTTGCTCCGGCAAAATGCCCGTTTTCGGCGGAGAGGGAGGAAATTATGCTCCAGGTGTTATCACTGCTTCCGTCATCGACAAAGAGTATGCGGCTCTCATCGGAAACGGTTTTTGCCGCGATAAGCGCATCGAGCTTTGCTTTCAGCCGCTTTGAGGTTTCGGGCAGAACCTCCTGCTCGTTGTAGCAGGGAACCACCAGATACAAAACAGAACTCATTCCTCTTGCTCCTCTCTGTCGGATTGCGGCTCATCTATCTCGCCGAGCGACTCAAGATGACCCTCTGCCTTTTCGCGGGATTTGTCGTCGGACTCGAAAACCGCCCTGTTTTCGGCAAACTGCATGGGAGGAATATCATATATTCCTCTTTTGCGGCGGATAATTCTCACCGCGATAAGATAGACGATGAATACCGCCGCGGCGGAAAGTGAAATATATCCGCCCTCGATAAGTCCGGGGGTGTTGTATTCAAATCGAATAACGGCGTTTCCGGCGGGAACTCTCACCGCCATAAAGCCGATGTTAGCCTTTTCTATCAAAACCTGTTCGCCGTTTACAAAGGCGCTCCACCCCTCATCGTAAGGAACAGAGAAAAACATCAGCATTTCATCGGGGAGATTAGACTGAGCGGTAAATCCCCCGGCATCTATCTCAAAGGAATCACAGCAAAGCTCACGGCGGGCTTTCACCGCTTTGGCAACTCCCTCATCTGTCAGCGAGGCGAACACCGGCTTTTTAAGCTCGGTGACTATATCATAGTTGCGGATTATCGCCTCCTGCGAGAGCATGAGGGTGCTGAGCATATAGCGCACGCGCTCATCGTCGTAGAGGTTATCGGCGTTGCCGGTTTCGATAACATCGGTGTAGGCAAATCCCATTGGGATAAAATTGTCGTTTTGATAGATACAGTAGCCCAACTGCTCATCGTAATAGCTGAAATCGGGCAGGGGCTGCTGATTGCCGTTGTCGCTCGCGATAAAGAGCCATCTAACCGAAAGCAGAGTGCGAAGTGCGTCCAAATCAAATCCCGGCTTGGAGGATACATCGCGTTTGACTCCGATAGAGGGGTAAAATTCCATCACCGATGCGGGAACTATCGAATGGAACGCCTGAATATTCGGCAACCCCCAAAACATACAGAGATTATCCATTCCCTCGAATATATCACTGCGGGCAAAGGTGTCGTTTGGCAGCGAGAGCTTTTGCCTGCCGTCTATCGCGGTGTCGATAAACCAGTTGTCGTATTCGCGGTTGTATTTTCCGCTGCATATATAGCCGAGCGAGTAGCCGACTATGACAAAAGAGAGAAAAACACAGAGAACATTGGTGAAAAAGCGACTCTTTCTCAGTGCGAAGATGATAACGGCGGTGAAAAGCAGAGAGACAAGCGCAGTCAGCACGATGAGCCAAAAGTTTTGGCTATGCTCGTACAGTCCGAAACTGAGCTTGCCATCCTTATCGATAACGGGGGAAAAGGCTATCGCCGCGGTGAATATGATGATGAAGCCGGCAGTCCAGCACCAGCCGCTTTTCCAACCGTCTGACATTTTAGCGGAAAAACGCTCCTCAATGGCAACGGCGGTGGCGACAGACATCATCAGAACAGGCATATAGAACCATCTCGCGTAATATGAGCCGTTGAAAAGCACAAAGGCGGAATTAAAGAGCGGCACCAGCGCCATTATCATAGAGGTGATGATGATTCGCTTTATGAAATTCCTCTTTTTCGCGGAACAGAATGCGATAACACCGGTGGTGGAAAAGAGCGGGAGCCACGCCGAAAGAGATGACCACTTGGCGCCGACTTCCGGGAAGAAGGAGGGGCGGGATGGCAGCTCGGGCGGGAAGAAGAAGCTCTGGATTATCGCGGGGAATCTCTGTTCCCAGCCGTAAATCCACATTCTCCAGCCGGTGAGCAGTTCTTCAATGCCGGTGCGGGGATTTCCGATTATCGCCAAAACAGAGGGGATAAGAAAAATCGCCGCCATCAAAACGCCGATAAGCGATTCAAAAGAAATGGCAATGAATTTTTTAAAGCCGCAGCCCCAGCCGCCGGCGCTCATTCTGATTATGACATATATAACGGTGAAAACCACCTCGCCGATAAAGAACCAGTAGTTTACCATGCAGTTGAGGGCAACAGCCAACGCGAAAACGCCTCGACGATCGTTTTCCACCAGTTCCTCGAGTGCTATCAGCAAAAGCGGGAAAAATACGCATACATCATGGAAATGGTTAAAGAATATGTTAAAGGTCATAAAGCCGGAAAAGGCATAGAGCATCGAGCCGATGACTGCCCACCTGTTCTCGTTGACAAACCGCTTTATATAAAAGTAAGAGGTGAGGGCGGCACAGGCGGTTTTGAGAATGAGCAGCGGAGCCATCAGATGCGGAACAAATTCGGTGGGGAAAGGGAGAGTCAGCCAGAAAAACGGGGAGAAAAGCAGATAAAATGAGTAGGAGCCGACAAAATTTACACCCAAATCGGTGTGCCAGTTCCAAAATACACTGCCGCTTTTCACAGCCTCATGCGCCAAGCGGTAAAAGGGTATCTGCTGAACATTGAAATCCCCGAGATAGATAAAATATCCCCTGTTGTATACCATCAGCGGAATAAAGATACAGCAGGCAAGAAAAAGCGCCCAGAAAAACGATTTGAGAGCGCTTTTGTAATTATCGTTTAAAAAAGGTCGGTTCATAAACTGCTCCTTTTGCAATTTTATTCTAACAACTTATTATAGCATAGATTTAACGGATTTTGCATTTTTTATTATAACAAAAACGCCTGTTTGCGGGAAAACGGGTTCCGACTTGTTAAAAAGCGGCTTTTGTGGTAATTTTAAAACCGATAATACGCTCTGTGAAAGGTGGAATAGCGTTGAGAGGATTTTTTGCGATGCTTTCACGAATGAAATATATCGACCGTTGGGGTTTGATGCGCTGTACCAGAAAGGAAACACTTTCGGAACACACTCTTGAAACGGCGATGCTGGCTCATGCCCTTGTCGAGATAGGAAACAACCGATTCGGCAGGAATCTCGATTCGGGCAAGGCGGCGCTGATGGCGATGTATCACGACTGCGCCGAGATAATCACCGGAGACCTGCCCACACCGGTAAAATACCACGACCCCGCCATAAAAAGCGCCTACGACAGAATAGAAGCATCGGCGCTTGAGCGGCTGCTTTTGATGCTCCCCGAGGATATGCGCTCCTCTTTTGAGGAATATATCAGCCCCGATGAGCAGCAAAGCGCCGTTTATGAGCCGTTTGTCAAGGCGGCGGACAAGCTCTCTGCGCTGATAAAGTGCATTGAGGAGCAGAAAGCGGGGAACGGCGAGTTTAAAAAGGCATACGAAACCACCCTCGCTCACCCCGCGCTCGAGCTGCCGGAGGCAAAGGAATTTATCAGGGATTTTCTCCCCGCATACGAATTGACGCTTGATGAAATAGAAAAATTCGGGGAATAACGCCCGAAAAACCGATTTTTTGCCGAATTTGCGGCGGTTTGGCGGGGTGTTATTCGATTTTTGATTTGTGAGATATGTGCGAAACAGTCATTCAAATTTGTGCTGTTTCGCACTTTTTGTTTATTTGTCACAAAAAGTGATGAATTATAAAAATGAAATGAGAAACGTAAATCGGAGAGAAAACGAGAGAAAACGAGAGAAAAGGCGTAAGAGAGGGGTGATAAATCAAATTCAACCGTTGACAGCGGCGAATTTCGGGTTTATAATATCAAAGCAATGTCAAAAAGACTGAAAAATATCAAGGAGGTTATACCTTATGTCCACCTTTATTCCTAAGGCAGAAGACATCAAGCGCGACTGGTACATCATTGATGCAGCTAACAAGCCCCTCGGTCGTACCGCCGCTACCGTTGCTTCTCTTCTGCGCGGCAAGCATAAGCCCGTTTTCACTCCCAATGTAGATTGCGGAGATCATGTAGTTGTTATCAACGCAGAGAAGGCTGTTCTCACCGGCAATAAGCTCGAGAACAAGTTCTATCATCGTCACACCGGCTGGATTGGCGGTCTCAAGTCCGTTCAGTACGCTACTCTGATGAAGAACAACCCCGAGAAGGCGATGATGCTCGCTGTTAAGGGTATGCTGCCCGACAACACCCTCGGCAGAAAGGCACTCACCCGCGTTCGTATCTATCGTGACGCTAACCACAACCAGGAAGCTCAGCAGCCTAAGGCCTGGAACGAATAAGAGAGGAGACTAAAGCATTATGTACGAGAGCAAGCCTTATCTCTACGGCACAGGCCGCAGAAAACATTCCGTTGCCAGAGTCAGAGTTTACCCCGGCACCGGTTCCATCACCATCAACGGCAGAGACATCGACGATTACTTTGGTCTTGACACCCTCAAGCTCATCGTTCGTCAGCCCATGACCATCACCGATACCCTCGGCAAGTACGACATCATCTGCACCGTAGCAGGCGGCGGCGTATCCGGTCAGGCAGGCGCTATCCGTCACGGCCTTTCCCGCGCGCTTCTTCAGGCAGGCGACGAGATGCGCCCCATCCTCAAGAAGGCAGGATTCCTCACCCGTGACCCCAGAATGAAGGAGAGAAAGAAGTACGGTCTGAAGGCCGCACGTCGCGCTCCCCAGTTCTCCAAGAGATAATTCAAAAGAGAATACGCAAATTTTACAAACCCCGAAAACCTTGTGTTTTCGGGGTTTTTCAATGTTGTTCAAAATGTAATGCGGTGTAAAGCGTGTGAAACTTTTGTGAGGTATGACACACGAATGACAGATGTGGTTATACTTTAAAAAGAATGATAGGCGAATAATGCTCGAAATACCTTTACGCGGTACAGGTGTGATTTTTGATTTTGAAGATTATTTGAGAGTAATTCACTTTATTCACTGTAAAAAGTGTTGAATTCACGCAAAAGTTCATTGCATTTTTCGCAAGCATGTGATATGCTATGTTACATTACAATGACGGAGGTGCGTGTATGTACCGAATTGCTATTGAAAAACTATTGAAATGGA
>CAZNJJ010000022.1:0-25197 GCA_964573335.1 uncultured Oscillospiraceae bacterium | reverse complement strand
GTGTTTCGCCTGCGGCGAACCGGCGGGGCGGCGCGAAACAAAAAATCGAAACGGAGCAGCTCTGCTCCGTTTCGATTTGAAAAGGCTGTTAAATTGTGGCAGAACCTGTCGTCTGAAGCGTTTTCCGATTTCAGTCTAAACGTCGGATAACGGCGACAACCCTGCCGAGAATACGGCAGTCATCAACAATGATAGGCTCCATCGAGCTGTTCTCGGGTTGGAGACGGTAGTGACCGTTTTCCTTGTAGAATCGCTTTACGGTAGCCTCGTTTTCCACCATGACGACCGCTATCGCGCCGTTTTCCACCGAGGCGGACTGTCTGACTATCACCACGTCTCCGTCGAGAATAGCCGCTTCTATCATGCTTTCACCGCGAACCTTTAGTGCGAAAAGCGATTTCGCTTCTTCACCGGTGGCGGAATAGGGGATATAGTCGGTTACGTCTTCAAACGCGAGAATTGGCTGACCGGCGGTCACGGTTCCCAAAAGGGGAATCTGCGCCGTGCGACCGTATTCCGCGCCGACTAAGCGGATAACGCGGTTTTCGTTGTCTCCTGTTGTGATATAGCCCTTAGCCTCAAGGCTTTTGAGATAGCGATGAGCCGAGGAGGTGGATTTTATCCCCAAATCACGGCATATCTCTCTGACAGTGGGAGGAACCTGGTCGATAAGGCGCTCTTTTATATAGGCCAGCAGCGCGCGTTCCTTTTCGTTGAGAATTTCCATATTAAACAGCTCCTTTTTATCAATTCAAGGAAGTTGATTTTTTATTATTATACCACATTGTTTAAAAAAATGTAAACATACGTTTCGTAGATTTTAAAAAATATTCGCTTTTTCGCGCATTTTTAGTTACTTTATCTGAAAATGAGCTGTAATTTATTACTCTTATTTTCGTTTTCCCACTTGTCAACCGCATTGAAAACCGCTATTATTGTTGTCATAAGCGCTGGCGGCGTCCTTTATTGTCGCGCCCAAAAACCCTAAGGAGGAAATGAAATGATTTTTGATAGAGTAAGAGATATACTCGCGGAGCAGCTTGACATCAGTGAGGATTCTATCACTTCCGATTCTTCGATAGTTGATGACCTCGGTGCCGATTCGCTGGACATCGTTGATCTTGTTATGAGCCTTGAGGACGAGTTTGATACCGAGATCCCCGATGAAGCTATTGAGAATATCAAAACTGTTGGCGACATCGTTCATTACATCGAGGAAAACCTCGCATAAAAACCGATATTGTCAAAGCGAGCGCCCGCCTTTTTGAAAAAGGCGGGTATTTTTGTCGAGTTAAAAGGCGGGAGGGCGGCGGCGCTATTGCTTTTTTCGGCTCGGAAACGTATAATTATCAAGTATATTTGTTTTTTCGCAACTGCTTTTTATAAAGGGAGGAATTTTCGTTGGCAGACAATAAAAAGAAAATGGTTGACGACATCACATCAATGGATGTTGATTTCGCCAAGTGGTATACCGATATAGTCAGAAAAGCGGATTTGGCGGATTATTCCGGCGTAAAGGGCTGCATGGTAGTGCGTCCCTACGGCACCGCTATCTGGGAGAATATCAGAAATATTCTCGACGGAATGTTTAAGGAAACAGGGCATGAAAATGTTATGATGCCCATGTTTATTCCCGAGAGCCTGCTGCAAAAGGAAAAGGATCACGTTGAGGGCTTTGCCCCCGAGGTGGCGTGGGTCACTCATGGCGGAACCGAGCCGCTTGCCGAGCGCCTTTGCGTTCGCCCCACTTCCGAGACGCTGTTCTGTGAGCATTTCGCCAAGGTGTGCAATTCCTATCGCGACCTTCCCATGCTCTACAACCAGTGGTGTTCTGTCTGCCGCTGGGAAAAAACCACCCGTCCTTTCCTTCGCACTTCCGAATTTTGGTGGCAGGAGGGTCACACCATTCACGAAACCGCCGAGGAGGCAATGCAGGAAACCGAGCAGCAGCTCAACTGCTATGCCAGACTCTGTGAGGAATATCTCGCTATCCCCGTTATCAAGGGCAGAAAGACCGATAAGGAGAAATTCGCGGGTGCGGAGCGCACCTACACCATCGAGGCTATGATGCACGACGGAAAGGCGCTCCAGTCGGGAACCAGCCACTATTTCGGCGATGGCTTTGCCAAGGCGTTTGACATCAAGTTCCAGGGCAGAGATAACACCCTCCAGTATCCCCATGAGACTTCGTGGGGCGTTTCCACCAGACTTATCGGCGCTATCATCATGACCCACGGCGACGATAACGGACTTGTTCTTCCCCCCGCAGTTGCCCCCTGGCAGGCGGTTATCGTTCCGGTGGCACAGCACAAGCCGGGCGTTATCGAGGCGGCTCAGGCGCTCAAGGAGCAGATAAAGAGCGTTTGCCGCGTAAAGCTGGACGTAAGCGACAATTCCCCCGGCTGGAAGTTTGCCGAGTATGAGATGAAGGGCGTTCCTCTGAGAATAGAGATAGGCCCCAAGGATATTGAACAGGGTCAGTGCGTGGTAGTAACCCGCCACAACCGCGAAAAGCATTTTGTCAAGCTCGCCGAGCTTAACGAGCAGATACCGCTCCTGCTGAAAAAGGTGCATGACGGTATGTTTGACATCGCGCTGAAAAACCGTGAGAACCGCACCTTCACTGCAAAGAGCATGGAGGAGATAATGAGGTTCTCGGCGGAGGAAAGCGGATTCCTCAAGACCATGTGGTGCGGTGACCTCGAGTGCGAGATGAAGATGAAGGAGCAGGCAGGACTTTCTTCCCGCTGTATGCCTTTTGAACAGGAGCATATCGACGATGTCTGCCCGATATGCGGCAAGCCCGCCAAGACCATGATAATCTGGGGCAAGGCATACTGATACCCGAAAACCGAAACCGCCGACCGAAATGATTTTCAGTCGGCGGGTTTTTAAAGCGAAAAAGGCTTTCTCCGTTTTTTCTGCGGAGAAAGCCTTTTTGTCAGTTGTATCCGTAAATCTTTATCAGCCTTATCGCGGAATAGGGATAAGCGCTGACGGGGAAGGTGAGATTGTCGGGGGAGTTGGCGGCTACGATAAAATCAACAGGCTCGTCACCGTCGTAGATGATTTCGGTGATTATAGCGGAGTGGCACCATTCACCGAACACGCCGAGCTGCAATATATCGCCCGGCTGTGCCTTGCAGAGCAGAGCGTCTACCTGCGCCACAATTCCGCCCTTGTCATCGTTATATTTGCAGTAGTTGTAAAAATCCTCGGCGTTTGTCCAGGATGCGGAACGCCCTGCCATCTTTTGAGAGGTGTTTATCGTATCGCCGCACCATTTCCACTGGTTTACCCCGTTGCAGTCCATCGGAACTCCGCCGGCAAAAACACACTGGGAAATGAAATTCTGCGAGTTGTTCTGGTAGAGCGGCCACTCCTCGTTGCGGATAACCGATTCGCCGTCAACCCAGGTCATGGCGTAGTCTATCGCCGCCTCACGGTCGTAGTTATACCGCCAGTTGTAGGCGTTTGCGGGGATACGGCTGCCCTCCTCATATTGCTCAAGCTGTTTTACACGTTCCTTTTCGTCCTCAACAGCCGCTTTCACAAACTCATCGTAAACAACTTCAAACACTTTGGGGGCGTTTTCTATATCAAAGAGCGCCGCCTGCTTGCGCTTGTCGCAATAGCGCTTCCAAACACGTTTGAATATGTCATCGTCTGTGTCGTGCAGAGATATTTTCCATCTGCCGCTGTCATCGGTGGTGAGCAAAAAGGTATGCTCAATTCCCGAGGAATAGGAGCGCCCGCCGTCGAGGTAGTCAAACTGCTGACATTGATCCTCCAGCAGGGTTATCTCCACACGTCCGTCGGGGAGCTTTTCGTAGCCGGTAAAGGCTATTCCGTAGCGGAAATCGTCAAATGTCAAATCGCAGGAGCGCTCGGCTCTCACCGCGCAGAGAAGCTGCAGCATAGTCTGATTGAGCAGCATATTTTCCTGTTCCGCGGCGGAGAGGGGATAGAACCAGTCGGTTATGTCGTTGGCGCGCAGTTTGCCGAGAGACTGGTAATAGTCATCGAAATAGCCGAACAAAAGCTGAATATGCTCGTCCGCCGGCGCGTTGATGAGGGTGCTGTCCCGCAGAACGGAAAACTTTCCGGGATAGTTGCCCTGCAATTCCGCCGCCGAAGAAGCGCTCTGAGCGGAAGAAACCGTCTCCGGCTCACGCGGGGAGGAGGGTATCACTATCGGCTCAGAGGAGACCGGCGCGGAAGAAGCGGGTTGCGATGTCGGCTGAGAGGCAGGCTGAGAGCTTTCCGACGGCGTTGTCACCGAAACGGCAGGCGCCGCCTTTGAGTTTAAAACTCCGAACACCGCAAAAGCGATGATGACCGCGGAAAGAAATCCCGCCGTGAACCCGATATAGAAACTCCTTTTAGGGGTGTTTTGTTCCATAAGTATCTCCTTTCAAAACGAAAAAGGGGGATAACCCAGCTTAATTCAAATTATATATGCAAAATTTGAATAAATAAAGCGGTTGTTATTGCAAAACGGTGTCAGATTTCGGTTGAATGAGGGAAAACAGTTTGATATACTTGTTTTAAAAGCATTTTGGGAGATAATCTGCTATGTACAACAAAAAGAAAAAAGAGATAGCAACAGCCATATTCGCCGTTTTGTTTATCATTTCCAGCATCGGAGTTGTCGGATTGTTTTTTGTTCTGCCCTTTATCGCCATGGTGATAATTTATTTCAGGGGAAGAAAACGGGCGATGAAGGATATGGAGGACGGTCGTATTCCGACAAAATATGAGATAAAAAAGTATGAGGAAAACGCCGAAAGCTGGGAAACGGCTAAGGAGCTTTATTCCGAGAGCGAACAGCGCCACCTCGCCACAATGAGAACCGTTGACCACGACAGCTACGAGCATTATAAAAACGAGCTGAACGACCTGCTCGAGGCGGGCATCATAGATAAGGACGAATACCGAGAGAGACTCGCAAAACTGCGCGGAAGATAAATTAAAAAAACGTTTTAAAGCCTTTGCTTTAAATTTGTTAACCAAAAACAAATTTTTTGCAAAGGCTTTTTGCAAAACTGCCTGTTTTCTTGCTTTTTAGCAGGGGTTTAGTATATAATAAATCAGATATGGAGGGGTTAAAACCATGCTTTTCAGACTGTTCGGCGGCGGAGATGCCGCTGTTATAATTCAAACGCTGATAGCGCGTATTATTGTTTTGATGACGGCTATACCTTTGCACGAATATGCCCACGCATGGGCGGCGGAAAAAATGGGTGATTCCACCGCGAGATATTATCGCAGGCTGTCGCTCAATCCCTTTGACCACATCGACCCGATAGGCGCGCTGATGCTCCTTTTGCTGGGATTCGGTTTTGCGCGCCCTGTTCCGATAAATTCGACAAACTTCAGAAACAAAACCGCCGGAACGGTGGTCAGCAGTCTTGCGGGGCCGTTTTCCAACCTTTTGATGGCGCTTTTCTGCATGATACTGGCAAAGCTGGTGCGGCTGGCGTATTACGCCACCCAGTTCGGATTTTTGATAGGGATATTCCAGGTGATACTCTTTATGACGAGGGTTAATATCTCGCTTGCGGTGTTTAATCTTATTCCTCTGCCGCCACTCGATGGCTGGCACGCAATATCCCCGCTTATTCCCAGACAGTTTTACTGGGAAAAGATACAGCCCTATGAGAGCCAGCTGGTATGGCTGGTTCTGCTGCTGGTGTGGATAGGAGCGCTTGATGGGGTTATTTCTTTCTTTGTGGTATTCTTCTTCAATCTTTTCAATCTAATGACTTTCTTTATCTAAAGGGTGGAATATGACTCAATTATCCTTTCGCTTATCGGATTTTGAAGGCCCGCTCGACCTGCTTTTGCATCTGATTTCAAAGCACAAACTGAATATACTCGATATTGAAATATCCGAGCTTTTGCGGCAGTATCTCGCCTTTATCGAAAACCGCGAGGACAAGGATCTCGAGGTAGCCAGCGAGTTTTTGGAGATGGCGGCAAGACTGGTGCATATCAAAACCGTTTCGCTGCTGCCGCGCCATGAGGACGAGGCTCAGGAGCTGAAAAACCGCCTGACAGGAGAACTGATGGAATATCAGCTCTGCAAAACGGCGGCAGAGCGCTTAGGCGAGCTTGCCGGAAAAAACAGGGTTTATTTTCGCAAGCCGATGCAGATAGAAGCGGATTATACCTATCGTCTGACTCACGATTCATCATTGCTGTTTGACGCTATGAAAAGCTCCACCGGAAAGGCTGTTCGCCGCAGGGCGGTTGAGCCTGCCGTTTTTTCGGGAATAGTCAAGCGCAGAGTGGTGTCGGTCAATTCCAGAATAATACATCTTATGAGAAAGCTGTATCGTGACTCGGAATGCAGCTTTTCGGGGCTTTTTTCAGACCAGCGTGACAGAAGCGAGCTTGTAGCGACCTTTCTTGCCGTTTTGGAGCTGATAAAAAGCGGCAGAATAACCGTTTCGGACGACGGAGAGCGGGTCAGCTTTCACAAGGTGAAAAAGCAAAGGCAAGAGGTGCAGTTATGAACAGCAAATTTGAAGATACGCTCATGGCGGTGCTTTTCGCGGTCGGTGAGCCTATATCCCCCGAAAAAATCGCCTCCGCCTTTGATTTGAACCCCGATTCGGTCAAAGGTATGCTCGAGCATCTGCGGGATACCCTCGATACGCAAAACGGCGCGTTGCAGATATTGTATCTCGGCGGGCAGTATCAGCTTGTCACCCGTGCGGAATACACCGCGGATATACAAAAGGTCATGGCGGAGCGTAGAAATGTTCCGCTCACGCCGCCCGCCCTCGAGGTTTTGGCGGCTATCGCATACAATCAGCCGGTGACGAGAGCCTATGTGGAACAGGTTCGCGGCGTGGATTCCAGCGGAGTTATCTCCAGTCTGGTGGAAAAGGGCCTTATCGAGGAGGCGGGCAGGCTGGAGCTTCCCGGTCGCCCGATAGCCTACAAGACCACCGCGCATTTTTTGAGAACCTTCGGACTTTCTTCCCTCGATGAGCTGCCCATGACAGCCGCCGAGGATATAGCGGGCGATATTCCCGATGACCTTATCGAGGGTCAGACGGAGCTTGCCGATGATTTGGTCTAGGCGGTGGTGGCGTGAAGATATTTCTCGCGTTGCTGATTTTCACGGCGTTGATTTTGCTTGTTCCGGTGAGATTTTCGTTTTGCTCCGAGCCGCAGCTTAAAGCGGAGATAAAATACCTTTTATTTAAAAAACAGCTTTTTCCCGTGGTTGAAAAAGAAAAAAAGCCGAAAAAGCAAAAGCGCGAAAAAAAGAACCCCGAGCGGAAAAAGAAAGCCCCTGCGCTGGATAAAAAACGGCTGATAAAGCTGATTCCCGCAGCGTATAGGAAACTGATGCCCCCGATAAAGCGGCTGCTGAAAAGAACTACGATAGCAGGGCTTTCGCTGAAAATAGCGGTGGCGGGCGATGATGCCGCCGAAACCGCGCTGAAATTCGGCAGGACAAACGCCGCCGTGGTAAACGGCGTTTCGGTTATCGACAAGGTTTTTTCGCTGAGGGTGAAAGAGATAGATATAATCCCGAATTTTGAGAGCTGTGAAAGCTCTTTTAAAGGCTCCGGCGAGCTGAGAGTGATACCGCTTGCGGTTTTGGCGGCTGTCGCTTCGCTGGGGATAAACGCCTTGCCGCTTGTTTTCGCGGTTTTGAAAGGCGAAAAGAAAACCCGCTCCGAATCCCCATCCGAAAGAAAGGAAGAAAATAATGGAAAAGAAGAATCCGCTGGGAGATGTGCTTGATATTTCCCTCGAAAAGCTCAAAAAACTCGTTGATGTGAACACCATTATAGGCGAGCCGATGACGGTCGGCGATGGCGTTACCATAATCCCCGTTTCCAAGGTGAGCTTTGGATTTGCCACAGGCGGCTCGGAGCTGCCTGTTTCCAAGCCGGAAACGCCCTTCGGCGGCGGCTCGGGCGGCGGAGTTACCATTCAGCCGCTGGCATTTCTGGTTGTTTCAAACGGCGATGTAAAGCTGCTGCAAATGCACAGCGCAAATTCCACCGCCGACAGGATAGTGAATATGGTTCCCGATGTTATCGACAAGGTCAGCGGCTTTATAAACGAACAACAGGATAAAAAAGCCGCCAAGCAAAAAGAGGAGCTGGAGTGATTTTACGCCGATAAAACAACCCGCTGCTGACATTTTTCCCACCGCCGTAGAATAAGATTTTCTGTAAGGCGGTGACTTTGATTGATAAAAAGAGCGATTGCATTATTTTCGGCATTGTGGCTGTGTCTTTTTTCGGTGACTGCCGCGGCAGACAGCGGCGTTGATTTCGGCTCGGCAAAGGGCGCTGTTTTGACAGAAGCGGCGAGCGGGCGTGTTCTCGCGGAGCAAAACTGCCATGAGCGGCTGCCGAACGCAAGCACCACCAAGCTGATGACGGCGCTCATCACCCTTGAACAGCCGGAATTGGATACCGCTTTTACGGTGGACAGCGAAGCTATCAGGGTGGAAGGCAGCTCGATGGGACTGCTCGAAGGAGACCGAGTAACCCTGCGTGACCTCGCGTGGGGAATGATGCTTTGCTCCGGCAACGACGCGGCTAACGCCGCCGCCGTCAGAATAGCGGGGAGTGTTTCCGCCTTTTGCAAGCTGATGAACGAGCGTGCCGAAAAGCTCGGCATGAAGGACACCCACTTTTCTTCCCCCTCTGGACTGGAATCGGGTGAGCATTACACAACCGCCTACGATATGGCGCTTTTGGCGCGGGAAGCGCTGAAAAACGAGGATTTGGCGCAGATGGCAGCTTCAAAATCGGTTAAGCTCTATTACGGGAATCCGCCCTATCATCGCTGGCTGACCAATCACAACCGTCTGCTTTGGCAGAATGAGGACTGCATCGGGTTAAAAACCGGATTCACCAAAAAGGCAGGACGCTGTCTTGTTTCGGCGGCAAGGCGGGAGGGACTGACGGTTATCGTTGTCACCCTAAACTGCCCCGATGACTTCAACATACATAAAAATATCTGCGACAGAGCGTTTGAGTCGCTCAAATTCGTCAGCTTTGAGGAGATGCTCGGACAGCTTTCTGTTCCCGTAACGGGGGCGGCGCAGCAGCGTGTCGCGGTGAAACCGCTTTGGCAGCCCGGAGCTTTTTTGACCGACGAGGAGAGCAGGCGCATAAAAATAAGCGTTAAGCTCGAGCCGTTTGTCTATGCGCCGATAGCCGAGGGCAGCTCGGTTGGAGAAGCCGAGGTTCTGTTGGGAGAAACCTCACTTTCGGTCACGCCGCTGGTGACAGCGCAGGAGCGGCCGGCGCGTTTTCCCGAGAGAAGGAGCGTTATACAGCAGGTGAAGGACTTTTTCAACCGCCCGCAGGATTACAGATACCCATTAAACGAAAGAGATAACCGCGGTGGCAGCGCCGCGTTAAGAGGAGAATAAAAATGAGAATACACAAGGTACTGTCGGATAACGGAATAGCATCTCGCCGTGCCGCCGAAAGAATGATAGAAGAAGGCAGAATAGCGGTGAACGGACGCAGAGCGGTTATCGGGCAGGATATTGACCCGACTAAGGATATAGTGTTTATCGACGGCGAAAGAGTATATTTCGCGAAAAAGAGCAAAAAATACTACATCATGCTCAACAAGCCCCGCGGCTATGTCACCACCATGTCCGATGAATTGGGTCGCCGCTGTGTGGCGGAACTGGTGGAGGACATCGGCACCAGAGTTTATCCCATCGGCAGACTGGATAAGGACAGCGAAGGCTTGCTCATGCTGACCAACGACGGCGATTTTGCCAATATGATAATGCACCCGAGCCACCATATTGCAAAAACCTATCGCGTCACCGTAAGACCTGATATAACCGAGGATCAGCTTATCGCCCTCACCACCGGCGTTACTCTCGATGACGGAGTTACCACTCTGCCGGCGCAGGTTCAGGTGGAGAGCAAGGAGCCGGGCAGAGTCGTTTTGCGAATGACGATATTCGAGGGCAAAAACCGCCAGATAAGAAGAATGTGCGAAGCACTCGGACTTGAGGTGGCGCGTCTGCGCCGCGTTTCGATAGGACCGGTTAAGCTCGGTATGCTCCAGCCCGGAAAGTGGAGAGAGCTGACCCCCGCCGAGCTTGGCGCCATCAGAGGCGCGATAACGGTGGTTAATCCCGAAAAGAACCCCTCACACGCATCTGAGGTAAAGCCGCGCAGGGTAAACCGCCGCAGATAATGCCGCGATTGACAAAGCTGTTGATATGGCGGTATGATATTGTGAAGCATACGCGAGAAAAGGCGCGGAATATCTAATCGAACCAAGGCTCGCGCTGCTGTTTAAATTATTGCCCGAGGTTTTTGCTTTGGGCAAAAGGAGCGTTTAAAATGACAAGAAGCATGACCGGCTACGGCAGAAGCCAGCAAAAGCTCGGCGGCTGGGATATAACGGTGGAGATAAAATCGGTAAATCACCGCTATTTTGAGTTTTCGAGCAGAACACCGAGAAGCTGTTCTTATATGGAGGACAGGCTCAAAAATCTTGTTCAGAGCAGAATTTCACGCGGAAAATGCGACCTCTATCTTCAGCTTGCCGCCACCGAGGGCAACAACGACGAGGTTGTAAAGGTTAATATCGACCTTGCGAAAAGCTATATCGAGTCGCTCAAAAAGCTCTCGGAGCAGACGGGATTGCCGTTTGACATATCCCTTTCCACCCTTTCAAAATATCCCGATGTACTCACTTCCGAGCGTGCCGAGATAGACGAGGACGAGCTTTGGAAATGCGTATCCGAGGTGGCTGAGACGGCGCTCGATAACTTTGTTGCCATGCGCGAGACAGAGGGCGAGAGACTGCGCGCCGATATACTTTCACGCCTTGATACTATCCTTGCCCTCACCGAAAAGATAGAACAGCAAAGCCCGCAGACGGTTGAAAACTATCGCAGCAGGCTCTATCAAAAGCTGCAAACTCTGCTTGTTGACAGAAATATCGACGATACCCGTGTTCTCACCGAGGCGGCTATATTCGCCGACAGAGTTGCGGTGGACGAGGAAACAGTGAGACTGAGAAGCCATGTCAAACAGTTTAGGGAGATACTCGATTCTTCCGAGCCTGTCGGCAGAAAGCTGGATTTTCTCACGCAGGAATTGAACCGCGAATCCAACACGATAGGCTCAAAGGCGCAGGATGCTAAGTCCGCCGCCGTTGTTATCGAGCTGAAAAGCGAGCTTGAAAAGATTCGTGAACAGATACAGAATATAGAATAAGAGGGGGAGTCGGCGTTGAAGCTAATCAACATAGGCTTTGGAAATATGGTGTCAGCCAGAAAGCTGGTGGCGATAGTCAGCCCCGAATCCGCCCCGATAAAGAGGATAATTCAGGACGCGCGCGACCGTGGCTCGTTGATAGATGCAACCTACGGACGCAGAACCAGAGCGGTGATAATCACCGATTCCGACCATGTTATACTCTCGGCAGTTCAGCCCGAGACGGTCGCCAACCGACTTGACAGCGATGATGAGGAGGAAGAGGACGATGAATAAGGGCAGGCTGATAGTATATTCCGGTCCGTCGGGAGTCGGAAAGGGAACTATATTAAAGCCGCTTTTGGCACCCGAGGGAACGCTCACGCTCTCGGTTTCCGCCACCACCAGAGCGCCCAGACTGGGCGAGCAAAACGGGCGGGAATACTTTTTTGTGACTCGTGAGCAGTTTGAGGAAATGATAGCGGCGGGCGATATGCTGGAATACGCCCAATATAACGGCAACTACTACGGAACCCCTAAGAGCTTTGTCGAAAAGCAGCGTGAGAGCGGCTTTGATGTGGTTCTCGAGATAGAAACGCAGGGCGCTTTAAAGGTGAAAGAGCTTTGCCCCGATGCGGTGATGATATTCGTTATGCCGCCTACCTATCACGAACTGCATGAGAGACTCACCGGACGCGGCACCGAGACCCCCGAACAGTGTGCCGGCAGACTTAAAGAGGCAGTCCGTGAGATGAAGCTCGCCGAAAAATATGACTTTGTCATAGTGAACGACGACCTCGAAAATGCGCGTGAGCAGCTTATCCGCGCGATAAACGCGGGGGATATAACTTACAGAGCGAAAAAGGCTTTTGTGCAGGAGGTTCTGCAAAAAGCCGAGATAATATAAACAATTCTTTATAAAGGAGCTTTTTAAATATGCTTAGACCCGCAATGAGTGAGATTCTTGACAGAAAGCAGGATTGCTACACCTTTGTTGTAGCTGTTGCCAAGCGCGCGAGAGAGCTTGCCGACGAATCCGAGGAAAAGCATGAGATACTGGAGGAAAAGCCGGTAAGACTCGCGGTTGACGAGTTTGCCGATGGAAAGGTTCGCATGAACCTCGACCACAACCCCCAGCTTTGATTTGAATGAAAACAGCGCGTGTTGTCATTGAGGGAGCCGCCCGCTCTTATGATAAGGAATACGACTATCTTATTCCCGATGGCATTGAGCTTTGCGCGGGCTGCCGCGTTGCAGTGCCGTTTGGCGCGGGAAACCGCCCCCGTGTGGCATTGGTGACAAAAATCACAGAGACAGACACAGCCGATGAAAACGCCCCCCGCATGAAGCGGCTCTTTTCGGTTATCGACCGTGAGCCGCTGATAGGCGATGAGGGGCTTTACTTGCTTAGGGCGCTGAGGGCTGTTTCCTTTTGCGGGTGGTTTGAGGCGCTGAGTGTTCTTGTTCCGCCGGGAATGGGCGCACAGGTAAAGATGAGCCTTATTCCCGACAGGGGAAGGTTTGACGAAGCGGATAACCTCTCACCGGAGGCCGGTCGGCTTTACGGCTATCTGTGTTCTCAGAAAAAAGCGGTGGAACAGCAAAAAGCTCTTGAACAGATGGGTCTGGTGAAAAACCACCCCGCTTTGGAGGAGCTGATAAACGCCG
Source organism: uncultured Oscillospiraceae bacterium (assembly GCA_964573335.1). Classification (GTDB taxonomy): domain Bacteria; phylum Bacillota; class Clostridia; order Oscillospirales; family Ruminococcaceae; genus Yanshouia. The sequence goes on along the minus strand of CAZNJJ010000022.1, from coordinate 12,313 downwards.
GACTTGTCACCCGCAACCGCATGATAAAGAAAAAGATAGCGGACGAGCGCACCGTTATGGCGCGGCTGACCGAAAACAACCCCGATGAGCAAAAGCTCAGCGAAAAACAGCGCTCGGTGGTGGAATTGCTGCTCCGAACCGGTATTGCCTCGGTTCGTGAGATAATGTATTTCACGGGGGTGGGGCGATCGGTGGTGGCGGCTCTGCAAAGCAAAGGACTGGTGGAGCTGTTTGAGGAGGTAACTCCCCACAAAACCGCCGATAAAGCGGAAATTGTGACCGATACCGCTCCGATAATACTTTCCGAAAGCCAGCAAAAGGCGTTTGATATAATTTATAACGACCTCAAAAGCGGAAAATACGCCGTTTCGCTTTTGCATGGCGTGACAGGCAGCGGAAAAACGCAGGTTTTTCTGCGGCTGATAGAAGAAACGCTCTCCCTCGGGAAGCAGGCGATAGTGCTTATCCCCGAGATTTCGCTCACACCGCAGACGGTAAAGCGGTTTTCTTCCCGATTCGGCGCGAGGGTGGCGGTGCTTCATTCCGCGCTTTCGATGACCGAACGGTTGGACGAGTGGCAGCGTATTCGCGATGGGAGAGCCGATATTGTGGTGGGAACACGCTCGGCGGTGTTCGCACCGCTGAAAAACATCGGCATCATCGTTATCGACGAGGAGCAGGAACACACCTATCATTCCGAAAGCTCGCCCCGCTATCACGCTCGGGATATTGCCAAAATAAGAGCGAAATATCACAACGCCCAGCTTCTTTTATGCTCGGCTACACCCTCTGTCGAGAGCTATTACGCCGCAAAAAACGGCGAATACACTCTGGCAGAGCTGACCGAGCGTTATTTCGGCAATCAGCTTCCCGATGTTATGACGATAGATATGCGAAATTCTCCCAAAAGCGCCGCCTCCGAAACCATGTCGGAAGAATTGTGCGAACAGATGAGAGAAACGCTTGAGCGGGGAGAACAGACTATCCTGCTGCTCAACCGCCGCGGCTATAACACCTTGGTTAAATGCTCGGAGTGCGGCGAGGCGGCAAGCTGCCCCAACTGCTCGATACCGCTTATCTATCACAGCGCCAATCACCGCCTTGTCTGCCACTACTGCGGCTATTCGGTGAGCGAAAGCGCCCCCTGCTCCAACTGCGGCAGTAAAATGCTCAGGCACACCGGCAGCGGAACACAGCGCATCGAGGAGGAATTGCACACAATTTTCCCAAACGCGAGGGTGCTGAGAATGGATATGGACACCACCATGTCGAGATTTTCGCATCAGCGTGGATTTGAAGCCTTTTCCCGCGGGGAATACGATATAATGATAGGCACACAGATGGTCGCAAAGGGACTTGATTTTCCCAATGTGACGCTGGTGGGGGTTCTCAGTGCCGACCAGTCGCTCTACGGCGATGATTTCCGCGGCTTTGAGCGAACTTTTTCGCTGATAACGCAGGTGGTAGGTCGGTGCGGGCGCGCCGACAAGCCGGGTCGTGCCGCTATACAGACCTTTTCTCCCGATAACCGCATATTGGCGCTTGCTGCCGCGCAGGATTATAAGGCGTTTTTCGCCGAGGAGATAAATTATCGCAGAATAGGTCTTTACCCGCCATTCTGCTCGATGGCGTGTGTCGCATTTTGGGACGAAAACGAGAAAACGGCGGTTGACAGCGCCGAAAGCTACACAGAGCAGTTTAAGATAACGGCGGGAAAAGATTATCCGAAAATTCCGATAAGGCTGTTGGGGCCTGTCGCCTGCACGCCGTACAAAGTCGGGGGGAGATACCGCTGCCGACTGCTGATAAAGTGCAGAAATGACAAAGCCACACGGCAGCTTTTTTCGGATATGCAGGCTTGGTATGAAAAACGGAAAAATTCCGCTTTAATGACGATAGATATGTATTATGACTCTAATCTTTGAGGAAAGGACGATATAAAATGGCTGTCAGAGCTATATTGCACGAACGCGAGGCGCTTTTGAGAAAACGCTCCCGCCCTGTTGAGAAATTCGATGAGAGACTTTGGACACTCCTTGACGACATGGCGGAAACGATGAATAAGGCAAACGGAGTCGGTCTTGCCGCGCCGCAGGTGGGTATTCTCCGCCGCGCGGTGATAATCGACATAGGAGAGGGACTTATCGAGATGATAAACCCCGAAATCGTATTCGCCAGCAAGGAAATGCAGGAGGATGCCGAGGGCTGTCTGTCTTCCCCAGGGGAATACGGTCTTGTCGCCCGCCCTGTCAAGGTCAGGGCAAAGTATCTCGACCGTTTCGGCAATCCCAAGGAGGTAGAGGGTGAGGGACTTTTGGCGCGCGCCATCTGCCACGAAACCGACCACCTCGACGGCAGACTCTTTAAGGATTTGGCTACCGAAATGCTTGACCCCGATGAGGAGTAACAGACTATGAAGATAGTTTTTATGGGAACACCCGATTTCGCCCTTCCGTCACTGAAACGGCTGATAGAATCCGAGCATGAGGTGGCGGCGGTATATTGTCAGCCGGATAAGCCGCAGGGAAGGCATTTTACCCTGACGCCGCCCCCCGTAAAGGTTTTGGCACAGCAATACAATATCCCCGTCTGCCAGCCGACCACCCTCAAAGACGAGGCGGCGCAGGCGGAACTGGCGAAATTTTCGCCCGATATAATAATCGTCGCGGCTTATGGCAAAATTCTGCCGAAAGCCGTTTTGGATATGCCGAAATACGGCTGTATCAACGTGCATGGCTCTATTCTGCCGAAATATCGCGGTGCGGCGCCTATTCAGCGCGCTGTTATGAACGGAGAGGAAAAATCCGGCGTGACGATAATGCAGATGGCAGAGGGACTTGACACCGGAGATATGCTGCTTGTCAGCGAGACTGAGATTGGCAAAGATGAAACGGCAGGTGAGCTGTTTGACCGAATCGCTCTTCTCGGCGCAGACGCGCTCATGCAGGCGCTGGAGAATATAGATTCCCTCACGCCGATAAAGCAGGACGATTCGCTTGCGAGCTGGGCATCGCCATTGAAAAAATCCGACGGCGAAATCAACTGGAATAACAGCGCCGAAAGCATCTATTCGCTTATTCGCGGAGTAAGCCCATGGCCCGGCGCATATACTGTATTCGGCGAAAAGCGGCTCAAGATACACAAGGCGCGGCTTTGCGGTATGAGCGGCGAGCCGAGACAGATTCTCGATGACGAAAGGTTTGTTATCGGCTGCGAGAGCGGCTCGATAGAGCTTATTGAGGTTCAGCTGGAGGGTGCAAAGCGTATGTCGGCGGCGGATTTTATCCGCGGCAGGAGACTGAAACGCGGCGACAGCATCTGATTCTCTTTTAAGGAAGGAAATTTTATGTACGGCTATTACGGAATAGACGCTTATTATCTGATACTGGTTGTCCCCGCTATCGCTTTTGCGGCATGGGCGCAGTTTATGGTGAAAACCACCTTTGAAAAATACGGACGGGTTCGCAGCTATGCAGGCTACACCGGCGCTCAGATAGCGAGAAGAATACTTGACGAAAACGGATTGTATAACATAAGAATCGAATTGGTGAGCGGGCACCTAACCGACCACTACGACCATAAAGCGGGAGCTGTCCGCCTTTCCGAAAGTGTATACAACAGCGCCTCGGTGGCGGCTGTGGGAGTTGCGGCGCATGAGACGGGTCATGCTGTTCAGCACGCGAGAAACTATATGCCGCTGGGAATACGCATGGCTTTGATTCCGGTGACGAACATCGGCTCACAGCTTTCGATTCCGCTCATTCTTCTCGGAGTGTTTTTCAACAGCAGCGGGCTTATTCATATCGGAATAGCGGCGTTTTCGATGATGGCGCTTTTTCAGCTTGTCACCCTTCCGGTGGAGTTTAACGCCAGCGCCCGCGCGGTAAGAACGCTTGAGGACAGCGGCATGATGAGCCGTGAGGAGCTTTCCGGCACCCAAAAGGTGTTGTTTGCGGCGGCGCTTACCTATGTGGGAGCGTTGCTCGTTTCGCTGATGCAGCTTTTGAGACTGATATTGATATTCGGCGGAAACCGCAGAGACGATTGATTCAAAGCCGCCCCTTTTTAAAGGGGAGGTGGCTTTTGCAGGGCAAAAGACGGAGGGGTTTAACTCATCTCAAAGCCGCCCCTTTTTAAAGGGGAGGTGGCTTTTGCAGGGCAAAAGACGGAGGGGTTTTAGTTTAACCCCTGCAAATACCGACATAAAACATTACACTGTGAGGAAAACAGATGGACAAGGCTCGTACAGTTGCGGCTAAGGCGCTTATTCGTGTGGACCGCGGCGGCTATTCACAACTTATTCTTGATGCGGCGCTGGGCTCGGCGCAGCTTTCTCCGCGCGACGCGGCTTTCGCCTCGGCGCTGTTTTACGGCGTTATCGAGCGGAAGATGACGCTTGACCACTGCATTGCGAAATATGCGCGTCACGCGCTGAGTGACACGGTTGCCAATATCCTCAGAATGGCGTTTTATCAGCTCATTTATCTCGATTCGGTTCCGGCGCACGCCGCCGTTGACGAGGCGGTGAGCATGACCAGAGCGCTGGGGCAGAGATCTGCGGCGGGAATGGTAAACGGCGTTTTGCGCTCTTTTTTGCGAGATGGGTGCGTTATTCCGCCGGTTAAGGGAACAACATCGCAGAAGCTGGCGGTGGAATACTCCTGCTCGCAGGATATTGCGGAAAAATTCATAGAGTGGTATGGCGAGCAAAAGGCGAGGGAGATACTTTCGGCTTCTATCGGCAGACCGCCGCTCTATATCAGAGCGAACACGCTGAAAACCTCTGCCGATGAGCTTGTTTGCAAGATGGCGGACAAGCTCGATAATCAGCCTTCGCGCCTGTTAGACGGCAACTGCATAGAATTTGAGGGCGACGCGGCTCACACCGTTTCGCACAAGCTGGGATTTTTCCACATTCAGGACATCTGCTCCCAAAAGGCGGCGCTGACGCTTGAAGCACAGCCCGAGGAGCGTATTCTCGATGTGTGTGCCGCTCCCGGCTCAAAGAGCTTTGTTATCGCACAGCAGATGCAAAATCGCGGAGAGATAATCTCCTGCGATATACAGAAAAACCGCCTTTCCCTCATAGAAAAAGGGGCAAAGCGGCTGGGAATAACGATAATTTCCGCCAAGGAAAACGACGGCACTCTTTACAACGAACAGCTCGGCGTTTTCGACAGGGTGTTGTGCGATGTTCCCTGCTCGGGACTGGGTGTTCTGCGGAGAAAGCCGGAGATAAAATACCACGGAGCCGATTCGCTTTGCGGCTTGCCGGAAATTCAGTATAAAATACTGGAAAACTCGGCAAAATACTTAAAAGCGGGCGGAGTGCTGGTTTATTCCACCTGCACGATAAATCCCGAGGAAAACGAGGATATAATCCGGCGGTTTATAGCGGAAAACGGAGATTTTTCGCCCTTTCCGTTTGAGGGAGAAAAATGGTTTGAGACAACACTTCCCGCCGAGAACGGCGGCGACGGATTCTTTATTTCACGCATCAGGAGAGACAGATGAGTTACAGCCGACAGATGACAGACGGAAAAATCGACATACTTTCATTGCTTCCCGAGGAGATTGAGGAGCTTGTAAAGGAATTGGGTCAGCCGAAATTTCGCGCAGGGCAGATTTTCGGCTGGCTGCACGAAAAGCGCGTAAAAACCTTTTCCGATATGCTCAACCTCCCCGCCGCTCTGCGCGAGCAGTTGAATGACCGCTGTATAATAGCTTTTCCGAGCGAAAAACGCCGCCAGACCTCCAAAAACGGCGAGACGGTGAAATTTTTGTTTGAGCTGTTTGACGGCAATACGATAGAATCGGTGCTGATGCGGCACGACTACGGCAATTCGCTCTGCATTTCGTCGCAGGTCGGCTGCCGAATGGGGTGCAAATTCTGCGCCTCGACCATCGGCGGAAAGGTGAGAGACCTTTACCCCTCCGAGCTGTTGGGGCAGGTATACGCCGTCACCGAGCTGAGCGGGGAAAAGGTGGATTCCATTGTGATGATGGGAATAGGCGAGCCGCTTGACAATTTCGATAACGTCATGCGGTTTTTGGAGCTTATACGCCACCCCAAGGGGTTAAACCTCTCACACAGACATATTTCGCTTTCCACCTGCGGCATCGTGCCGAAAATATATGAGCTTGCCGAAAAAAAGCTGCAGCTCACGCTTTCCATTTCGCTGCACGCCTGCGATAATGAGACGAGAGATAAAATTATGCCGGTGAATCACAGCTACAATATCGACGAGCTTTTAAAGGCGTGTAAAGACTATTTTTCCACGACAGGCAGACGCATTTCCTATGAATACTCGCTCATCGGCGGGGTGAACGACAGCAGCGAGCAGGCGAAAAAACTGCTCAAACTGTTAAAAGGGCAGAACTGCCATGTCAATCTGATACCGGTGAATCCCGTTGAGGAAACCGGATTTGTCAGAGGAAGCCGCGCGCAGGCAGAGGAATTTTGCCGCATACTCAACGACGGAGGAATATCTTCCACCATAAGACGTGAATTCGGCACGGACATAGATGCTGCCTGCGGTCAGCTCAGAAGAAAGGACGCTAAGGAGGGAAAACGATGATTTGGCTTTGCGGTGATACCGATATAGGTCAGAAAAGAGCGGTCAATCAGGACGTTTTTCTTGCCGAGCCGTTTTTTGACGGCGCGCTCCTGATGGTTTGCGACGGAATGGGCGGCGAGCAGGGCGGCGATACCGCAAGCCGTCTCGCACTGGAATCCGCCTGTGCCATGATAAAGCGTGATATAAAGCCCGACATGGGTGAAAATTCGATAAGAAATGTGCTTGAATGTGCGGGCGCGGCGGCAAACAGCGTCGTTTTTGAAACCGCCTGCCAGGACCCTACCCTTTTCGGAATGGGAACCACCATGACGGGAGCTGTTCTGCTGGGTGGCTCTGCTCATTTTATCCATGCGGGTGATTCTCGGGCGTATATTCTGCGAGACGACATTTTGACCCGCTTGACGGTGGATCACACCTATATTCAGCGCCTTATCAGCAGGAATATGATAACCGAGCAGGAAGCCGCCACCCACCCCGACAGGCATAAGCTGACCCGCGCGGTAGGTGTTGAGCCGAGAATGAGGTTTGACATATTCTCGGCAGACCTCATGCCCAATGATTCGCTTTTGCTTTGCAGCGACGGACTTTATAACTATGTGGACGAGGGCAGTCTTGCCGCGCTTGCGGCGGTGGCTGTAAAGGCTAAGAGCGTTGCGCCGCTGATAGATGCCGCCAATTCCAACGGGGGCGGCGACAATATAACTGCGATTCTCTGCCATGTGGCAAAGGAGGGCAGACGTTGATGGATAACTATATCGGCAAAAAAATCGAGGGACGCTATCTGATAAACGAGCTGGTAGGCGTTGGCGGAATGGCGAATATCTACCGTGCCACCGATGTCACCGACGGAAAAGAAGTCGCGGTTAAAATTCTGCGGGAGGAATTTTACCGGAACGATGAATTTCTGCGTCGCTTTAAAAACGAGAGCAAGGCGATAGCCATGCTTTCGCACAAGAATATCATCAAGGTGTATGACGTTTGCTTTGACAAAAATATCCGCTGTATCGTGATGGAATATGTTGACGGAATCACCTTGAAGGAGTATATGGAGGAGCAGAGTCCGCTCGGGTGGAAGGAGACTCTCCATTTCATCGTGCAGGTGCTAAACGCTTTGGCGCACGCGCACTCAAGAGGAATAGTTCATAGGGATATAAAGCCGCAGAATGTGATGCTGCTGTCCGATGCGAGGATAAAGATAACCGATTTCGGCATAGCGCGGTTTGCCCGCAGCGAGGCACATTCGATAACCGACAGGGCGATAGGCTCTGTTCACTATATAAGCCCCGAGCAGGCGAGGGGAGAGCATACCGACCAGCGCGCAGATATTTATTCGGTGGGAGTGATGCTCTACGAAATGCTCACAGGTCAGCTCCCGTTTGATGCCGACAGCCCAATTTCGGTTGCGCTAAAGCAGATAGAGCTTAAAGCAAAGCGCCCCCGCGCGATAAATCCCGATATTCCCGAGGGATTAGAGCAGATAATCATGCGGGCTATGGAAAAGGATCCCGAGCGCAGGTATCAGTCGGCAGAGGAAATGCTGGGGGATATTGAGCGGTTTAAGCAGGATCCCTCTGTCAGATTTGAGTATCGGTATCTCACCGATGAAGCGGTTCAGCAGGAGAAGTTTAAGAAGAATATTCTCAACGTTAAAAATTCCCGAAAAAAGAGCGGTCAAAGCCGCCAAAAGGAAGAAGCTATGGCAGAACGCAAAACTCAGAGCAGAACACAAAAGGAGCGCCCTGTTCCTTCAGCTAAAAAGCCGGTTCCCAGAGATGAGGAATATGAGGACGAGCCTCGCGGCGGCTCGATAGTGATGGCGCTTGCGGGCATAACGGCGGCGTTTGTTGTGATAACGCTGGTGTTTATCGGCTCAATGCTGTATCTTAACAATCCTTTGGAAAAGGTTCCCGATATTGAGATGCCGGATTTGACCGGAATGAAATATGAGGCGGTCAAGTCCTCGCAGAAGTATCAGGGCTTTACCTTTGAGGTGGAGGACGACCAGTATAACGACCTCTATTCCAGAGGGGAGATAATCAGCCAAAAACCCAAGGCGGGAACCAAGGTGAAGCAGAACTCCGTGGTGAGGGTGATTATTTCAAACGGAACCAAGGTCGTTTTAATGCCCAACCTCATCGGATTGGAGGAAACCGCCGCTTACAGCGAGCTTGCCGAGCTGGATATGGACTATCAGCGCTCGGAGGTGTTTTCGCAGCAGCCTGTCGGCACGGTGGTTTACACCGAGCCTGCCTATGGAAGTGAGATACCCGCTTCCACCGTGGTGCAGGTTCAGGTGAGCATGGGACCCGAGAACAAGATGGTTCAGGTGCCCGACCTTGTGGGAATGAATGTGGACGACGCGAGAAATCTGCTCAATTCCCTTGAGTTGCAGGTGGGCGGAATAAGCTATGTCGTGAGCGAAGAAGCGCAGGACACCGTTGTTTCGCAGGATCCTCTCCCCACCTCGCAAATATCGGCGGGCGGATTTGTCAATCTCAACGTTTCCGGCGGAGACAGAGAGGCAGGCGAGATAACCCTGCATATTCTTCTGCCGAAAGAGGTGGAGGATATTGTGAAGATGCAGGCGATGTTCGATGGCAGAATACTGCGTGAGGAACGGTTGCAGCCATCTACCGCCGAATATTGGTCGCCCACCTTCCAGGGAAGCGGAGTTGCCAAGGTTTTCATTCTCTACAACGATTTTCTCTATCAGAGCTATGAGCTTAACTTCAACACAGGCGGCTACACCCTCATTGAGGACAATTCCGCCAATATGCACTAGTCAGCGGAGGAAAAGATGTCAGGACGCATCATCAGACAGACAGGCGGATTCTATTATGTAAAAACCGAGCGCGGCATTATCGAATGCCGCGCCCGCGGTCTTTTTCGCAAAGAAGGGATTACTCCCCTTGTGGGGGACATAGCCGAGGTTGAAATGACCGAAAACCAAAAGGGCTATATCACCGCTGTTCTGCCGCGAAAAAACAGTTTGGTGCGCCCCCCTGCGGCGAATATAGACCTGCTGTTGCTTATCCTCTCGATAACCGACCCCGCCCCCAACCTCATCGTGGTGGACAAGCTGCTCGCAATCGCCGAGCATAAGGATATTGAAGCGGCGATAGTCGTCACCAAGGCGGATCTTGCCGATACATCTTCGCTTTGCGGAATATACCGCTCGGCGGGTTACAATGTAATCAGCATAAACAGCCTTGCCGACTCGCCGGACGCGGTAAAGCCGCTGATAGCGGGGAAAATCTGCGTTCTCGCGGGGAATACCGGCGTGGGAAAATCCACCCTGCTAAACGCCATCGACCCGGAATTGATGCTGAAAACAGGCGAAACGAGCAAAAAACTCGGACGTGGGCGGCACACCACCCGCGTAACCGAGCTGTTTGAGCTTTGCGGAGGCTATATCGCCGACACTCCCGGCTTCTCCTCACTTGAGACTATGCAGCTCGAGGTGATAAAAAAAGATGCCCTCGAGTTCTGCTTTAAGGAATTTGAGCCGTATATCGGTCAGTGCCGATTCACAGGCTGTTCTCACACGCGGGAAAAGGGCTGTGCCGTTTTGCAGGCGCTCAATGAGGGCAAAATCGCCCCCTCGCGTCATCAGAGCTATCTCGAAATGTATGAGGAAGCAAAGCAGATAAAAGACTGGGAGGTTTGAGCGGTGGAAAAACAGCGCTGTGTTGTGATTTGCGCGGGGGAACAGGGCGATATGACCTTTTCTCCCGAGAAAACCGATTTTGTGATATGCTGTGACGCGGGATTGCGTGCGGCAGAGCGGCTGGGAATCACCCCCGACCTAATCATGGGGGATTTCGATTCCTACAAGGGGGAACTGCCCGAGGGAATAGAGACAAAGCGTTTTCCGGTGGAAAAGGACGATACAGACAGTATGCTTGCCCTGCGCGAGGGATTGAAACGCGGATTTAAAAACTTTTTGCTGCTGTTTTCGCTCGGGGGCAGACTGGACCACACCATGGCTAACATTCAGGCGCTGGCGTTTTTGGAGGAAAACGGCGCCTGCGGCGAGCTTTTGGGAGCGGAGGACAGCGTAAAACTGCTCAAAAACGGAAAAATAGAAATTCCATACCGAGAGGGGTGGAATTTTTCGCTGTTTGCGTTCGGTCAAACGGCGAGAGGGGTTACACTCACAGGTATGCAGTATCCGCTCGAAAACGCAGACATCACGCAGTCGTTTCCTATCGGAATGGGCAATCATCTGATTGCGCCGAAAGGCAGCGTAAGCGTGAGGGAGGGAGCGCTTTTGATAATGCGTTCCAAAATAAGATGAATTTCAGTTTTTCAAGGTGATTTAAGGTGCTTTTTTCAAAAAAAGATATAATCAGGCTGTTGATACCGCTGATAGTGGAGCAGACCCTCGCCGTGACGATAGGCGTTGCCGATACGATGATGGTAACTCTTGTGAGCGAAGAGGTGGTTTCCGGCGTGGCGATAGTTGACGTGATAAACACACTGCTGGTGCAGGTGTTTGCGGCGCTGGCAACCGGCGGCGCGATAATCACGGCGCAATACATAGGCAAAAAGGAATCTGATTCCGCCTGCGAAACGGCAAAGCAGCTCTCTTTTGTTGTGGTGGTTTTGGGAATAGCTGTTGCGGCGGTATGCTCGATTTGGCGTGTGGGAATATTAAAACTGGTGTATAAAACGGTTGAACCCGATGTAATGCAGGCGGCGCAGGAGTATTTTCTCATGACGGCGCTTTCCTATCCCTTTTTTGCGCTGTTTTCGGCGGGGGCGGCGCTTTTTCGCTCGCAGGGCAATTCGGCAATATCAATGCTCACCGCGCTGATGATGAATATTCTCAACATAGGCGGCAACGCGCTCTTTATTTTTGTATTCAATATGGGCGCTGCCGGCGCGGGACTGGGAACACTCATAGCCAGAATAATAGGCGCTGTTGTAATGGTGATTCTCCTAAAGCGACCGAGCGGCGTGGTTTATATCGACCGTTTTCTCCCTATTAAGCTGCAACCCAAGATGATATTGACGATATTGCGAATATCAATTCCCTCGGGATTGGAAAACGGCATATTCCATTTGGGCAAGCTGCTTGTGGCGGGATTGGTTTCTTCTTTCGGAACAGCGGCAATCAGCGCCAACGCCGTGGGCAACTGCATATCGAGCATGGCGTGTATCCCCGCCGCGGCAATAGGATTGGGATTGATAACGATAGTGGGTCAGTGCGTTGGCGCGGGGGAATACGACCGGGCGGCGCACTATACCAAGAGCCTTGTTAAAATGGCGTATGTAATAGGCGGCGCGGTGAATCTGCCGGTGGTTTTGTTTGCAAATCAGATAGCCGCTCTCTTTAAGCTCTCGGCGGAGGCTGCCTACTATGCCGCGGTTATCAGCGCGATACACGCGGGCTTTTGGCTGTTGTTCTGGCCGTTGGCGTTTACACTGCCGAACGCGCTGAGAGCCGCGGGCGATGTGAAATACACCATGACCGTTTCGATAGTGGTGATGTGGATATGCCGAATCGGTTTCAGCTATGTGTTCGGACTTTATATGAACATGGGCATCATCGGCGTTTGGCTCGCCATGACGGTTGACTGGCTGGTTCGCGGGGTGTTTTTTGTCGCGAGATTCCGCAGCAACCGCTGGCGGACTGTATATGTCGTTTGAGATTGAGAGATTCCCTCTGCCTAAAGGCGGGGGGAATTTGCTTTTGACAATCGATTTGTAACTTTTTCGGGCGGGGAAAAGGG
>CAZNJJ010000021.1:0-26144 GCA_964573335.1 uncultured Oscillospiraceae bacterium | reverse complement strand
CAGCCTGCCGAGGCTTCGGCTGCCACAAATCCCAGCAGCAGTTTTTCACGGTGGAGCAGTCAGGGGCATACGATATGAGAAAATTCGGACTTTATCGCTCAACAGTCGGCGCGGACAGCGGCAATGACATATTCGAGAATATAACCCTTTACCGCGACGAAAAAGCAGCAGGCCCTCAAAACGAATCTCTCCCCGAGCCGCCTACACCACCCGCCGAAACAGCGGACAGTTCAACGGCGGCGCAGCCCGCAAAAGCCGATTCCGATGACAGCCGAAAGGAGCTTTTTCTTCCGCAGGCTAAAAACGACAGCGCCTTTTTGTTTGTCGGCTCTATAACGGCGGCGGCGTTTTCGCTTGCGCTCGCTTTGGCGATAGCGGCGACAATATTTTTCAGGAAAAGATGAATTTATTATTATGAACTGCTTTGAAAATATAACGGTGGTCATTCCCTCGCTCGACCCCGACGAAAAACTCGAGAAAACGGTATCCGGCTTGATTGACCGCGGCTTTTGCGACATCATCGCGGTAAACGACGGCAGCGGCAGGCAGAGTCTGCGGCACTTTGAGGCGATTTCCGACCTTTCGCAATGCACGATTTTGACGCATCGCGAAAATCTCGGCAAGGGTGCGGCGCTGAAAACCGCCTTTCGTTATATTCTCGAAAACCGCCCCCACTGCATCGGCGTGATAACGGTGGACGGCGACGGTCAGCATCACCCCGATGACGCGGCAAAGCTAGCCGAAGCGCTGATTCTCGATGAGAAAAAGCCGCTTATCCTCGGCGTGAGGGATTTTTCCGTTCCCGATGTGCCGTTTCGCAGCAGAATGGGAAATCGGGTTTCCGCCGCGATGTTCAGTCTTCTCTGCCGCAGAAATATAACCGACACCCAAACCGGATTGCGCGCGATACCCATTGAACATATTCCTGGCATGACGGCGCTTGACGGTGACAGATTTGAATATGAAAGCAATATGCTTATGGCGCTTTCCCGATTGGATATTCCGCTCAGAGAAGAAAAGATACGGACTATCTATATAGAGGAAAACAAAACCTCACATTTCAAGCCTTTTTCCGACTCGCTGAGGATAACTCGGCTGATTTTCGGATTTTCGGTTTGCTCTCTGCTCTGCGCCGCGGCAGATCTCGCGATATTCAAGCTGATGATAATGTCGCTGGGGCTGCTTTCCCTTGGCTATCGCACCTTTATCGCCACCTTTGTAGCGAGAGCAATATCCTCACTTTTGAATTTCTCACTAAACCGTGCCGCCGTCTTTAAAAGCGGTCAAAGCATTTCCCGCTCGATAGTGCGCTACTATCTGCTCTGCGCCGTTCAACTGATGTTTTCATGGGTGGGCGTTTGGGGAATATGCGCCGCCTTTGAAACAGGCTCGCTCACCGCAAAGCTGATAGTGGACACAATACTCTTTTTCATCAGCTTTTTTATTCAGCAGAACTGGGTATTCTCGGCAGATAAATCTACGGAAAGGACGACAGTTCCATGATTAAACGAATTGTATCGCGCTTTTTCATCTGCGTGGGAATAGTTTTGTTCTGGCTCACAGTCTTTTTGGCGGGAGCGATACACATCGCCTTTGACGGTCCCTCCCCCGCCGCCCGAGGACTGCTTGTCACCACCCTCATGGAAACCAGCGCGGCAAAATTCATAGTCAGAGCGAGATTTTCGGAGGAGGAGATAAACGAAATTCTCAATCAGAACACCGTAGTGGTGGAAAATGTCGTCACCGACACCGCCATGGTGGTAACTCCCGATGAAAGCGATTCAAGCAGCGATATAAGCGCCATAACGCTTGAGGACGTCTCGGGAGCCACCTACAAGGGTAAAATGATGATAATCAACGACCCCTCACGGCTTTATGTCGCTTCTCCCGCCGTATTCGGGCTGGAATCGGGCGGCTTGCGTGTGGAAGAAATGGTAAAGCGTGACAACGCCACTGCGGGGGTCAACGGCGGCGCGTTTGAAGATGAAAACGGAGTGGGAAACGGCGGCACACCGTTGGGAATAGTGATTCAGAACGGCGTTTTGACCTACGGCAGTCCCGAAACATACAGCATAGTCATAGGATTTGACAGAGATAACAAGCTGATAGTCGGCTCAATGAGCGGCGCACAGGCATTGGAAAAGAATATCCGCGATGCGGTGAGCTTTCCCGCGCCGGTGCTGATAGCAAACGGTCAGCCCGCTTCCGCGATAGGAACGGGCGGCGGTTTAAACCCCCGCACGGCTATCGGTCAGCGCGCCGACGGTGCCGTGCTGCTGCTGGTGATTGACGGCAGACAGGCTCACAGCATAGGCGCTACCTACAAGGATATAATTGACGTTATGCTCAACTACGGCGCGGTGAATGCCGCAAATCTCGATGGCGGCTCCTCCACCCTCATGGTATACGAAAATCGAGTGCAGAATGTCTGCGCCTCGCTCTACGGCTCACGAAAACTGCCCACCGCATTTCTGGTCAGATAGCAGGAGGAAAAATGAGAGCAACAGCCAAAAACCGTTCCAAAGGACAAACAGCCTTTTTCATATTCGCGGCGATACTTTTCATCACCTGCGGCGCGCTGACTGCCGGAGGACTTTTTCGGATATACAAAACCGCCGAGCAATATGAGCTTTCTTCCCCCGACAACACGGCGATGAAAGCGCTTTCCTTATTCAGTGACAAGCGATATGACGAGCTTATTCCGCTTTGCGGCATCAGTTTGAGCAAATTCGAATCGGAAGAAAATCTTGCGGCTGCGATAGAGCTTGCGGCACCGGAGGGCGACTATCGCTTTTCGAGGAGCAAAAACAACAGCTACAAGCTGTTTCGCGGTGAAAATGAGCTTGCAGAGCTTGTTCTCACCTGCTTAAAAGGAGACAGCGAATACGGATTTGACCGCTGGGAGATAAGCCGCATGAATCTCTCTGTTTTACCCGAGGACTACACTGTGACCTCGTCTCCCGCATTTTCCCCCTCGGCAAACGGAGTTTTACTCGATGAATCACTGATAGACCCCGCTGCCTCCGAAAAGCTGAAAACCGAGCTTTTTGAGAGCTTCGGCTCGCTTTCGGAGGAGCTTTCTCCCGAGCCGCCTATGGTTTATCGCCTGAAAGGGCTTTACCGCCCGCCGGAAATCGCGATAGTCGGTGGAGAGAATCGCAAAAGCGTTATTCACACGCTGGAAAATGACATCACCGCCGCCGTCTATCCCGATGAGGATACGATAGCCGAGGTTTCGGCAGTCGCCCTTTCTGCCGCGGAATGTTATGCGAAATATATCACAAACGATGCGTCTTTAGATGAAATTCTGCCGTATTTTCTGCCGAACTCACAGTTTCACCGTAATTTGACCGAGTTTTATAACGGCTGGTATAACGCCCATGACAGCTATTCCTTTGAGCAGCCGCGCTTTGCCGGCTGGCGGATATACGATGACCGCCATATTTCCTGCATGATAATGTTCAACTATCGGATAACGATGGGGCGGCACCAATACGAATATCCCTCCAAATACAGCATGAGCATGATTAAAACCGACAGCGGTTGGAAGGTCGCCAATTTGGCGGTTATTTGAAAAATTTTCCTGCTAAATTTTGAGTTTTTTTGATTACTTCATCTTCCAATAGGCGTTTTATCATGATATAATATTACAGTTAGATGTTCAAATAAGAACATAATGATTACTTTTGAGGTGAATACTTACTATGTCAAATCGTAGACGCAAGGCATCCCCCATTTCTTCCATGGTAGTTGTCGCGCTTTCTGCGCTCATCTTTGTCGTGGCGGTAGGAATCGGCGTTTCTCTGCTCAAGGGCGGCGAGGATATTGTTATCCCCGCGGAATCTTCTTCTGCTCCCGCTATTGTAAACGCAGTCTCCTCCGATAAGGAAAAGACCGAAAAGAAGGACGATAAGAAAAACGAGAAGAAAGAAGAGAAGAAGGAGGATAAGACCCCCGAGGTAACTCCCGTTGCATCTTCCGCACCTGCGGCTTCTTCCTCTGCCGCGTCTTCGGTTGCTGCTTCTTCCACTGCCGCATCGTCGGCGGCTTCCTCTTCGGCAGCTTCTTCCACCGCGTCTGCCGCGGCTGCTTCTACTGTTCCCGCCGCTTTTGACCCCAATTCTCTCGGCACCAGCGGCAAGGCGAATATCGCAAGCTACAAGCAGATAAACTCCGATGTAAAGGGTTGGCTCAAGGTTCCCGGAACCAATATCGACTACCCTGTTCTTCAGAGCGCTCCCGGCTATGACCCCCATTATTATCTCGACAAGAATATCTATCGTCAGTCGAGCAGAAACGGCGTTATCTACGCCGGTTCCACCTGCAAATTCCCCACCCTTTCCAAGAACACCGTTTTGTTCGGTCACAACTGGACTAACTATTCCGCATCTCCCAGAATCGGCAACGCAAGCGATGTTATGTTCGCACAGCTCGCAAGCTATCACTATCTCAACTTTGCCAAGGCTTATCCTTATATCTGGTTCTCCACCGAGGAAGCTGAGATGAAGTGGGTAATTTTCGCCGCATTCTACACCGATGTTTCCTTTAACTACATCGACCCCAACCCCACCGATGCAAACCACGCCGCAGTTATCAGCGGAGCAAAGGCTCGCAGCCGTCACATCTTTGATGTAGATGTAAACTCGAGCGATAAGATAATCACCATGTCCACCTGCACCAGAGCATACGGCAAGAGCGACAGACAGCGCTTTGTTGTAATGGCGCGTCTGCTCAGAGAGAATGAGACTGTTAAGGCGATAAACGTCACCACCAATCCCAATCCCATTCTCCCCAATCTTTGATACTCAGCCAATAACAAAAACCTCTCTGTTTTGATAAACAGAGAGGTTTTTTATTTGTTATCACGCTTTAAAAACAGAGCAAAAGCCCTCTTTCTCCCGAATAAAAGGAGGTAAGGCAGGCGCAATTCAAAACCGTTATGTCATTATCATCGGCATTGTGTTGGCTCTTTATCAATTCGCAGATGGTTTTTGCGCCCTCTGGATTGCTGCAATGGCTCAAAACTATCGGGTCGCCGCTTTTGTAGCCGTATTTCGGCATCATTTCCACCATGCGCTCAATGGCGCGCTTTTCGCCGCGGGGTTTGTCCACTATTTCGATAACGCCGTTGGGGTTCAGCCCTATCGGGCGAATATGCAGGGCGGAAGCCATTATTCCCGCCATTCGGCTCATTCTGCCGTTTTTGATGAGGTTATCGAAATTCGTCAGCGAAAAAAGTATCTTGCAGTCTGCACCGTATTCATCTGCGATGGGAACTATCTCCTCAAAGGATTTTCCCTCCTCGATGAGCGAGATTATCTTTCTCGCTGTGAGAACCAGCGAACCGGAGGTGCTTTTTGTATCAACAACGTGTATCTTCTTTTCGGGGAACTCCTCCAGCACCATTCTTTTCGCCTGCATCGCGGAATTGTAGGTTCCGCTGAGACTGCCTGTCATAGTCACGGCAAAGCTGTAATCGGCGCGGCGAAAATGCTCGGCAAATTCCTCGGGCGAAGGGCAGGCACTTGAAGAAGCTCCCTTGTAGGACTTCATCGCTTTCAGCATTTCCAGAGGGTCTGTTCCCTCACGGTCGATAAACTCCTTTTCCCCCACCACTATCTTCAGCGGAACGGTGGAAAAAGCGATATTTTTCCTGTCCAGGGCTCCGTCAAAAAGGTCGCAGGAGCTGTCGGCAACTATCTGCCATTTCGTCATAAGATAAACCTCCAAAGTATAAATCCGGTAACAGTTTAACTATTACACATTTTGTCGAAAAAAGCAATAGTTCTTACAGCAGACGGTAAATATCTCCCTTTTTACAGCCGGTGAGCTGTGCCGCCTGTTTAGCCGCGGCAGAAGCGCTCAATCCGTCATTCATCAGCTTTTTTGCGGTTAAAACCGCATCCTCTATCGTTGCGGCGGGAATATCGTCTGCCTTTGCGCTGGATACAACAAGAACAAACTCACCGCGCGGCGCTTTTTCCGAGAACAGGCGCTTTGCCTCTCCCAGCGTTGTGCGGATTACCTCCTCATGCAGCTTTGTCAGCTCACGGCAGAGCGAAATCTCCCTTTCCTCACCGAAAGCGGCGGAAAGGTCATCGAGCGTGGTGACGAGCTTATGCGGCGCTTCGTAAAAAACCATCGTTCTGCTCTCGGTTTTCAGTTGTTCAAGCCGCTCGCGGCGCTCCTTTTTCTCCACCGGCAAAAATCCTTCAAAGGTGAATCTCACCGTAGAAAGCGCCGAGAGCGCCAACGCGGTGACAACCGCGCTCGGACCGGGTATCGCAACGGTTTCTATCCCCGATTCGGCACAGAGGCGAACCAAATCCTCACCTGGGTCGCTGATGGCGGGCATACCGGCATCGGTGACGAGGGCACAGCTCTCCCCCGACATGATTCTGGCGACTATTTTGGCGCCGCTTTCTTTCATGTTGTGCTGATAGTAGCTTATCATCGGCTTTGATATTTCAAAGTGATTCAGCAGCTTGAGGGTAACTCGGGTATCCTCCGCCGCAATAAAATCAACGTTTTTCAGCGTTTCTATCGCTCTGGGCGAAAAATCGCTCAGATTTCCTATCGGAGTTCCCACCAGATAGAGCTTGGACATTTTTTCACCTCATTCTGTATAGTTCGCGGTATTCCGTTGTGAACTCGCCGCTGTCGTCATACAACGCCAGTTCCGCCTGCCAGTTGAGCTGCGGCTTTGCGCCCAGCCGCCCCTCCACCAGCATGAGATGCGGCTGTTCTCCCTTTTTGGGAACTACCTGACGGATATTTTTCGGCTCGATTCTGCTTTGACGCATGGCATCAAACAAATCGGGCAAGCGCTGCGGCTTAAAGCAGACGCAAAATCTCCCGCCGAATCTCAGCGCATAAGCCGCCGCCTTGCAGACAGTGTATATATCGAGCTGAGTCTCCTGACGAGCTGTTTGGCGGCTCCCCGAGCCGAATCCGCTCTCGAAATAGGGCGGATTGCATACCACCAAATCAAATCCCGCGTGGGGGAGCATGGCTATCGAGCGGTATTCGCGCAGGTCGGCACAAACCGCCTTCACCCTCTCTTTGAGGGAATTTTTCTCAATCGAAAGGGAAAAAAGCTCCTTTGCCTCCGGCATTATATCAAATCCGCAAACGCTTTTGGGCGGCGTTTCTCCCTCGCCGAACCACAACAGAGATATTGCGCCGCACCCGCAGCAAAACTCCGCCACCCTCTCATCCCTTTTCGGGGAAGAAAAGCGTGCCAGCAAAACCGAATCGGTTGTGAATCGGTGTTCATCGCTCACGGCGGCTTCTATTCCGTTTGTTATCGGCATAAACTCAAACTGCATCAAAATCCACCCATCAAACTTTTGTCATTACATAATATCACAAAACCGAAAATTTGTATAATCGCAGAAAAAAACCGCATGGAAAACCATGCGGTTTTTTATGAACGTTTGATTATTCCTGAGCGGGGGCTCCAACAGGACATGCACCTGCGCAAGCGCCGCACTCAATGCAAGCACCGGCGTCGATAACGTACTTGCCGTCACCCTCGGAGATAGCTCCAACGGGGCACTCACCTGCGCAAGAACCGCAAGCAATGCAAGCATCGGAAATCTTGTATGCCATGAAAATACACCTCCTTTAATTTTCATTTCAATAATAACATATAAACGCTCAAAATGATAGTCATTTTTAAAATTTTTTGCAAATGGCAGAAAATTTATTCGGCGTTTTGGGGTTTGTCGTTTCTGGGGCGGTGGTTGGGATTAAAGCGGCGATGTCCCCTGCGTGGCTGATTTTTGGGATTCCTCGGGCGGAAATCGTTTCTCTTCTGTCTTTCCTCGGTCTGTTGTGCCGGAGCGCCCTCGCTTTGCTGTTCGCTCTGCTCCAGCTTGGCAAGCTGTTCCTCATAAAGCTCGGCTTCTTCCGTTTCCGCAGCGGTTTCCGGCTCGGGCTGTCTGTTTTCGCGGCGGCTGAAGCTGTTGAGCGAGGTCACTTCATCCCTCGAAAAGCTCTTTATCACAAAGCTGTCGCCGTTTTCTATCCTGACCTTGAGACTGCCGGTGAGAATATTCACTATCTCCTCAACGGTTCCTCTGCCCTCGGGGGTGTTCACCTGAGAGCCTACACGCGGAGTAGTTTTGATGAGGTCGTCATAGGCGTTCTGCTCATATTTGAGACAGCACATCAATCTGCCGCAGGTTCCCGAGATTTTGGTGGGATTGAGCGAAAGTCCCTGTTCCTTTGCCATTTTGATTGAAACAGGCTGAAAATCGCTCAAAAATGTAGAACAGCAAAACGGTCTGCCGCAGATACCGAGTCCGCCGAGCATCTTTGCCTCATCACGAACGCCTATCTGACGCAGCTCGATTCTTGTGCGGAAAATCCCCGCCAAATCCTTTACCAGCTCTCTGAAATCCACTCTGCCGTCGGCAGTGAAATAGAAAAGAATCTTGCTGTTGTCAAAGGTGTATTCCACATCAACCAGCTTCATATCCATCTTGTGGTCAATTATCTTCTGCTGGCATATCTCAAAGGCGCGCGCCTCACGGCGGCGGTTTTCTTCCATCTGCGCTATATCCTTGGCGGTAGCGGCGCGAACCACCTTTTTCAGCGGCTTGACTATCTCATCGTCCGAAACATCGCGATTTGCCGCCGAAACGATGCCGCACTCGATTCCGCGCGCAGTCTCCACCACAACGGCATCATCGGTATTCACAACAATTCCGCAGGGGTCAAAATAGTAGACCTTGCCGCCTTCTTTAAACTTTACTCCAATAACCTCAGCCATATTATATATTCCTTTGAATTTTATTTTAACCTGTAACAGCTCAAGCCGCCAAAGCGGCTTTTATCAGCCTGTTCACCAAAGCGCAGGAAAGAGGCGCCAACGCGCTGTTCTGCCCTGCCGAGTAATCGGCTTCATCTATTATATCAACAATTTTGCCCGCGCGCAACGCGGAGATGCCGCCATTTTGAGAGCAAAGTCGGGCTATTATGCAGTTTCTTACCGCAAAAAGAAATCTGCGGTAATCCTCCCTGTCATTTTCGCAGCCGTTTAACAGCTTTATGGCGGAATATCTCTCCCCCGAAAAGATAGAAGCGCAAAACGCCTTTGCGTCGGCTTCCAGCTTCTGCGCCTTGGGGTCATTCAGCGCCGAAAGTGCCTCTCCCGCCGTTTTGCAGGCGAGAACCGTTTCTCTGTCAGCGGCGGTGAGCTGACCGTGGAGCTGTTCCACCGCGTTCAGCCGCTCCTCGTCGGACAATTCCCTCATCGGCAAAACGGTGCAGCGGGAAATCACCGTTTCGAGCAAATTTGCCCGCGAGGGAACAGTCATAATAAAATACGCCGAGGGCGGCGGCTCCTCAATCAGCTTTAACAGCGCGTTCTGCGCCTCCGCTCTGAGAAGCTGCGCCTCGGGAATAAGATAAACCTTGCAGGCGGATTCGTGCGGGGAAACGCAGGCATCGAGCTTTATCCCGCGTATCTGCTCAACGTTTATCGTTTTGCTCTTGTTTTCGGGAACAAGTCGCTTAAAATCGGGGTGATTGCCGCTTTTCAGCTTTTTGCAGGAGGGGCATACCCCGCAGGGCGGCACTTCACCGCGGCAGAGAAGAAGCGCGGCGGCAAAATCGGCGGCGGTTCGCTTTCCGCTGCCTGCCGCCCCCTCAAATAGCAGTGCATGGGGAAAACGCTCTGTCTCAAAGAGCCGAATCAGCGTTTTAAAAACATCATCTTGAAAAATCAGCGGGTATTTCATCTGTTATACCTTTTCAACGTGCCTGTCATCAAAGACAGGCGTTTTTCTCACTTTTGGGGTGCCATTTCATTACGAAAACATTTTCCAATCCGCTTTGCAAAAGCAGATTAACGGCGAAATCGTCTATCACTTCCCCGGGCATCACCACAGCCGCCCCGGGAGGGCAGGGTGCCGCGGGAGCGGCGCATATCCTGCCGACCGCTTTAACGACGGGTATCTGTTCGGCAGGAGAAAGCTCCGCTTTTCTCACAGAGCAAAACCGTTTCGGCAAAGCAAATTCCGGCAGGAAAAGCGCCTCATCAAGCGGCGGCAAAGCGTCTATAAGCCGTTTCGCAAACGAGAGGTCGTTTTCCGGAGAAATGAGCAGAACGATATGCCTTGCGGATATGTATTCCGCTTCAATCCCGAGGGAACAGAGCAGATTTTCGATATTATCACGCTCATTTTCTCCGAAAAGCAGTGAGAGCCTGATGGGGTCTCTCAGCTTATCATCGCACGCCGAAACGCCCTTTTCTGCGGCGAATTTACGCAATTCGGCGATATTTTTTGCCAAATCGCGGTATTCGGCTTTCAATTTCTCCCAGCGCGGTATCAGCATATCGCAGGAAAGCATTATCGGATAGGAGGGAGAGGTTGAGCCGAACAGCTTCATTCTGCGGCGGGCTTCTTCCTTGAGTGAACCGTCTTTAAGATGAAGCAGCGCGCCGCCCGTCAGCGCGGGCAGCGTTTTGTGCAGCGAATCGGAGCAGGCATCTGCGCCGCATTCCATAGGGTGCAGTCCCCCAAAGAATTTCAGATGCGCTCCATGCGCGTTATCCACCAGCAACGGCTTACCAAATTCCCGACAGACAGCCGATATGGACTTTATGTCGCAAAGCGTTCCGAAATAATCGGGGCAGGTAATATAAACCGCGCTGACATCGTCGTTTTCCGACAGAGCCGTTCTCACCCGCTCGGGAGTTATCCGCCCGTAGGTCAAAACACCTGCCGGCTCGTCCGCCGTCAGCCAAACAGGCTCCAAATCCAGCATAGCGGCGGTATTCACGGCGGAATGATGGGCGTTTCTGCTCATAAGAACGCGGCTGTTCATCGGGCAGAAAAGCGAAAGCATAGTCTGTATGCAAAGGGTGGAACCGCCCGCCGAAAGAAGCGTTGCTCCGCTGTTGTAAAGCTCTGCAAACGCCTTTTCGGTTTCAACAGGCGCACCCTCGCCGTCATAAAGACAGCCTGTATCGGGAACCTCGGTCATGTCGAATGGGGCAACCCCGCTTAGCGGCGGCGGCAGAATCCCCTTATGACCCGGCATATGAAAGCGCTCCCGCCCCTTTTCGATATGACCGACTAATGCCGAATAGAGCGGAGAGGTCATTTTTTCACCATCCGTTTCACCTTGCGGAGAAATCCGTTGAGCGCTATCGCCTTATCCACCGCTTTTTCGGCTATCGGGCGGTAGATACAGTCAAATTCGCCGACAAGCTCATCTACCTGACCGTTGAATCCCCGCTTAAAGCGGTAAAGACCGTACATATGAGAATTTTCGTCCTCGATATTGCCCGATATTCCCTGAAAATCATACACCGAACAGCCTGTTTCGAGCGCCCAGCGTATCATTTCCCACTGCATGAGGTAGTTGGGCATTACCTCGCGGCTCTCATTGTCGGAAGCACCGTAAACATAGCAGGTTTTTCCCGCGAAATTGGTGGTTATCGCTCCGGCTATCGCTTTTCCCTCATAGAACGCCATATAAAGTCGGGCGTGTTCTCCCAGCGCCGACAAAAATCTCTCGAAATATTCCTTGGGGCGGGTGTTAAAGCCGTCTCGCTCCCCTGTTATCTTCATTATGCGGACGAAATCATCAAGCCGTTCCGCCCCGACTGTCTCTACCGTAACGCCGAATTTCTGCGCTTTTCTGAGATTGCGACGGGTCTGCTGATTGCAGTTTGCCAAAAGCTCCTCCTCGGTTCTGCCGTTTATATAGAGTCGGTAGTTGAATCTCGCCTGTATTCCCTCAAAGCCCTCGGGACCAAATGAGCGGGTAAAGCCCAGCTTTTGAGCCAGTGAGATAAATTCCGTGTCGGAAACGGGAATGTCGGGGTCCATTTTAAAGGCGTGTGCCTTATGCTTTTTGGCAAGCGCGTCTATTCCCGACTTCAATTCCCGCAGAACCGCCTCGTCATGCGGGTCACAGACAGGCCCTCTCGGTGCGTATAAAAAGCTGCTGCCGATGAGCGGTATCTTCTGCACCAAAACCGACACCGAGCCGATGATTCTGCCCGTTTCATCACGGACTGCCACCGCTTCAAACCCCCAGTTGTTTTTCACCTTGCGCCAGTCGCTGCACTGGGTAAAGCCGCCCAACGGGTGGTTTTTTACAAATTCGTCAAGCTCGGCATATTGGTTTTCCTTTAATATCTCAAAAATGATAAACACATCCTTACTTTTTTAAAAGCGATAAATTTCTCTGTATAACCTTTATTCCTCTCCACGCGAAAGCGCGGTTTTGCATCAGCCGCTCGAGATTTTCCTCATCGGCGGTGAAAACCACATCGGAACGAAAGCGCTCTATCGGGGTGACGGCGGGAGCGGCGTTGTGCGGGCAGGAAAGGGTGCAAATATCGCAGCCCCATGCCAAACCGCCGCTGATAAGCTGCTCGGCTTCCCACTCGGTCAGCTTCCCTTTTTTCTGCGAAAAATGTGAGCGGCAGCGGCTTTTGTCAAATCCCGACTGCGATAACGCCCCTGTGGGACAGGCTCTTATACATTTCCCGCAGTTTTCGCAGCTTTTCTCGGGGAAATCGGCAATATCAAATTCAACGTCGGTGACTATCTCCCCGATAAACACCATCGAGCCGAATTGCTCGGTGATAAGCTGTCCGTTTCTTCCTCTCACGCCCAATCCGGCGCGGAGTGCGGCTGTGACCTCCGATATAGGCGAGGCATCGGCAAAGGGAACAAATTCCCCATGCGAAAACGCCGCTTTGAGATTTTCGCAGGCGGTTTGCAGCATCTGACCGGCGACATCGTGATAATCGGGAATGACGCTGTAAAGCGAAAGATTTCTTCCCTCATGTTTTCCCGTATAATAGGGAAAAAGTCCCACAAGCAGCGTTTTCGGCTCGTGCGGCAGGCGGGAAACAGAGCGCACATTCGGCAGGATAAGCTCACCGGAAAAGCGACAGGCTCCCACTATCGGAATACCGCTTTCTTTAAGGCAGCAAAGAGCGGTTTCAATTTCGGTCAACTTTGCTCCCTCCTTGTTGTTTCTTTATGATTATCTCACAAATTTGCTCCGATTTAAAGTAGTTTATACGCAAAGAGAAATTTTGTGCTATACTATATGATATGTATACATCGCTTTTTATCAAGAGGGAGTGGATATTATGGAAAAAGACCGTAAAAAGCTGAGTTTGAGGATAATAATACGTTTTATAGCGGCGATAAGCGCGTTTTTGGCGGTATTCTGCCTGACATTGCCCTCGGCGAGAAAGAAAAACGCCCTTTCCGCTGCGGGAAACGCCGTTTTAGAGGCGATGACTCCCGTTTCAACCGCCATATCATACTATTCCGCGGATAAAATCGAAGCGCTGGCACAGTCGCCCGCACTCAATTCCGACTGCAAATATATCGCGGGACTTTTGGCACAGCTCAACACACAGCAGGGATATGAGAGAATGTATATCCTTTCCCGACTTGATGATAAAAAGCTCTGCTATCTGATAGACGGCTCTTACCGCGACAACGGCAAATCGGGAACAGACTATTTTGCCCCCGCCGCCGAGTATCCCACCGAAAACGGCTATAAAGCAGTGAAACAGCTTGCGGACAAGCTCTATTCCAACAAGCTCACAGGCGGATTCGCAAACGAGATTGTCACCAACCAAAACCGCAAAAACGTTGTGGTAAGCTGTCTGCCGATATACAGCGCCGGTCATTCGGTGGCGGCTGTTCTCTGCATTGAGGCAGACCCGGGGAATACCGCTTTCAATATGATAGGCGGAATAGACCTTTACAAGGTCGGTTGGTTTTTCGCCGCCGTTGTTCTCCTCTGCATGGCGTTTATCGTTTTCAGAAAGAAATTTGCCGCGTGGCGTGAAAACCGCCGTGCCGAAAAAACAGGCGGCAGGGAAAACGCCATTCTGATTGAAGAAGGCGATATAACCGAGGAGCAGGATTTCGCCCGCGACGACTCGTCGGAATCGGATTTGCCCACAGCAGACGAAGATATTCCCACGGAGGAAACAAAGTGATGAACAGCGGCGGCTTTTTCGCCAAAGTGTATGCCGCCGTCAAGCAAATTCCCGCAGGCTCTGTCGCGACCTACGGTCAGATAGCGATGCTCTGCGAAAGTCCGAGAGCATCACGGGCGGTGGGCTGGGCGCTGCACCGCAATCCTCAGCCTGTTGTGATACCGTGTCACCGAGTCGTTGACCGAAACGGCAGACTCGCCCCCGAGTTTGCTTTCGGCGGCAGTGAGGAACAACGCAGACTGCTCGAAAATGAGGGCATCACCTTTTTGGAAAACGGCAATGTCGATTTGAAAAAGCATATTTGGCGCATTGATTTTACATTTCACGAGGATATGCAAAAAGAAAACGGAGAACTTTAATGTTCTCCGTTTTTTATTTTTTCGGCAGGTTAAACTGCCTTTGACTTTCTCATGCTCACCGCGCTGAATATTATCGAAATGAGCAGCATAAAGGTGAAACACGCCACCAGCGTCATTCCGGCTCCGATTCCCGCCTGTTCCGCTACGATTCCGACGAGGGCGGGAGTTATTATTCCGCCGGCGCTGCCTGTGAATATCATTATACTGCATCCGAGGTCGTTGCCCTTTACGCACTCACTTCCGTAAGAAAACGCCGTGGGATAGATAGTCGCCATAAAAAAGCCTATTCCCATGATGCAAAAGGCTATCATCTCGGGGGTTCTGCTCAATAGCATGAGGGTGAAAAAGCTGCAAAGACCGATTCCGTCGGTGAGAAGTATCGCTTCTCGGGCGACCTTGCCTGTTATCGCAACACCTATCATTCTGCCGATGAATATTACCAGCCAGAGCAGACTGCTCATCATCTGGGAGAAATTATCCGAGAGTATCCCCATATCCTGAAAATATGTCACAAGCCAGCCGACTATCGCATATTCGGTGGAGATATAGAAAAACAGCATCGCCGAGCCGAGCCAAAACTGCTTGAACTTGAAAAAGCTCATATCCATTGAGCTTTTTCCGCGCACGCTGTTTTCGGGCGGAAGCTGCATTTTGGCGTATATCCAAAGCTGAACAAGGCACAGCACACCCAAGAGAGCCGCCATAACACGCCAGCCCGCCATCGGCATAACGGAAACGCAGAAAATCAGCATCAGCGGAGATAGCAGCGCGCCCACCGCAAATCCGCCGTGAGCCATGTTGTAACCCTTGGTTGCAAGTGGCTCGGGCAGGGTGGAAACCATTGTATTAGCAAAGTTGGAGTTGCCGCCGCGGGCGATACCGGTCATCAAAAAGGCGGCTACCATGGCAAACGGGGTTCCTATTCCCGAGGCGAATATGAGATATGCCGCCGCCATCCATATTCCGGTCATCAATATGCTGCGCCGGCGGCCAAACCAGGCGGGAAGAAATCCCATAGCCAGCACCGAGAGAAAATTTCCGAACGACTGGCAGGAAAGCAAAACTCCCGACAAATCGTAGCTGAATCCGTAGCTCTCCCGCAAAAAGGGAATAAACGACCCGAGCGGCTGCGAAGCGGCTCCGCTGATAAAAAACGCGATTACAACGTTTTTCAGCAGAGAAATATCTCTCTTTTTATCTTCATCAACAGTTGAAAACATTATTATTCCTCTTTTTCCCTATAATAATCACTTAAACAGCTTTTCTGCCGGAAGATTTTTTTCAAGCAAAGCCCAGAGCTTTTCCACTCCGCATTTTATCTCGCTGTCGGGCAGGAGAAAGGCACGGCTTTCCGCTACATATAAATAGACGCAGTTGTTGCGGTGATAAACACGGTAGATGTCGCTCCATTGAAATTTTGCCTGCTCGGTTTTGTTGGAAACGATAACGCCGTTGTCGTTCAGCTCGATGTTATACACCTCTCTGGGCTTTGTTATCCCCTGCTTTATCACCTGCTTGTTGAGCGAGGCGTTGAAGTTGTGTATATATGAAAAGGGAAAGCCTATCGCAATGAGACTCAGCGCCGTTCCCAACATAAAAGCGCCCTCTCTCTTGGATACCTGACTGAAGCATATCAGCGCAAAAAAGAGCAGTATCGCCGCGAAAAGGGCGGGGTGCTTCCAGCGTTTTTGCCGCTTCATCGTGTCAAAAAAAGCAAAATCTTTGAATATTTTGGCATCTATTCGTGAGCATACGGTTATTCTGTCCATTTTTTCCTCCTGAAAAATCAAGTATTTAAAGTAACCATAAGGATAATACATCATAAATCGGCTTTAAAGCAAGTGCGGATATTCGCATTAAGCATTTTTAACAGTTCCTTTATGGTTTTTCCACAGTTTGCACAAAAAGGATCGAATAAGTTTTACTAGTATACTAGTGGAAAAATTCAATGGCAAGTGCTACAATGTAATTGCTTTCAAAGCGGGCATATAATGCCCGGTGCTTAGCGAAAACAAACGCAAGTACAAATTTTAAGGAGGATTATCATGAAAAAGGCACTTTCCATTCTCTTGGCATGCACTATGGTTCTTGGCTTAGCAGCATGCGGCGGCTCTCAGCCCGCATCTTCTGCGGCTCCTGCTGCTTCCGCTGCTCCCGCAGCTTCTGCTGCACCTGCTGCTTCTGCAGCTCCCGCAGCTCCCGCTGCTTCCGACCCCAAGGTTACCCTCGTTTATGCCGAAGTAAACCCCCTCGACACCATCGTTGGTCAGACTGCTACCGCCTTCAAGGAGAAGGTTGAAGAGCTTTCCAACGGCTCCATCATCATCGACGTTCAGGCTTCCGGCGTTCTCGGTTCCGAGAATGACGTTCTCGACGGTATGCTCGGCGGCGGCGACACCGTAGATATTTCCCGTATCTCCGCTTTCGCTCTGACCAGCTACGGCTGCCAGAAGTCGATGCTCCTCTCCATTCCTTTCACCTTCGCAAACCGCGCTCACTTCTGGGCATTCGCTAACAGCGATCTTGCTCCCGAGTTCCTCAACGAGCCGCAGGAAATCGGTCTTCCCCTGCGCGGCATCTTCTACGGTGAAGAGGGCTTCCGTCACTTCTTCCTCAAGAACCCCGTTACCGACATCAACGGTCTCAAGGGCCTCAAGCTCCGCGTTTCCAACGACCCCGTTATGAACGGCATGGTTCAGGGTCTCGGCGCTAACCCCACCGTTGTTGCTTTCAACGAGCTTTACTCCGCACTCCAGACCGGCGTTGTTGACGGCGCTGAGCAGCCCATCGCAAACTACAAGTCCAACGCATTCCCCGAGGTTGCCAACACCCTCATTCTTGACGGTCACACCCTCGGCGCTATCCAGGCTGTTATCACCGACACCGCTTGGAACAAGCTCACCGAGAATCAGCAGAACATCCTTCTCGAAGCAGGCAAGTACGCTCAGGACTTCAACGCAAAGATCTCCGAAGAGGCTGAGAACAAGGTTCTCGAGCAGCTCAAGGCTGAGGGATGCAACGTTGTTGAAGTTAACGACAAGACTCCCTGGCAGGAAGCTTGCCAGAAGGTTATCTCTGAGAACACCAGCAGCCAGGCTGAGCTGTATCAGAAGATCCTCGACCTCAATAAGTAATCGCCTTTCTGTTCTAATCTGAATCGCACCATTTCTAGAGGGCGCAGGGTACTGCCCTGCGCCCTCAAACTTTGAGAAAGGGAGACATCTATGCCCAAAATTTTTGAGACTTTGGATAAGATAGAACCTGCATACGCGTTTACCGATAAGGTTGTAATGCTTATATGCAAGCTCCTTCTTATTGCAGACGTTTGTATCACAGCGTTTTCCGTTATCGGACGCTACGTTCCTTTTGTTCCCTCCTACTCCTGGAGCGAAGAAGTTATACTCACCCTCATGAGCTACATGGCAGTTCTTTCGGCTTCTCTTGCTATCAGACGCAACAGCCACATCAGAATGAACGCTTTCGACACCTATATGCCTAAAAAAGTTGTAATGAGCCTTGATGTACTTTCCGATTTGGCTGTAATGGCGCTCGGTCTTATCATGCTCATCATCGGTTGGAACTACGCCACCACCCTCGGCGCTCGCGGCACCTATGTTTCTATGCCCAACGTTTCCCGTTTCTGGATGTATTTCCCTATTCCTCTCGCAGGTCTCGCTATGATAATTTTTGAAATTGAAGCTCTTTATAATCATATAAAGGCATTCTTTATAAAGGAGGCAGAAGCTTAATGGATATACAGAGTCTTGCTATCCTCGTTCTGCTCAGCAGCTTTTTCGTAATGATTTTACTGCGTTTTCCTATCACCTACGCGGTAGCGCTTTCCTCCATTTTCTGTCTTCTCGTTCAGGGAAAGAATCTTACCACCGTTTGCCAGCAGATGGTTAAAGCCATCAGCTCATTCAGCCTTATGGCGGTCCCGTTCTTTATAACGATGGGCGTTTTGATGGGCACAGGCGGCATTTCCGACAAGCTGGTTGCGCTGGCAGATGCCTGTGTAGGCTGGATGCGCGGCGGTCTCGGAATGGTAAACGTTCTTGACTCCTACTTCTTCGGCGGAATCTCCGGTTCCGCAGCGGCTGACACCGCTTCTCTCGGCTCTATCCTTATCCCGATCATGGTTGATCAGGGCTACGACGTTGACTTTGCTACCGCACTTACCATCACCTCCTCCTGCGAAGGTCTGCTCGTTCCCCCCAGCCATAACATGGTTATTTACGCTACCACCGCAGGCGGCGTAAGCGTAGGCAGCCTCTTCCTCGCGGGTTATCTGCCCGGCGCGGTTCTCGCTCTCTGCCTGATGGTAGGCTCCTACATCATTTCCGTTAAGCGCAATTACCCCAAGGGTTCCCCCTTCAGCATCAAGAACCTCATCAATCAGATAAAAATATCCGCATGGGCACTCGGCGCTATCCTCATCGTAGTTGTAGGCGTTGTAGCAGGTGTATTCACCGCTACCGAGTCTGCCGCTGTTGCGGTTTTCTACTCCCTCTTTGTTTCGGTATTCGTTTACAAGGGCATCGACTGGAAGGGCGTTTGGAGAGAGCTTTCCTCCGCTGTTGAAACCCTTTCGATAGTTCTGATACTTATCTCCACCTCCGGTGTATTCGGCTACTGCCTCACCACTCTCCATGTTCCGGATATGGCGGCAAAGGCTATCACCAGTGTAAGCGATAACCCCATCATCATCGCACTGCTGCTCAATGCTATTCTGCTGTTCCTCGGCTGCATCATGGATATGGCTCCTATCATCCTTATCGCCACCCCCATTCTGCTGCCTATCGCTACTCAGATCGGTATTGACCCCATCCAGTTCGGTATCATCATCGTTCTCAACTGCGGCATCGGTCTGCTCACTCCTCCTGTCGGCGCTGTTCTGTTTATCGGTTCCGCCGTTGCGAAGAGACCTATGCAGAAGGTTGTAAAGGCTACTCTGCCCTTCTATCTCTGCATGATCGTCAGCCTGCTGCTCGTTACCTACATTCCCGACATCAGCCTTCTCATACCCAAGCTCATCGGCGGATACCAGCCCACAGTTACACCTGCCTGGTTCGCATGATTTAACACACATTCATTACATGAGGTGAAATTCTATGAAAATGACATTTCGCTGGTATGGCGAGAACAGTGACAATGTTACTCTCAGCCATATAAAGCAGATTCCCGGTATGAGCGGCATCATGGGCTTTCTTGACTACAAGCCCGCCGGTGAGGTTTGGACCGAGGAAGAGATAAAGAAATATATCGACCAGGTTCACGCCGCCGGACTCGAGTGTGAGGTAATCGAATCGGTAAACGTTCACGAGGACATCAAGATGGGTCTTCCCACCCGTGACAAGTATATCGAAAATTATCGAATCACTATCCGCAATCTCGCAAAATACGGCGTTAAGGTTATCATCTACAACTTTATGCCGGTATTTGACTGGCTCCGCACCGACCTCGCCCGCGTTATCGAAGAAGACGGCTCCAACAGCCTCTATTTCGATGAAAAAGATCTCGGAGATATGGGCCCTATCGAGATAGTCAAGAGCACTATCGACAACTGCAACGGATTCTCTCTCCCCGGTTGGGAGCCTGAGCGCCTTGCGGAATTGGAGACTACTCTCGAGCGCTACAAGTCCATCACTTCCGAGATGCTGCGCGAAAACTACAAGTATTTCCTCGAGGGAATTATTCCCACCTGCGAGGAATGTGGCGTAGTTATGGCTGTTCACCCCGATGATCCCGCATGGCCTATCTTCGGTCTGCCGAGAATCGCTCACAGCCAGGAGGATTTTGACAAGATAGTCAAGCTCTACGATTCTCCCTGCAACACCCTCTGCCTCTGCACCGGTTCGCTCGGCTCCAACCCCGAGAACGATATTCCGGCAATCATTCGTCACTTCGGCGAAATGAAGAGAATCGGCTGTATGCACGTCAGAAACGTTAAGCACCTCGGCTATCATCATTTCCGTGAGGCTCCTCATCTTTCCCGCACAGGCGATCTTGACCTGTTCGAGATAATGAAAGCCGTTTACGATACCTGCCCCGATACCTACATTCGTCCCGACCACGGACGTATGATTTGGGGAGAGGTCGGTCGTCCCGGATACGGTCTTTACGACCGCGCACTGGGCGCCACCTATCTCAACGGTCTTTGGGAAGCTATCGAAAAGATGTCTAAGTAAAGTCCGTTTAAGCAAGTCGTTTACACACGATCTGCCGGAAAATAGCACAGACAGCCGGCGACCGCGATACTAAAAATCGCGGTCGCTTTGGTTAGGTGCCGGTTGCTTTGCGGCAAAAACGGCAGAAATAAAAGGAGGATATGGTAAAATGCTCAATCTCAATTATAACGGTCTGGCTGACAAGGCAGGCTGGGAAAAAGCCGGTGTAGCGCTCCCCTCTTTTGACTGGAAAGAAATCTGTGCCGAAACCGAGAAAAACCCCACCTGGGTTCACTTCGGCGCAGGAAACATATTCCGCGGATTTATCGCAAGACTTCAGCAGTCTCTGCTTTCGCAGGGTCTGGTAAAAGGCGGTATCATCGCCGCAGACACCTTTGATTTCGACATCATCGACAAGATTTACAAGCCTTTTGATAACATGACCCTCATGGTCAGCCTCATGCCCGACGGCAGCATGAAGAAGGAAATTGTCGCTTCCATCGCAGAGGGAGTTAGAGCTTCTGCCGCTTTCCCCGAGGATATGGCAAGACTCAAGGCGGTATTCGCAAATCCCTCGCTGCAGATGATAAGCTTTACCATAACCGAAAAAGGCTATGCCCTCAAGAACATCAAGGGAGAGTTCTTCCCCTTTGTTGAAGCGGATTTCGCAAACGGCCCCGCAAAATGCTCTCACGCTATGAGCATGGTTACGGCGCTTTTGCTTGAGAGATTCAACACCTGCAAGGCACCTATCGCGGTAGTCAGCATGGATAACTGCTCTCACAACGGTGAAAAGCTGCGCGCAAGCATCATGACCGTTGTTGACAAGTGGCTCGAAAACGGCTTTATCACCGCCGAATTTGCCGAGTGGATTCGCGACGAGAAGAACGTATCCTTCCCCTGGTCTATGATAGACAAAATCACTCCCCGCCCCGCAAAGGTGGTTGAAGAAGCTCTTGCCGCCGATGGAATTGCCGATATGGCTCCCATCGTCACCGCAAAGAACACCTTTATCGCTCCCTTTGTAAACGCCGAGGCTCCTCAGTATCTCGTAGTTGAAGACAGATTCCCCAACGGTCGTCCTCCTCTCGAAAAGGCGGGAGTTTACATGACCGACCGCGACACTGTAAACAACACCGAAAAGATGAAGGTTACCACCTGCCTCAATCCTCTCCACACCGCGCTGGCTGTTTACGGCTGTCTGCTCGGATATGATTCGATTGCGGCGGAGATGAAGGATACCGAGCTTAAAGCTCTGGTTGAAAAAATCGGCTATGTTGAGGGTATGCCCGTTGTAGTTGACCCCAAGATTCTCAAGCCTATCGACTTTATCCATGAAGTAGTTGATCAGCGCCTGCCCAACCCCTTTATCCCCGATACCCCCCAGAGAATCGCCACCGATACCAGCCAAAAGATTGCTATTCGCTTTGGCGAGACTATGAAATCCTATGTCGCGCGTGAGGATCTCGATGTTACCTCCCTCACCTATATTCCTCTGGCAATAGCCGGCTGGCTGCGTTATCTCATCGGAATTGACGACAACGGCAACGAATTTGAGTGCAGCAGTGACCCGATGCTCGCTACATTGCGTGAGCAGCTCGCCGAGGTTAAGTTCGGCAAGCCGGAAACCGCTTCTTCCGAGGTTCTCAGCCCGATATTCACCAACAAGGCTCTCTTCGCCGTTGACCTGTGCGAAATCGGTCTCTGCGGCAAGGTAGCCGAGATGTTCCGCGAAATGCTCGCAGCTCCCGGAGCTGTAAGAGCCACCCTCAAAAAATATCTCGGATAAATGCAGTTTGTAACCCCGGGCATCTATATCTGAAGAAAGAGAAGATAATTATGAATATTTTGCAACGCCTCCCACGCGAAACAGGTCGTGACTACGCGCTGCGTGTTATCAAGGAAAACATCATAAACCTAGAGCTTGCCCCCGGCAGCCTTGTCAGCGAAAACGAGCTTTCCAATATGCTCGGTCTGTCGCGAACTCCGGTTCGTGAGGCGCTGATAGAGCTTTCCAAGGTGAAAATCGTCGATATTTACCCGCAAAAGGGCAGCGCCGTAGCGCTTATCGACTACGATTTGATTGAAGAAGCCCGCTTTATGCGAAATCTTCTGGAAAGCGCCGTGGTAGAGCTTGTATGTGATATGGCAACTCCACAGGATATAGTTATGCTGAAAAGCAACCTGGAAATGCAGAGCTTTTATATCGACAGCTCTTTCGGGGATATGATGCAGCTTGATAACGATTTTCATAAGATGCTCTTTACGATAGCCAAAAAGGAACAGGTTTTCACATTGATGAACAACATCTCGATACACTTTGACCGTGTTCGCAGAATGGCTCTCTCTTCGGTAAAGCCTGTAAGCATCGTGGAGGACCACTTTAATATAATGCACGCCATCGAGGAAAAGGATTCCAAGAAAGCGCGCAGCATAATGGAAGCGCATCTTCGTCGTTACAGAATAGACGCCGCCGTTATCCGTGAAAACTATGACCCTGCCTTTTTCAAAGCCTGATATGATTTAACAGGGAGGAAAATGTTATGCCTATTCCCGAAAAGAACAGCCGCTGGGTATTCCATGCCGACAGCGAGCCGCAATCGGGCGGCGAGGGCGTAACCCGCCGCATACTCGCCTACACCGACAATATGATGTGTGTGGAAAACACCTTTGAAAAGGGTGCCGTAGGCGCGCTTCACAGCCACCCCCACACTCAGATAACCTATATTGTCAGCGGAGTTTTCTCTTTCACCATAGACGGAGTTAAAAAGACCGTCAAGGCGGGAGATACCATGCTGAAAACAGACGGTGTTATTCATGGCTGTGTTTGTGAAGAAGCGGGCGTTCTGCTCGACATCTTCACCCCCATGAGAGAAGATTTCCTTAAATAATCACAAAAAGCGGTGCTTTATTATAAAAAGCGCCGCTTTTTTCTTTGGATCGGCAGCTTTTCGGCATTTTATTCCGCATTTTCCGCCATAGTTTGACAACTATTTTGCAAAGTGTATAGCAATTCCGATTTTGGCGTGATATAATAAACAAGTATGGATTTGCTTGCGGGTATTCTGCCTTGAATACCGCTTCTACCCCAAATACGAGTTAAAGGACGGTTGCAGTAATATGGAATTTGTAAAAGCCTTGCTGACAGCGCTCGTCGGCGGAGCCGCTGTTACATTTGTAGTTTTGTTATTTGCTGACAAAAAGCTCGAAAAGTGGATAGAGCAGTATATTGCTGTTGCCTGTGAAAAGGTTTCTGCCGGATATTTCGACAAGCTCTCGCGTCATTCGGCTGCGGAGCAGGCACTTATCAAGCGGGAATTTGATTTCTACGACCAAACCGCCGAGTATATTTCTCAGCTCAACGCCGACCTTCAGGACGTTGTTAACGAGCTGACCAATCTTTTGAGAAGAGAGCCGCCTAAAAACCTCGAAATGGGTCGTCAGGCGCTGATGAACGTTTTCGGTGAGCTGCCCAAATACAAGAGCCGTATTCTTTTGGCTCAGAGCTTTATTCCGCAGCAGATTGCCGATGAATGTGACAAGCTCGCAAATGTCACCCAGGACTGCTCGAGTGAGCTGTTGGGCTATTTCACCGCCGCTTTCAGCAAAAAGCGCCTTTCGGACGAGGAAAATCTCGTTGTTGAGCAGATAGGCAAGCGCGTCACCGACCAGTGTGCCGCTGTGATGAGCGCTATCCGCAATCGCATTGACGAGCTTGGCAGATAATTTCCTGCCAAAATCTTATTGAACTAAAACCGCAAGCCGCTGCAAAGCGGCTTTGTCGGGTTTTATAACGGCGGCGCGTTGCCGCCGGTTTTCTTGTCAAAAATAATTTTCGGGAGAACAGAAAATGGAAAGTACGGACAAAAAGATATTTACAAATCCTTGGTTTGTCACCATTGCCGCACTAGTATGCTGCGCGCTTTGGGGCAGCGCCACCCCGTTCATCAAGCTGGGATATGAGCTGATTCTGCCGCACAAGGGCGTTCCCTCCACCATTCTCTTCGCGGGAATACGCTTTACCCTCGCGGGAATACTCACCATTCTCTTTTACAGCATCGGCAGAAGAAAATTTCTCTATCCCAAAAAGGAGAATCTGCATCTTGTAGCCAAAATAAGCTGCTTCCAGACCATGATACAGTATTTCTTCTTCTATGTCGGACTTGCCAACACCACCGGCGTTAAGGGAACTGTTATCAGCGGCGGAAACGTATTCTTTGCGATAATCATTTCCAGCCTGATATTCAAGCAGGAGGATCTTACTCCCAAAAAGATTATTGCCTGCATCTTCGGCTTTGCCGGAATCATCGTGGTCAACCTCAACGGACTTGACCTGAATATGAATTTCTACGGCGACTGCTTCGTTCTTTTTTCGGCGATTTCCTACGCCACTTCTTCTGTTTTGATGAAGCGCTATTCCAAGTATGAAGACCCCGTTGTACTCAGCGGCTATCAGTTTGTCCTCGGCGGAATAGTGATGATAATAGTCGGTCTGATGCTCGGCGGTCATATCCATGTTCAAAACCTCAAGGGACTGGGTGTTCTCATCTATCTCGCTTTCCTCTCGGCTATCGCGTATTCGCTGTGGGGCGTTCTGCTCAAGCACAATCCCGTTTCCAAGGTTACGGTATTCAGCTTTATGACCCCTGTTTTCGGCGTAATTCTCTCCAATCTCATGCTCACCGAGAGCGGAAATGTTCCGATGATAAACCTCTTTATCACCCTCATTTTGGTCTGCACCGGTATTATCATACTCAATTATCAAAAGAATTAAGCTGTTTTAAGGTTCGGTGTGTCAAAAACGCGGCACACCGAGCCTTGCTTTTTGATATGAAGCGCTGAAATTTTCTTCCCGCATATTTATTATCAACAAAATAATTGCAATGAAAATTACGGCGTGATAAAATATTTATCAGCAA
This sequence comes from uncultured Oscillospiraceae bacterium, assembly GCA_964573335.1. Taxonomy (GTDB): domain Bacteria; phylum Bacillota; class Clostridia; order Oscillospirales; family Ruminococcaceae; genus Yanshouia. Next base: position 706 of record CAZNJJ010000021.1, on the reverse strand, counting down.
TCTGCAAAATAACAGGAGGATTTTTATGGACAACAACAAAAGACCGGAAAATATGCAGCGCATCAATAACGCCGCGCTCGCTCAGGCATTTATTGATGAACAGATAGCTGAAGTTCGCAAACAGGTAGGCGATAAAAAGGTTCTGCTGGCGCTTTCGGGCGGAGTTGATTCCTCTGTTGTTGCCGCGCTTTTGATAAAGGCGATAGGCAAGCAGCTTGTCTGCGTTCATGTAAACCACGGTCTCATGCGTAAGGGCGAAAGCGAACAGGTTATCGAGGTGTTCCGCAATCAGCTCGACGCCAATCTCATATATATCGACGCTACCGACCGTTTTCTTGACCTTCTCGCCGGAGTTTCCGAGCCTGAAAAGAAGCGTAAGATAATCGGCGGCGAATTTATCAAGGTATTCGATGAAGAAGCCAAAAAGCTCGAGGGAATCTCTTTCCTCGCGCAGGGAACAATCTATCCCGATATTCTCGAAAGCAAAGGCGTTAAGGCGCATCACAATGTCGGCGGTCTGCCCGAGGGAATGGAATTTGAGCTGGTAGAGCCCGTCAAGCTGCTCTTTAAGGACGAGGTTCGTGAGGTTGGTCGCGCACTCGGACTCCCCTCCTCTATGGTCGATCGTCAGCCCTTCCCCGGTCCCGGACTTGGCGTTCGTTGCCTGGGTGCAATCACCCGCGACCGTCTCAACGCTCTGCGTGAA
>CAZNJJ010000020.1:0-27430 GCA_964573335.1 uncultured Oscillospiraceae bacterium | reverse complement strand
GGGCACAGCCCCTTTGGGTGCTTTGGTGACTTTCGCACAAGCGAAAGTTACCGCCTGCGGCGCGCAGCCGCAAGTGTTCAATAAAAGAAACGAAAATTCAGAGGGAAACCCCTCCGCTTCACTTCGTTCAGCACCTTCCTTTATAAAAAAAGCGGCTTTTAGAGGGAAACCCCTCCGTCACGGCTAACGCCGTGCCACCTCCCCTTGACTTTCTCCCCTTTCCAAACTATAATGATAACACCCCCTCGGGAGGGGGTGTTAGGAGGAAACTATGAAACAAACCTTTGACGTTACCGGAATGACCTGTTCCGCCTGCTCGGCAAATGTTGAACGCTCGGTGAAAAAGCTCGACGGAACAATATCTGTAAATGTAAACCTTCTCGCCAACAAAATGACAGTGGAATATGACGAAAACCGCTTGAACGATGAAAAAATCGCCGCGGCGGTCATTGCGGCGGGCTACGGTGCCGGCGTTCACGGCAAAAAATCCGCGCCGAAAAGCAGTGACAGTTCCCCCGCCGACACCGCCCGACAGGAAATCGAGGGCATGAAGCTGCGGCTCAAAACCTCCGCAATATTCTTTCTGCCGCTGATGTATCTCACGATGGGGCACATGATAGGGCTTCCCCTGCCGGAATTTATGACAGGGCACTCGGGTGCGATAGCCTTTGCCATGACCCAGTTTTTGCTCACTCTGCCGATAATGTATATCAACCGCAAGTTCTATTTTGTGGGATTTAAAGCGCTTTTTCATCGCTCGCCGAATATGGATTCGCTCATTGCGATAAGTTCCTCGGCGGCGGTAATATACGGCGTTTTCGCGATATACCGCATCGGCTACGGACTGGGCATCGGAGATATGAAGCTGGTTGAACGGTATCACATGGACCTCTATTTTGAATCTGCGGCGATGATACTGGTGCTTATCACGCTAGGCAAATTCTTTGAGGCGCGTTCCAAAGGGAAAACCGGAGAAGCGATTGCCATGCTGATAGATTTGGCTCCGAAAACCGCTTCGGTGATAAAAAACGGCGTTGAGGTTGAAACTGCCGTTTCCGATATACAAAAGGGCGACATTATTATTGTCAGACCAGGGCAGAGCATCGCTGTTGACGGCGTGATTGTCGAGGGTTCTTCTTCGGTAGACCAATCCGCGCTGACGGGCGAGAGTATTCCCGTGGAAAAATCGGTGGGCGACAGGGTTATAGCCGCCACAATCAACAAAAACGGCGTTTTCAAGTTTGAAGCACAGCGCGTAGGCGATGACACCACCCTCGCGCAGATAGTTCGCCTTGTGGAAGAAGCGGGCAGTTCCAAAGCGCCCATCGCCCGCCTTGCCGACAGGATAAGCGGTATTTTTGTTCCCGCCGTTATAACGATAGCGGTGATCGCCTGCGCCGTTTGGCTGATGCTCGGGCAGAGCTTTGAGTTTGCCCTCTCGGTGGGAATAGCCGTTCTCGTTATCTCCTGCCCCTGCGCCCTCGGACTCGCGACTCCGGTGGCGATAATGGTGGCGACCGGCAGAGCCGCCCGACTCGGAATACTGATAAAATCCGCCGAGGCGCTCGAAACGGCGCACAGCGTTGATACCGTGGTTCTCGACAAGACCGGCACGATAACCGAGGGCAGACCCCGCGTCACCGATGTGATTTCGGCTGACGAACAGCGCCTGCTGAAAATCGCCGCCGCACTGGAATCGGGTTCCGAGCATCCCCTTGCGGAAGCTGTTATGAGCTATTGCGAGCAAAAGAATATCGCTTTAATTTCCGCGGAAAATTTTGAAGCCGTTTCGGGCAGAGGAGTTCGCGCCGCGATAGCGGGGAGCGACTGCCTAGCGGGAAATCTCGCTTTCATGGAAGAAAACGGCGTTGATTGCTCAAAAATCGAAAAAACTTCCGCAGAATTGGCGCAAGACGGCAAAACTCCCCTCTACTTTGCCGAAAACAAAAAGCTGTTGGGCGCGATTTTCGCCGCCGACACCGTAAAACCGACCAGCGTTGAAGCTGTTGCCGAGCTGCAAAAGCGCGGCATCGAGGTGGTTATGCTCACCGGCGACAACAAAACCACTGCCGAAGCGATAAAGCGCCAAACCGGCATCAAAAAGGTTATCGCCGAAGTTATGCCGCAGGATAAAGAGCGCGAAGTACGCGCATTGCAGGAGCAGGGCAAAAAGGTTGCCATGGTGGGCGACGGCATCAACGATGCCCCTGCCCTCACCGCAGCCGATGTTGGAATAGCGATAGGCGCGGGCGCCGATATTGCAATAGAATCGGCGGATATTGTGCTGATGAAAAATGACCTTTTCGATATAGTCAACTTTTTAAACCTCTCCCGCGCAACTATTCGCAATATAAAAATGAATCTGTTCTGGGCGTTTTTCTACAACTGCGTCGGAATACCGCTGGCAGCGGGGGTATTCTATCTGCCGTTCCACCTGAAATTAAGCCCGATGTTCGGTGCCGCCGCAATGAGCATGAGTTCGGTGTGCGTTGTTACAAACGCGCTGCGTTTAAGGCTCTTTAAGCCGATGCGTTCCGCGCTGCAAATAGAAGAAAAAACCATAATTCAAAAAACGGAGGAAAAGAAAATGACCAAAATAATGACTGTAAACGGAATGAACTGCAACCACTGCAAAATGGCTGTCGAAAAGGCGCTCTCCGGCGTAGCGGGTGTTGAATCCGCCGTTGTTGACCTCGCCGCAAAGCAGGCTGTCATCACCCTCTCTGCCGATGTGGCAGACGAGGCGCTCACCGGTGTTGTTGCCGATGCCGGATTTGAGCCTGTCGGCGTTGTCAAGGGCTGATAAAGATGAAAGCCGACAAGCAAAAGGTATCCAAGCTCATCAAGACCGCGCGCGGTCAGTTAGACGGCGTTTTGCGTATGATAGATGACGACCGATACTGCATCGACATTTCCACACAGCTCCTCGCGGTAGAAGCGTTGATAAAGAGCGCAAACCGAGAGGTTTTGGCGGCTCACATGAAGGGCTGTCTCATAGATGCCGCCCAAAACGGCGACATCGAAAACAAAACCGACGAGCTGATGAAGCTGATGGAAAAGATAATGAGATAAATAAAAAATTCCCGCAGTAAAACTGTGGGAATTTTTTATATCAAAACCGAACAGAAAAGCGCCCGCGCCGTTTTCTCGGCGCGGGCGTTGAGTTTTATGTTATTCCTCGTCGTTAAGTGCCTTGGCATCGGCGATAACTGCCGCCTCAAGGTTGGAGGGGAGCTGCTCATATCTCTCAAAGGTGAGAACAAAGTTGCCTCTGCCCTGAGTCATAGAGCGCAGAGCGGTGGTGAAATCATACATTTCACTAATCGGAACCTCGCCCTCGATTTCCTGAGTGCCGTCGCCCCACGGATTCATGCCGAGGATACGACCGCGGCGCTTGTTGAGGTCGCCCATGATGTCGCCGGTGTAATCATCGGGAACATAAACCTTCAGATTGCCGATAGGCTCCAAAATCATCGGGCTAGCCTGAGGAATACCGGTTTTATAAGCGATAGAAGCCGCCATCTTAAACGCCATTTCGGAGGAGTCAACAGGGTGATAAGAGCCGTCTACAAGGGTAGCCTTGAGTCCGACCATCGGGTATCCCGCGAGAACACCCTTCTTGATGCAATCCTGCAATCCCTTTTCAACAGCGGGGAAGAAGTTCTTGGGAACAGAACCGCCGAATACGTTCTCGGCGAACACCAGTCCGTCGCTCTCGCAAGGCTCAAACTCAATCCAAACATCACCGAACTGACCATGTCCGCCCGACTGCTTCTTATGTCTGCCCTGAACCTTAACCTTCTTGCGGATTGCCTCACGGTAAGCAACTCTCGGCTTTGCAAGCTCAACCTCGGTGCCGAACTTGGCTTTAAGGCGGCTGACGATAACATCAAGATGCTGTTCGCCCAGTCCGGAGAGGAGCTGCTGCTTGGTTTCTGCGTCCTGCGTGAAGGTGACTACCGGATCTTCTTCGATAAGGCGGAGTATTCCCTGGGCAACCTTGCCCTCCTCGCCCTTCTTCTTGGAGATAACCGCCATAGTGAGGGTGGCATGAGGATAACCTACCTCGTCAAGCGTTACAACACGCTTGGGGTCGCAGAGGGTATCGCCGGTGAGGGTCTCGCTGAGCTTTGCAACGGCGCAGATGTCGCCCGCCGCAACAGCCGAAACATCTTCCTGCTTTTTGCCGGTGACATAAATCAGCTTGCCGAGACGCTCGGGATTGCCGGTTCTCGCGTTGATGGGGGTTATCTCGTTGGAGAGCTTGCCAGAAATCACCTTTACATAAGAGAGCTTGCCGATAAAGGGGTCGGCAACGGTCTTGAATACATAAGCGGTAAGCGGCTCGAGAACGTCACAATTTACGGCAACCTCGTTGCCCTCGGCGTCATGAGCTGTCTCGTTGCCCGCGTTCTTTGCGGAAGGCATGTGATTTACGATAGCGTCAAGCAGAGCGTCGATGCCGTCGAGAGTCAGCGCGGAGCCGCAGACAACGGGGAAGATTCTGCCGTCGCAAAGACCTGCGTTGATTCCGCGAATCATTTCTTCGGTGGTGAATGTGCCGCCGCCGAAGAACTTCTCCATCAAATCATCGTCCGACTCGGCAACAGCCTCGGAAATGATATTGCGGCATTCATCGACAAATCCGCCTACATTGGGCATGGAACCCTGGCGGCGGTCGCCGTTGTTGTGGGTGAACGCCTTATTCTCAACAAGGTCTATGTAGCACTCAACGCCGCCGCCCTCGCTGAAGGGAACTACCATCGGGCAAACGTGAGAGCCGAACTTTTCTCTGAGCTGACCGAGCACCTTGTAAAAATCAGCGTGGTCGGCGTCCATCTTATTGATGAAGAACATAACAGGCTTGTTCTGCTCACGGGCGAGCTTATATGCCTTTTCGGTGCCTACATTAACACCGCTGCGGGCGGAAACCACTATAATAACGCTTCCCGCCGCTCTGATGCCCTCATACATACCGGTGGCAAAATCAAAGGATCCGGGAGTGTCTATAAGATTGATCTTGGTGTTGTTCCACTCAAGAGGGGCGACTGCCGCGGAAACAGAAACCATGCGCTTTGTTTCTTCCGCGTCGAAATCGCAAACGGTAGTGCCGTTTTCGACCTTACCGAGACGGTCAGTAATACCTGCACGGAACAAAATAGCCTCAGCAAGCGAAGTCTTTCCGCAGGAACCGTGTCCGGCGAGCGCTATGTTTCTGATTTTGTCTGCAAGATACTGTCTCATAAATTATTACCCCTTTCAATATGACGAAAAAATTATCGCCATATTGTTTATTTTGCATAGTGAGTTGGGCTTTTATCCCTTTCACATATGTTTAATTATACAATGAAGAGACCTGTATGGCAAGTACCTGTTTAAAAAAACTGATAAAACTTGCGGGGAATTGTTCATTAAAGCTCGGCAATATCACGGTTTTTCCGTCATTTCATCGGCGGTATACGGCATATAGATAGAATTGAGGTGAAGTGAGAATGTTGTTATATTCCTTTCGTTTTAATCGAAAACTGCGTCACACCGCCCTGCTTTTCCTCCTGCTTTTGACGGTGATGACAGCAGGACGACTGGTGATGACCTTTTCCGGCGAAAGCCCTGCCAGCTCCTCCATGACGATAAAGCGCCGACCGGCAAAAACAGAGCAGCAGCGTCAGCAATTTATCGCGGATTTGGGGTGGCAGGTCGCCGCCGAACCCTATGAAGAGGCAGATGTTGTGATACCCAAAAAATTCGATGACGTTTATCAAAGCTACAACACCATTCAAAAAGAACAGGGCACCGATTTGACACGCTATCGCGGAAAGCGCTGCAAGCGATACAGCTACACCGTTTTGAACCACCCCTCGGGAATGGATAACATCAGGCTTAATCTCCTCGTCTGCGGCGGCAAGGTGATTGGCGGCGATGTATGCTCGCTGGGACTGGACGGATTTCTGCAAGGGCTGAGCTTTCCTCGGGAAAATATCGCCCAAAGCGGCTGAATTTGCAAAAGCACCTTTGTCTGTGTTATCTTTAATAGATGGGGGTGCTTTTATTTATGAGTATGATGAGGATAGATAAGCTGCTTTCGGCGGCGGCAGGCTGTTCGCGCGCCGATGCCAAGCGCCTGCTTTCGGCAGGGTGTGTGACGGTTGACGGAAAAACCGTTAAATCCGGCAGCGACAAGGTTGACCCCGACATTCAGTCGGTGATGCTCAACAAAAAGCGATTGAGCTATTCGGAGCATATATACATCGTGATGAACAAGCCGCTGGGGGTCGTTTCCTCAACAGATGACCCGAGCAGCAAAACGGTTTTGGATATTCTGCCGGACGAGCTGATGAGAAAAGGGCTTTTCCCTGCGGGCAGACTGGATAAATACACAAGCGGATTGATGCTGATAACCGATGACGGTGAGTTTTCGCACAACATTCTCGCGCCGAAAAAGCATCTTCCCAAGGTATACAGCTTCTCCCTCGATGCGCCCGTGCTGAACGACGAGCTGGTTAAGAAATTCAAGGGCGGAGTGTATCTCGGCGGCGGGGAATATTCCTCTCCGGCTTATCTCGCGGTCGATTCCCCCACCGAGGGGCGTGTGATGATTTTTGAGGGAATATACCATCAGGTGAGAAGAATGTTTGACCAAAACGGCGGCAAGGTGGTTTCTCTAAAGCGAATACGCATCGGCGGACTTTCTCTCCCCGACGACCTTGCCGAGGGCGAAAGCCGCCTGCTTACCCCAGAAGAATTGCAAAAGCTATTTGATTTTCCTCAAATTGTTGACGAAAACTGTATATAATGCTAAAATTATATAGTTATCGCGCTTGTTATTCAATTTGAAAGGGGTAGGCTCACAATGTCATTGGTAGAATTGATAGACACATCTGCCATGCACCTTATTCACGATGCTGTTCACTGCGGATTTCTCGATATACTGATGCCGTTCGTCAGCCTGCTCGGAACAGGCGGCTTTATCTGGATAGTGGTGGCGGCATTTCTGCTGATAAACAAAAATACCCGCGCCACCGGTGTGACAATGTGCGCCGCGATGCTGTTGTGCTATCTGTGCGGCAATCTGCTGCTGAAAAACCTTGTCGCCCGCCCGAGACCTTACACCCTTGATCCGAGCATAGTTTTGCTGGTGCCACCCTCGGTAGAACCCTATTCTTTCCCCTCGGGGCATACGATGAATGCCGTTTCGGCATCGGCAACGCTTATGATGCGAAAAACCCGCTTTGCGTGGGCGGCTATGCTGCTCGCCGCTATGACAGCGTTTTCCAGAATATATCTGATGATGCACTTTCCGCTTGATGTTGTCGCCGGAGCGATAATAGGAGCGGTTTCGGCATATATCTGCTGCTGCGCCGCAAAACGCCATGAGCAGTATATCCAATTCAGAAAGAAATAATATTGCGGCAAAGCAAAAACTCCGCTTGAAGCTCAAGCGGAGTTTTTCTGTTTGTTTTAAAATTCATACACACAGCCGAGTCTAAAACGCGGTGCATGGCTTAAACAATCTATCAGCCGAAAAATCTGTCAATCTGCTGCGGCAATCACGCCTTTTATCTGTCCCACTTATCGCAGAGCGACTCAATTTGCGAAGCGAAACGCGCCAAATCCTTGTTTGCGCCGCCTCGATTGTGTTCGATAACGGTGAGCAGGCGCTTTCCGCAGGCGAGCAGGCGGGCAAACATACTGTCGGCACGCTTTTGAGCGTAGTCCTTCTTTATCGGAACAGGTCCCTTTTCCTCGATGCAGACATTTTCAGCCAAATCAAAGCAGGTTCCCGAATAGGGCGCCATTGCCGTATAGCCGTTTGCGGCAAGCTCTTGTGTGAACTTGGTGCAGGCGGCATCATCGCCGTGAACCACAAACACACGCTTTGGCTTTGGGCTGATGTTGTCTATCCATCTGCGGAGTCCGTCGTGGTCGGCATGACCGCTTATTCCCGCGAGCTTGGCTATCTCGGCGGAAACCTCTATCTGCTCACCGAACAGCTTAACCGATTCCGCGCCGTCAACTATCCTCCTGCCGAGACTGCCTACCGATTGGTAACCCACAAAGAGAATGGTGGATTCCCGCCGCCAGAGATTGTGCTTTAAGTGATGCTTTATTCTGCCTGCATCGCACATTCCGCTCGCGGAAATGATTACCTTTGGCTCGGGGTCAAAGTTTATCAGCTTTGATTCCTCTGCCGAAACAGAAACCTTCAAGCCGTCAAAGCTGATTGGGTTAATTCCCTTTTCTATCAGCGCGAGGGTGTCGGCATCATAGCAGTCGCGTCCGTTTTCGTGGAATATGTTTGTCGCCTCTATCGCGAGGGGACTGTCCACATAGACCTTGAAGCCGTCATGTCCCTTCACCAGACCTTTTTCCTTTATCTCACGCAGAAAGTAGAGCATCTCCTGCGTTCTGCCGACGGCGAAAGAGGGTATCACGACATTGCCGCGGCGGTCAAAGGTGCGCTGTAAAATTCCGGTCAGCTCGGCTATGTAGTCGGGGCGGCCTCCGTGGCTCCTGTCGCCGTAGGTGGATTCCATCACGACATAGTCGGCACTTTCGATATACTGCGGGTCTTTCAGAATAGGCTGATTGAGGTTGCCTATATCGCCCGAAAATACTATCTTTTCGGTTTTCCCCTCCTCAGTGAGCCAAATCTCGATAGAAGCCGAGCCGAGAAGATGACCCACATCGACAAAGCGTATCTCTATTCCCTCCGCAATCGTTATCCGCTCGTTATACGGATGGGGAACAAAGCAGTTTATCGCCGCCACAGCGTCGTCCATAGTGTAAACAGGCATATAGGGCGGGTCGCCCGCGCGCTGTGCCTTGCGGTTGCGCCATTCCGCCTCAAACTCCTGGATATGCGCCGAGTCTCTCAGCATAACGCTGCAAAGGTCGGCGGTGGCATCGGTGGAATGTATCTCTCCCTTAAAGCCGTTTTTGCACATCAGCGGGAGCATACCCGAGTGGTCGATATGAGCGTGGGTGAGCAGAGCAAAATCTATCTCCCCCGCCGAAACAGGTAGCTCCTGATTCTCAAAATAGTCGGTTCCCTGTTCCATGCCGCAATCTACTACCAGCTTTTTTCCGCAGGCCTCGATATAAAAACAGCTTCCCGTAACCTCATGTGTTGCGCCCAAAAAGGTTATTCTCATAAAACCCCTCCTAACAAAACGGCGCTAAAAGTTATTTCTTTATTTAATTATACACTTTCTTTCCCCATTAGTCACCTTTTTCTGTGAAAATTTACATATAGTCTAAATTTTGCCGACTTGCTATATCCGCCCCCTCGGTGGTAAAATCAAATTCGCGGGAATACGCCGATTTTTCATATTCCAAAAAAGGAGGGCGGTTTAAATAGAACGTGTTATTCTTCACTGTGACTGCAACAGCTTTTTCGCCTCGGTGGAAACAGTTCTCTCCCCAGAGCTGTGTTCGGTTCCGATGGCGGTCTGCGGCGACCCCCAAAACCGCCACGGAATAATTCTCGCCAAAAACGAAAAGGCGAAAAAATACGGTATTCAAACAGCCGAAACAATTTGGCAGGCAAAGCGCAAATGCCCCGATTTGGTGCTGGTTCTCCCGCATCACGGCGAATACAAAAAATATTCCCGACAGGTAAATCTCATCTATCAGCGCTACACCGACATGGTGGAGCCGTTTGGAATAGACGAATCATGGCTCGATGTCACCGGCTCTCAACGGCTGTTCGGCAGTGGATTTGAGATAGCGGAGAGACTGCGCCGCGAGGTGAGAGAAGAAACGGGACTGACTATCTCGGTGGGAGTTTCATTTAACAAAACCTTCGCAAAGCTCGGTTCCGACTACAAAAAGCCAAACGCCACCACCGTTATCGACAGCAAAAACTGGCGAGACATTGTATTTCCCCTGCCGGTGGAATCACTCCTCTTTGTGGGAGACGCCACCCGCCGCAGCTTAAACGACCTCTATATCAAAACGATAGGCGATTTGGCTTTGACCGAAAAAAGCCTCATCGTCAAGCGGCTGGGCAAGCTGGGGGGTCAGCTTCACGACTATGCCAACGGAATAGACGACAGCCCCGTCATGCGGTTTGACGAGCCGAGGGAGATAAAAACGGTTGGCAACGGAATAACCTTCAGCCGTGACCTTGTCGGCTTTGAAGATGCCCGCGTGGGAATATCCTCCCTCTGTGACGAGGTTGCCACCCGCCTGCGAAAGCATGGGCTTTGCGCCCGTACTATACAGCTCCAGCTTAAAGATTCACAGCTCAAGGTAATATCCCGCCAAAAGCCTTTGGAATGTGCCACCGCTCTTTCCGCGGAGCTGACAGAGGGCGCAATCCGGCTGCTCCGCACCGTTTATGACGGACATACCGCGATAAGGACGATAACCGTCACCGCCGCGAGCCTTATTCCGGCGGAAGAAGCGGCACAACAGCTCTCATTTTTCGATTCGCAGCCGCAAAAGCGGGAAAAACTGCGTCGGCTGGAAACCGCCATCGACTCGGTTAGGGAAAAATACGGAAGGAGCGCCATTTCCACCGGCTCGGTTATCGGCAATGACATCGGTTTGACAAGCAGCGAAAGAAAAGAATAGAGGTTTTCCCAAGCAAAAAGCTCACCCCTAGGGGTGAGCCTTTTGTTTTTATCAGGTGAGAATTTTATGCGGGTCTACCGCCTCGTCCTTTTTGTAGACGATATAATCGTGCAAATCAAGTTCTACCTCCTGCCCGACAGTCATATTGTCAAAGCTGTGCGGGTCGGCGATAACTCTTATCATCACATCATTGCCCAAATCGACTCTGCAATCGTTGGAATCGCCCAGATAATACATCGAGGCTATCTTTCCGCGGAGCTGACCCTTTTCGGCGACTATCTTGATATTCTCGGGGCGAACGGTTACAACAACATCGCCGCTGAGATTGCCGGAATAATCAAGCGACTGGTCAATTCCGTTGAATTTCACCTTTCCGTTTTCGACTGTCGCGTTTATAAAGTTGACCTTGCCTACGAAATTTGCCACAAACTGATTTACGGGGTGGCGGTATATTTCAAGCGGTGTTCCCACCTGCTGAACCTCGCCGCTGTTTATGACAAAAACACGGTCGGACATGGTCATGGCTTCTACCTGGTCGTGGGTGACGTAAACTACCGTGATGCCGAGCTTTTTCTGTATCTCCTTTATCTCGTAGCGCATACTCTCACGCAATTTCGCATCGAGGTTGGAAAGCGGCTCATCAAGCAGCAGCAGCTTAGGCTCTGCCACAAGCGCTCTGCCGAGTGCTACACGCTGCTGCTGTCCGCCTGAGAGCTGGCTGGGCATACGCTCGGCATACTGACTCAGATGAACTATCTCGAGAATAGCGTCAACACGGCGCTTTATCTCGCTTTTCGGCACCTTTTTGATTTTGAGCGGATAGGCAACGTTATCAAAAACGTTCATGTGGGGCCACACCGCGTAGGACTGGAACACCATACCTATCTCACGCTTTTCGGGCGGAACATAGGCTGTGGTGGAGTTTACCACAACGCCGTCTATCTTCACCTCGCCGGAGGTAGGCTTTTCAAATCCGGCGATAATTCTCAGCATGGTGGTTTTTCCGCAGCCGGAAGGGCCGAGCAGGGTGATAAACTCGCCGTCTTTAAATTCATCGGTGAAATTTTTAAGAACAACAACGTCGCCAAAGGCTTTTGTTACATGATCTATGGTAATAGTTGACATAAAAGAGATTCCTCCTTAAATCAAATAGAGAATTTGCCGTCTGTGAGCTTGTTGAGAACAAAGTTTATCGCTATTACCAGCAGTAGTATCGCCGTTGCCAGCGCCGAAGCGGTCTGCTGACTGCTGTAAGTCTGATAGGTGAACAGCTCCACGCCGAGTGTCTTTGTGTTTGTGGAATAAAGCAGATTGGACATCGTAAGCTCATAGAAGCACGGCATGAATATCAGGAAGAATCCCGCAACTATCGCCGGCATTATCAGTGGGAAAACGACATCTCGCAGCCGTCTCAGCCAGCCCGCGCCGGATATTTGCGCCGCCTCCTCGAGAGAGGAGCTGACCTGCGAAAAGGCGGAGACTACCGTTCTCATGCCCATGAGCATATATTTTATCATATATGCTATCACCATTATCGCGAGGGTGTTGTAGATGTTGATGCCGAATTTGCCGGACATGGTCATTATCAGTGCCAGAGCGATAACAACGCTGGGAGTTCCCGAGCCTACCGTGATGAGGAAATCGGGTATCTCACGTCCCCTGGCATTGGTGCGCTTGAGCAGATATGCCATGATAAGGCAGACTATCATTCCGAAAAAGGCGGCGAGAACAGCCGCATACATACTGTTCCAGAATGCTTTGATTATGTCCTTGCGGGAAAAGATTATCTTCCAGTATTTTGTGGTTATATTTCCCGGGGCAAAGAGGCTCTTGCCCATATTCTGCGTAAAGGAAGTGGTTATTACGGTGTAAAACGGCAGAGCCACAACCAAAGTCGCAAAGAGCGATACCGCAATCGTGAGCGGAATACGCCAACGCCCGAGGTCTACGATATTCGGGCGGGTGGATTTGCCCGAAACGGTGATATATTCGCGTTTTCCCACAACAAAGTTGGAGATATAGAGTATCACAAGCGATATGAGCATCAAAAATACCGCGAGACAGGTGGCGTTGGAAAGTCCCTCCTGATTGCCGATGTAAACATAGTCAACTATTCTCGTAGTGACTGTGTATATCTGTCCGGGCATACCGATTATCGAGGGAATACCATAGCAGGAAGCTGCGGCTACAAACACCAGCAGAGCTGCTGCCACTATGCTCGGAACCATGAGCGGCAGAGTGACGGTGAACAGTGTCTTTAAGGGAGAAGCGCCGGATATGCGCGATGCCTCCTCAAGTGAGGGGTCCATCTTTTCCATTGCTCTCGATATTGTGATAAAGGCATAGGGATAATAGAATGTTGTCAAAACCCAAACAAGTCCGCCGATGGTGTAGATGTCAAACGGACAGGCGGAAAGCCCGAAAAGATTTTTCAGGAATACGTTGAGCGTTCCCACCTTGGGGTTCAAAAGGCGTAGCCACGCCATAGCGCCTACATAGGGCGGAACCATATAGGTCATAACAAACAGCGTTCTGAAAAACTTTTTGCCGTAGAGATTGGTTCTTCCCACCAGCCACGCCAGCGGAAACGCAATCAGCACGCCGAACACCATCGCAAGTCCGGCAGAGATTATCGTATTTTTAAGACAGGTCCAGTTGAGCGCATAGGTGTATATTCTCTTAAAGCCTTCGAGTGAAAACTGCCCGTCTACCATAAATGACTGAAAAACAAGATAGACCAGCGGCAACACTTGAAATATCAGCAGAAAGCCGACTATCAAAAGAATTATGACCCATTTTATATCCAATGATTTCTTTGCTTCTTTAGTCATATAAGGTCCCCCTGTATGAAATCTGACCCCTCTAAACAAAACGGGGCAGAAACTTCTATCTGCCCCGTTTTATAATCAACTGAGTTTATTTGGCAGGAATGGTCACATTCTCCTCAAAGGCGGTGCGTATATCGTCGCGCTCCTTGTAGCAGCGCTCCCAGTCTATATCAAGGGTCTTGCTGAATATTTCATCGTTGGGCAGAGAATCATACGGAATCTTGTCAAAATCTTTCAGCACAGCGTGCATCCAGCCATCGGTGATATATGCCTGACCCTCTTCGGAGAGGAACCAGTCGGTAATTGCCTCGCAAGCGGCGATATTCTGGTTTGCGTTCCACTTTTCATTAACGGTCATGATAGTGGAGGGTATGCTGATAACGCCGTCCTCGGGGTAGATAACCTCGAGAGTGGAGCCTTCTTCCTGACGCTTTTTCAGTACAGACTCTTCGAGAATCATAACTTCCTTGCACTCACCGGTTTCGAGCTTGGTGAGGGCAACCGAGCCGGACTCGATAGCAACGTTCTGATCGCCGAGCTGCTTGAAATACTCGGTGCCGTAAGCGTCCTGCAAAGCAACGATAGATGCCATTGCGGTTCCGGAGGTGAGCGGGTTGGACATCGAAACATAGTCCTTCAGCTCGGGCTTGGTTGCAAAATCCTTAAAGGTGGTGGCTATCTCTTCCTTTTTGTAAAGCTCGGGGTTGTAGGCAAGGATCATCGAGCATACACGAACGGGATACCAGTAGCCTTCGGCATCATAGGCGAAAGAGAGCTTTTCCGCCGCGGGGGTTTTATACGGATGAAGAATATCGTTTTCCTTCAACTCGAGGGAATATGCAGGCTCTGCTACCATGAGCATATCGCATCCGAGCTTGCCGGCGGTCATCTCAGCGGCAACCTTGGACTGGAGAGTTCCGGTACCGCCGTAGAAAAACTCGATGTCACAGTTCGGGAAAACTTCTTCGAGCTTTGCGTCCATAACATCAATGATGTCCTGATACATCG
Organism: uncultured Oscillospiraceae bacterium; assembly: GCA_964573335.1. Taxonomy (GTDB): domain Bacteria; phylum Bacillota; class Clostridia; order Oscillospirales; family Ruminococcaceae; genus Yanshouia. Next base: position 13,019 of record CAZNJJ010000020.1, on the reverse strand, counting down.
AGGTGTAAATGACTACCTTGCCGGTTACCGAATCGGCTCCCTCAACCGGTGCCGCAGGTGCTGCTGCGGAAGCTGCGGGCGCGGCGGAAGCGGCAGGCGCGGAGCCGCCGCAGGCGGTCATGCCGAACACCATAAAGCAGGCAAGCATTATTGCGATACACTTTCTCATTCTTCTCATACTCCTTCTGTCTTGTTATAATTTCACAAATTGTTTAGTAAACATTGCACAAATAGATTCTACTTTGTGCAATATTTCCAGTTAGAGAATACACTTTTTCCGTTCAAAACGGAATGTTTTTTAACTTTATTTAGCTTTGTAAACTAATGTAAATTTTCATTGTTGTTCCGCCGTAATTTTTATGGTAAAATTTATCTGTAATCTCAAATATTCGGCAGGAAGTGATTTTGCGATGCGCGCGGTTATTATCGACGATGACCCCATGGTTTGCGATATAAACAGAAGATGTATCGAAAGAGACGGCAGATTCGATTCTACCGAGATTTTTTTGAGCGGTCATTCGGCGCTGGAATATCTCCGCGGCAATCCCGCAGAGCTTGTTCTGCTTGATGCCGATATGCCGCGGCTCGGTGGATTTGACCTGCTCACCGCCCTGCGCTCCGAGCATATCCCCGCCGACGCAATTTTCATCACCGCCGCAAACGATTTTCAAAGTATCGACAAGGCGATGGCGCTCGGCGCGCTCGACTATCTGATAAAGCCGTTTGAATACCCCCGCTTTGTCCGTGCCTTAAACAAATTCTTTTTAAAGCGGGAAATGGCATCGGGCGGCGGCGCGGCTACCCAGAAGTATGCCGACCTGCTCTTTAACCACTCTCCCGCCGCCGAAAAGCAGGAAAAGGGTATTCAGCCGCAGACGCTAGAAATGATAAGGCGGCTGCTGGAGGAAAACCGCAAAAAAAGCTGTTCCGGCGGGGAAATCGCCGAAAAAACGGGACTTTCACGGGTAACTGTTCACAAATACCTCAACTACATGGAAAGCCGTGGTATGCTGCAAACAAAAATCGACTACAAAACCGAGGGCCGCCCCTGTTTGCGCTATTCGCTTTTGCAATCGGTATAAACACAACGAAAAACCTCCCTTTCGGGAGGTTTTCTTTTTAGAACTTGCTGTACTGCTCCTCGCAGCTTCTCATAGCCGATATTGTGTCGGAAATGAGCTTGTCCAGCTCCCAGCCGAGCATTTCGGCACCCTTTTCGATTATCGGGCGGGAACAGCCCGCCGCAAAGGTGGGGGTTTTATACTTTTTCTTCACCGATTTAAGCTCCATGTCGCTCACGCTCTTGGAAGGGCGCATCAGCGCTACCGCGCCGATAAGACCGGTCAGCTCATCTATGGCATAAAGCACCTTTTCCATATCGCTCTGCGGCTCGGCATCGGGAGAATTGTGCGGCCAGCCGTGGCTTGCCACCGCGCGGATAATCTCCTCCTCTATACCCGCCTCGCGCATTATCTCTCTGCATTTTTGACAGTGCTGCTCGGGGAACTGCTCATAATCCAAATCGTGCAAAAGTCCCGTCAGCGCCCATCTGTCGGCTTGCTCGGCATAGCCCAGTTCATTTGCGAACCAGCGCATACAGCCCTCAACCGTTACGGCGTGTCTGAGATGAAAAGTTTCTTTGTTATAGGTAGTCAAAAGCTGCCATGCTTGTTCCCTTGTCATGTTTATCCTCCTATACGGTTTTTGTATATTCTACCGCCGCTGTTGTTCCTCTGTCAACGCAATCGGCTGTTTTGTAGTGGAAATATTTCAATAGTCGAAACCGCGAGCTGATTTTTCTTCCGAATAAAATAACTTTTATCGCCAAAATCGGACTGCTCTCGACCTTTTTCGACTTGATTCGACAACATTCGAGTGCATTTTATCTCAGAATTTCAAATTTCTTCCAATAATTTCGTTTTTACTGCCGATTCAACCGCAATACTCGTCGTTGGTATAATTATTAAAAGTTTTATCGGCTTTTTACAGCCGCCGGAGGTGTAAAACAAATGAACGAAAAAGAATACTGCTGTATAATGCGCTATTTTGAAAGAAGCGACACTCTTTTTATAAAGAGATGCACGCCCGCTCTCAAAGAGCTTTTGAAGATAAACACAGATGTTGATGGCTACCCGCTCGGTGAACAGGTGTCATACCGAATACGCCGTTGGATTTATCAAAGCTTTCGCTATCTTGCGCGCGGAAAACACAGTATTCTCACCTTTAAGGAGCTGGGCGAAAATTTTCTGGCTGTGAAAATGCAATACGACCCGCCCCACCTGTCGATAGGTGTTCGGCTTTTCAAGGAGAAAGAGCTGTTCGATAAGCTCTATTATTCCAGCAACTTTTCGAGAATATCGGGCGACAGGTTTTTCAATTCATTTAAGTATGCTATGGTTTTAAAAAGGCAGAATGACCGCTTTATAATAGAATATATTGACGATGCCGCCGGTAAGTTCTTTTCGGTAGAGCAAAACGACGATGTATCGGCTCTGCTGAAAAATTTCTGCTTTCTCGAAAGCGACCGAATATTCCGCTACTGCCTGAAAAGCAATAAGTTTTTGCATTTTACCGACATTTTCGATAAAGACGACATCTGCCGCTTTTTTATCATCGGAATGATACCCTATCGCGGAAAAAGCCATATCGCCCTCACCTTTCACCCGCTCTCACAGCACGAATACTATCGAATGATAAGCGGCTGTTCTTCCGCAAGAGAGGGTGCCATAGCCGAAATGAATGTCGGCGTTGCCGTTTTCAAGGTTTGCCGCGGCGCGGCTCCTGTCCTTATTCGGCACAACACTGCCTATGATATGCTGACCGGTCATGAGGGTGACCTATACTATATATACAATTCGCTTATACTCGAAAGCCTGAAGGATTCTGCGGTGGTTTCCTCTCCCCACCAATTCGGCAAGGCAGATTGCATCGCCGCGGCTCTCCCCTTTTTGCAGGAGGAAAAGGTTTTCCTCTTTATATTTCCGTTGTCGTCAGCCGCCTCGCTGTCAAATATTCTCGATGAAAAGCTCACCCCGCGTGAAAACGAGATAGCCGCGCTGGTTTCTTTCGGAAATTCCACCTCAGATGTAGCCGCCCTCTGCGGAATAAGCTCAGGCACGGTGAAAAAGACTATCGCAAATATCTATTCCAAGCTGAAGATAAGCTCCCGTGCCGAGCTGGTCAGGCTGATTCTGCTCAAAACCGACCAATCAGGTCTGATATGACATCGTAAAGATGTATCGGGTGAAGCTGTTCCCGCTCGAGCAGTCGGGCTATTGCCTCAACCTCGCTTCTGTCGGCGGAAATGTCTCTCACCGTTGATACTTCCTCTCCCATTCTCGCCGTTATTCCGTAAACGGGGCGTAGGTCATTGTCGTCTGTGTCGTTCTCATCTTCTGTTACCATATAAGCCACTAACATAAAATTACCGCCTTTTTTGTTGATTCTCCCCTTGTGCTATAACAGCCGCATTTAAACCGCCCGTCATTCAAGCAGGTCAAAGGCACGGCGGATTATACCATTTCGCTTGCGCTTTTGCTCTTTATGATATAGTATAAACCTCGGCGAATAACCGCGATATACCTAAAAGGTTTATTTTCAAAACGGTTCTTTGGATTTTTTTGCCATTTAATGTTAAATCTGCACAAACGCCGAAAAGTTTTGCACCACCTGTTGTGTTTATATCAAGGTCGGGGGAGGTCGTTTTATGGGAGAAACGGTTTTTCACACAATTGAGCCTGTGTTTGACGAGCGCTCGCGTGTTCTCATTTTGGGGACTATGCCCTCGCCCAAGTCCCGTTTGGCGGGATTTTACTACGCGCATCCGCAAAACAGATTCTGGCGGGTGATGTTCAATCTGTTTGATGAGGAATTTTCCTCCGATTCCGCTGTGAGAAAAGAGCTTTGCCTTTCTCACAAAGTCGCCCTTTGGGACGTGGTTGAAAGCTGTGAGATAATCAAAGCCGCCGACAGCAGCATTAAAAACGCACGTCCGAATGATATTTCCCGAATAATAACAGCCGCCGAGATAAAGGCGGTGTTCACAACCGGAAAAACCGCAGCGCGGCTCTACCAAAGGCTCTGCCTGCCGAACACGGGTATGCCCGCCGTCACCCTCCCCTCGCCGAGCGCGGCAAACTGCGCCGTTTCGCTCGAGCGGCTGACGGAAGAATACCGCGCAATACTGCCCTTTCTTGCATGAAACTGCAAAGCTGTGGTACAATAGCCGCAAAACAAAACAAGAGGTGCCGCAAATATGGAAAATTACAGCTATCTGCAATATCAGCAGAGCGCAGACGCTCTCAGAAAAAAGCTCGGCGGATTTACGCCGGAAATACTGCTCATTCTCGGCTCGGGACTCGGCGCTCTCGGCTACGAGGTTGAGGACGCGATATATGTTCCCTACGATGAGGTGCCGAATATGAAGCACTCCACCGCGCCCGACCACAAGGGCAGATTTGTTTTCGGCAGGCTCGCGGGGAGAAATGTCGCCGTTATGCAGGGCAGACTGCACGCCTATGAGGGCTGGTCGCTCGCGGACACGGCTTATCCCGTTCGAGTGCTGAAACTCTTAGGCGCCGAAACTCTGCTTGTTACCAACGCCGCGGGCGCGGTGAACACCGGCTGGGCGGCAGGCGATATAATGATGATAACCGACCACATCAAGCTCTTTGCCGAAAGTCCGCTGATAGGCGAAAATCTCGAGCAGTTCGGCGCGCGTTTTCCCGATGTGAGCCATGTTTACACTCCCGAGCTTCAGCAGATGGCGCGCAAAACCGCAGAGGAACTGGGCATAACTCTGCGTGAGGGCGTTTATATGTATTTCATGGGGCCGCAGTATGAAACTCCCGCCGAGGTGAGAGCCGCGCGGATTCTGGGGGCAGACGCGGTGGGTATGTCCACCGTTCCAGAAACGATAACAGCCGCCCACTGCCGCATGAGAGTTCTCGGATTCACCCTCTGCACCAACATGGCTGCCGGCGTTTTGGACAAGCCTCTTTCGGGAGATGAGGTCATCGAGGCGGGAAAAGCCGCCGCTCCCCGATTTGCCGCGCTGGTAAAGGCGTGCCTTGCAAAAATCTGAATTTCCCTTTCGCGTATACAAAAGCTCCTCCCCTCTTTTCAAGGGGAGGAGCTTTTATCTGCTTCAAGCCTTTATTTGACCCAGCACCCTGCCTATCGGCTCTCTTATCACCAAATCGGCAGAATCGCTGATATAGGTGGAATCACGGTTTATCAGCACGATTTTGCCCTGCGTGTATCTCAGCAGACCCGCCGCGGGATAAACGGTAAGGCTGGTGCCGCCCACTATAACCAAATCCGCCGCTCCAAGATGAAAAATCGCCTTGTCCAGCGTTTTGTCATCAAGCGGCTCCTCATACAAAACCACATCGGGCTTTATTATTCCGCCACATTCACAGCGGGGTATTCCCTCTCCCTCAACCGCCTCAAGCGGGAAAAAGCGGCGGCATCTTGTGCAGTAGTTCCGCATTATCGAGCCGTGAAGCTCCAACACGTTTTTGCTGCCCGCCATCTGATGCAGTCCGTCGATATTCTGTGTGATAACGGCGGTCAGCTTTCCTTTTTCTTCAAGCTCGGCGAGCTTTTTGTGGGCGGCGTTAGGCTCAACTCCCTTGCATATCAGCTTTTCCCGATAAAAATTGTAGAAATATTCGGTATTGCTCACAAAAAAGCTGTGGCTGAGTATCGTTTCGGGCGGATAATCGAATTTTTGGCTGTAAAGCCCGTCCACACTCCGAAAATCCTTTATTCCCGACTCGGTTGAAACTCCCGCTCCGCCGAAAAAGACTATTCTTTTGCTTTCATCTGTCAGTTTTTGCAGCTTTTCAATATCTGTCATAAAAATCCCTCCATAGCCACATTTTATCACAATTTTTATGGCGAACTAAAAGATATATGTTATACTTTAATTGTGACAAAATTTTTCGGAGGACGTGAGCCATCTATGCCGACAGAAAAGCTGTTCCGCGCAGACCCGTATATGAAATCCTTTAAAGCCGTTGTTCTCTCCTGCCGTGAGAAGAACGGAAAATTTCTCATAGAATTGGACAAAACCTGCTTTTATCCCGAGGGCGGCGGGCAAAACGCCGATAACGGCAGTCTCAACGGAATTTTCGTCGGCGATGTGCATGAGCAGGAAGGGGTTATTCTCCACAGCTGCGATTACCCGCTCGAAATCGGCAGCGAGGTGAAAGGTGAAATCGACTGGCAGCGCCGTTTTTCGCTGATGCAGCATCACACCGGCGAGCATATCGTTTCGGGAATAGTACACCGCCTTTTCGGATTGGACAACGTAGGCTTTCACATGGGCAGCGAAATGGTTACGGTGGATTTTAACGGCGAGCTTTCCGCCGAGGAGCTTGAGCGGATTGAGCTGGAGGCAAACCGCGCCGTTTTCGCGAATATCGAGGTTTTGGAGAGTTATCCCCCGGCAGAAGAACTTGCCGAAATGAGCTACCGCAGCAAAAAGGCGCTCACCGGTGAGGTGAGGATAATCACCATTCCCGAGATTGACACCTGCGCCTGCTGCGGAACTCACCTTGCCCGAACAGGCGAGGTGGGACTTATCAAGCTCCTTTCCCCGATGCGCTACAAAGGCGGCGTGAGAATCGGTCTGCTGTGCGGAGAACGTGCCCTGGCGGATTATCGGCTGAAAGACAGCCAAACCGCCGAAATTTCCCGTCTCCTTTCGGTAAAGCAAAACGAATCGGCATCGGCGGTCAGCCGCCTTATCTCCCGACTTGAAGAAACAAAATCCGCTCTCACCCTCGCCAAAACAGCGCTTTTTGAGCAAAAGCTGGAATCCGTGGATTTTTCCGAGCCGAATATCTGCCTTTTTGATGAGGAGCTGTCTGCCGATGAGCTGAAGCGTTTCGGCGGTATTCTGCAAAGAAAATGTATGGAAACAGCGGCGCTTTTCACCGGAGAAAGCAAAAACTACCGCTATGTTATAGCCGCCTCCGCCAAAGACGCGAGAGCCGTTTCCAAGCAGCTTCACGCCGCGCTCGGCGGAAAGGGCGGCGGGCAGAAGGAGCTGACGCAGGGCTTTGTTCCCGCCGAAAGAGAGGAGATAGAGCGCTTTTTCTCAACACTTTCGGTGTGATAAATCGGATTTTCGACAGCAGGTTGATACTTCTTTCCATCTTTTCGGTTTATTGAGATAAGTTTTATATGTTTTTTGCCGAATTATAAATTTTTTGTGTCTAAACAGGTGACAACGGACAAAATATCTGCTAATATTTTGTATATAGTTCTGTCATTTATATGAGGTGATTATCACAATGCAGCTTTTAAAGGACCGCATTAGACGCGATGGACAGGTCATCGGCGGCAATGTTCTTAAAGTAGACAGCTTTTTGAATCATCAAATGGATATTGAGCTGTTTTCCGAGTTCGGCAAGGAGTTTAAAAAGCGGTTTGCCGACTGTAACATAAACAAGATACTCACCATTGAGGCTTCCGGCATAGGAATAGCCTGCATAGTGGCGCAGTCTTTCGGCGTGCCGGTGGTGTTCGCCAAAAAGAACCCCACCAAAAACATCGCCGGTGACGTGTATATCAGCCAGGTAGAATCCTTTACACACGGCAGACTTTACAACGTAATAGTATCAAAGCGCTTTCTCACCCCCGATGACCATGTTTTGCTGATAGATGATTTTCTCGCAAACGGCTGTGCCCTCAAGGGACTCATTGAGATAGTGAAAAGCTCCGGTGCCACCCTCGAGGGAGCCGGAATAATCATCGAAAAAGGCTTTCAGGACGGCGGACGCACCCTGCGTGAAGCAGGTGTAAGGCTCGAGTCGCTCGCTATCATAGATTCTATGAGCGAAGACGGCAGTATAGTGTTCCGCGGCGAATAAGCCACTTGCGCTTTTAATTTCTGCGGCAGCGTTATATTTTTTCGCTGCCGCGGTTTAATTTGCGAACTTCCCCCCGCGCTTTAAGCGGCGGCTCCGCTTTTGCGGCTCTGCCGTTTTTATATTCAAAAGCAGACACAAACATTTTCAAGGAGGAACAAACCAATGAACAAAAAGCTTTCCCTGTTTCTCGCCGCGGCAATGATACTGCTGGCTGCCTGCGGTGGCGCACCCGCCGCCTCTTCCGCACCCGCTGCCTCGGTTGATGCCGCTTCTTCCGCGGCGGCTCCCGCAGCCGATGCCGACAAGTCGGCAGGACTTTTTCCCGCTGTCGCAAAGGACGAGATTAAGGTAGGCGTTATCCACATCACCGACCCCGCCGAAGGCTCCGGCTACACCTACACCCACGACCAGGGCGTTGTAGGTATGCAGAAGAACCTCGGTCTGCGCGATGACCAGATAATCCGCAAGATAAATGTAAACGACAGTGATGCCACCGCTATCGAAACCGCTATCCTCGAGTGCATTGAGGACGGCTGCAACATCATCTTTGCCACCAGCTGGGGCTATATGGATACCTGTGAGGCTCTCGCCGAGGAATATCCCGAGGTTCTCTTTGCTCACGGAACCGGCTATAAGTCCAACGGCAAGAACTTTATCAACTACTTCGGCAGAATCTATCAGGCTCGCTACCTCTCCGGTATCGCCGCAGGTCTCAAGACCCAGAGCAACAAGATAGGCTATGTTGCCGCTTGGGGCACCGAGAACGGCGAGGTTACCAGCGGATGCGATGCTTTTGCAATGGGCGCTTATTCGGTAAACCCCGACTGCCAGGTATATGTAAAGACCACCAACAGCTGGTTTGATCCCGAGGGCGAAAAGCAGGCGGCTTTGGCGCTCATCAACGAGGGCTGTGACGTTATCGGTCAGCACTGTGACACCCCCAACCCCCAGCTTGCCGCTGAGGAAAACGGTGTTTGGGGCATCGGCTACAACTCCGATATGAGAAAGGACGCTCCCAAGGCTGTTATCACCAGCGCAGTTTGGAACTGGTCTGCTTTCTACACCTGGGCTGTTGAAAACGTTATCAACGGCACCTGGACCGGCGAAAACTACTACGGCGGCTTTGCAGACGGCTTTGTAGGCGTTACCGAGCTTTCCGACCTTGCCGCAGAGGGCACTCAGGAGAAAATCCGGGAGGCTGCCGACAAGTTCGTTTCCGGCGAGTGGGACGTATTCGACGGTGAAATCGAGGGCAACGACGGCGCTAAGCACACCAGCGAGTATTACAGCGATGTAAACTGGTATTTCAAGAACGTTGTCGTAAAGTAAAGAGCTTTTGACAGACCGCGGGCGGTCATTTTCCGAAAATGACCGCCCGCTTTAGATTAAAGTGATTCTTTTTTTGAATATGAGCGGCTGTCCGATAAATATCCGGCATCGGCTCATGAGCAAAAACCAATGCTTTAAAAGGGGTGAGAGCGTGACAAATACCGACAGCAATTCCTTCGCGATAGAATGTCGCAAAATAACCAAAACCTTCGGCAGTGTTATCGCCAATGATAACATCGACCTGAATGTGCGTCACGGAGAGGTGCTTGCCTTGCTGGGCGAAAACGGCTCGGGCAAAACCACCCTCATGAATATGCTCTCGGGAATCTACCATCCCGACTCGGGCGAAATACTGATAAACGGTGAGGCGGTGAACATCGCTTCCCCCGTTGACGCAATGCATCTCGGCATCGGAATGATACATCAGCACTTTAAGCTGGTGGATATATTTTCCGCTATGGACAACATCGTTTTGGGCACAAAGGAAAAGCTCTTGCCCGAGCGTCAGCTCAAAGAAAAAATCGCGGGAATATGCGCCTCCTTCGGGCTGGAAATCGACCCGACAAAGCGCATCTGCGATATGTCGGTCAGCGAAAAGCAGACTGTTGAGATAATAAAGGTTCTTTACCGCGGAGCGAAAATACTCATTCTCGATGAGCCTACCGCCGTTTTGACCCCGCAGGAAACCCGCCGCCTATTTGATATTCTCCGCCGAATGAGAGAGCAGGGCTGTGCTATCATCATCATCACCCACAAGCTCAACGAGGTTTTGGAGATAAGCGACCGTGTCACAATTCTCCGCAAGGGAAAAAGTATTCAAACGGTGAACACCGCCGAGACAAACCAGTCTCAGCTCACCGAATTGATGGTAGGACGCCCGGTCAGCCTTGAGATAGAGCGCGACGAGCCTAATTCTCCCAAGCCGATACTCAAAGTGGTTGACCTCACCGTTTTAAAGCCGGACGGCACCACCGCGATAAACGATATTTCCTTTGATATACGCTCGGGCGAGATTTTGGGCGTTGCCGGCGTTGCGGGCAGCGGACAGAAGGAGCTTTGCGAGTCCATTGCGGGACTGATAAAGCCAAACGCGGGTGCTATCCTCTACAAAAAGGAAAACATTGTCGGCAAAACTCCCTCCGAGATAATCTCTCTGGGAATAAGCATGAGCTTTGTCCCCGAGGACAGACTCGGAATGGGACTTGTCGCCTCGATGGGCATGGTGGATAATATGCTGCTCAAAACCTATCGCTCAAGCGGCGGCATATTCGTTGACAGAAAGCCCGCCCGCGAGCTGGCGGAAAAGCTGGTTAAAAAGCTCTCTATCTACACACCGGGAGTGGATACTCCGGTCAGACTTCTCAGCGGCGGCAATGTGCAAAAGGTTCTGCTCGGGCGCGAGATAGAATCCAACCCCAATCTGCTGATAACCGCCTACCCCGTGAGAGGACTGGATATAAATTCTTCCTACACGGTATACGACCTGCTCAATGAGCAGAAGCGGCGCAACGTCGCGGTAATGTATATCGGCGAGGACTTGGACGTTCTGCTCGAGCTTTCCGACCGAATCATGGTGGTCTGCCACGGAAAGATAACCGGCATAGTAGATGCCAAAACCACCACAAAAGAACAGCTCGGTCTTATGATGACAGGCATTGAAGCCGAAAAGGAGGCGGGCGCGGTATGACAAAACAGAATACCCATGAGCCGCTTTTCAGAGTGGTAAAGCGCGCCGAAAAAACCCGCAAAGAGGTTTATCTGCTCCGATTTGAAGCGGTTATCCTCTCTTTGGTCGCAGGCGCTGTCTTTATCCTCTGCATAGGCTACAATCCCTTTGAGATTTACAAAACGATAATCTCGGGCGCTTTCCGCAGCAAGATGGCTATTCAGGCAACGGTAAAATACGCCATTCCCCTCACCCTCTCGTCACTGGGAGTAACGCTCGCATTTAAAATGCGCTTTTGGAATATCGGTGCCGAGGGTCAGATAATCATGGGAGCGGTTTTTGCCTCCTATTTCGCCCTCTTTCACGCCGATATGAACCATTGGCTGCTGATTTTCGTCATGCTCATCGCCGGAATTATCGGCGGCGGTCTGTGGGGACTTATTCCCGCGATATTCAAGGTGAAATTTGATACAAACGAAACGCTTTTCACCCTGATGCTCAACTATATCGCCCTGCACATCGTCTCCTACCTGCGAGACGGTCCCTGGAAAGACCCCAATGCGGCTGGCTTTTCCAAGATAGCCAGATTTGATAAAAACGCCGCTCTTGACAAGGTTTTCGGGGTGCAGTTCGGCTGGATAATCGCGCTGATACTGGTTGTGGCGGTGTTTATCTATCTTCGCAGCAGTAAGCAGGGTTATGAGATAGGGGTAGTCGGCGAGAGCCAGGATACCGCACGTTATGCGGGAATGAATGTAAGAAAAATCGTTCTCAGAACAATGTTCCTCTCGGGCGCTGTCTGCGGTCTTTGCGGAATGGTTCAGGCGACAGGCTCCGACATCACGCTGACTATCGCCGTCGCGGGGGGAGTAGGCTTCACCGCGATAATCATAGCGTGGCTCGCTCAGCTCAATCCGATAGCTATATTGATGGTTTCGGTGGCATTTTCGGTTCTCGAAAAAGGCTCGGGCGTGGTCTCCTCCACCTACGGTCTTTCCACCGATTGTGCCGATGTTATGCAGGGAATAATCCTGTTCTTTATCCTCGGCTGTGAATTTTTCATTCGCTACGGCTTTGTAATGCGCCAAAAGGAGGGGAAAAAGTGATATGCTGATAAAATTTCTGGTAGCCGCGGTTCTGGCGGGAACCCCTCTCCTTTTCGGAACGGTAGGCGAGATACTCAACGAACACGTCGGTCATCTTAACCTCGGCGTTGAGGGAATGATGTCGATAGGTGCCTGCGCGGGATTCATGGTCGGCTATATGACCGACAGCTTTGCCGCCGCGATATTCGCCGCGTTTTTGGGCGGAGCGCTTTCGGCGCTGATATACGCCTTCCTCACCGTTACCCTTTTCGCCAATCAGAATGTCACCGGACTGACTCTGACTATATTCGGAATAGGTCTTTCCAACTTTATCGGCGTTTATATGATAGGTCGTTCCGAAAACAAGACCCTCAAGCTCCCCGAAAATATCACCGCGCAGATGCGCGAGGTAAATTTCTTCGGGTTGGAGGATATTCCGGTTATCGGCGAGCTGTTTTTCTCCTACAACCCGTTTGTCTATATCGGAATAATCATCGCGATAGTTTGCAGCTACTACCTCTATCGCACCAAAACCGGATTAAACGTCCGCGCGATAGGCGAAAATCCCGCCTCGGCAGACGCGGCGGGCATCAAGGTTATTCTGCTCAAATATCTCAACATCGTTATCGGCGGCGGCATCTGCGGAATAGGCGGCGCCTACTGCTCAATGATAATCAACAGCGGTGTTTGGATTAGCGACAACGTCGGCGGCTTGGGCTGGATAGCGGTTGCGCTGGTTATATTCGCCGCATGGAAGCCGCATTACGCGATTTTCGGCTCCTTCGTATTCGGTGCGCTCCGTGTGCTGAAATACTATGTTCCAAAGTCGGTTCTGCCCTTCCCCAACGCCTTTTACGATATGCTCCCCTTCCTTATCACGGCGCTGGTGCTGGTGATAAGCTCGGTGAGAAAGAGCAAGGGCGCTCATATTCCCGCGCATCTCGGCGTAAACTACTTCCGCGAGGAAAGATAAAACGGAATATATCAAAAAAGTCTCTCGAACAACTGGACTGCCCCAGTTTGTACGGACAGCACAAAAAAGCCCCCTGGTAGGGAAAT
>CAZNJJ010000019.1:0-29675 GCA_964573335.1 uncultured Oscillospiraceae bacterium | reverse complement strand
CGCGGATTTGCCCGCGAGGTTTCTTACCTCATCGGCAACCACCGCAAAGCCCTTTCCGGCGGCACCTGCTCTTGCCGCTTCAACAGCGGCATTGAGCGCGAGAATATTGGTCTGGAACGCAATATCCTCAATAGCCTTGATTATATTGCCGATTTCGGTGGCGGCGTTGTTTATGTTGTTCATGGCGGAGATAAGCTCATTCATGTGTTCGTTGCACTCGGCTATTCCGCGGCTTGCCTCTCCGGTGAGCTTGTCGGCCTCGGCAACATTGTCGGAGGTGTTCTTCACCTGAGCATCAAGCTCGGTAATAGTTGCCGCAAGCTCCTCAACAGAGCTTGCCTGCTCGGTGGAGCCCTGGCTGAGCGCCTGAGCGCCGTCTGCAACCTGGCTTCCGCCTGCGTTTATCTGGTCGGCGGCGGCACTCACGTTAGAAAGGGTGTATCCCAATGTTCTGTTCATCTTTCTCATAGAGAGCAAGAGCTGTTTGTATATTCCCACATACGCCTCGTCCCCTATCCTGGTAGAAATATCGAAATTTCCGTTAGACATTTCGGAGAGCAGATAGTCAACATCGCCTATCATATCCCGCTGGAAATTCTGCAAGGTAGAAACCGCTCTTACGGTTCTGCCTATATCGGTGTCGTCCTCCTCGAGACCTATATCACCGTCGATATTTCCCTCGGAAAACTCTATCATCTTCTTTCCGATTTTAAGCATCGGCGCGATAAGAGAAGAAAGAACAAATTTAACAAGATATATCTGCGAAATAAACATCAGTCCTACACTGATATAGCAAACAGTGGTGAGAAAATTGACCTTTGCGGAAATATCGGCAACCTCTTTGGCAACACGGTTGCTGATAGAACCGGTAAAGCTGTTGATAAGAGAGGCAATCTGCTCGGTGCCGTTGTCATATTCGGTTCCGTAAACAATAGCCTTGGCACCCTCCAAATCGTTTGCGGCTACCCTTTCCATCGCCTTTTCCTCCAACGGAATAAGGCTGTTGGAAAGATTAGACACAACCTCCATGGTTTTCTGTTCATCTTCGCTCAAACCGATAGCGGTCATTATCGCGATATTGTTTTCACGGTTTTTGGCGGTATTCACCTCATACCAGTAGTTGTCATAATGGGAACTGTCACCGGTTGCGGCATAATAGCGCACCTCATCGGTGAGATAGGTGGAAGCATCACCGAATTTGTAGGCGCAAAGCGACAAAGTCAGTTGATTTTCCATAGCGGTTTTCAGCTGCGAATTAAGCACCGAGGTGAGAACCGTTGCAATCACACACAAAGCCACAAGCACAAGGTTTAAACTGCCGAGCAGCTTCATTTTGGTTGATTGATTCATTTTCTTTTTGCTTTTCATTTTCTCTCTATCCCCCAACTGTTCTAAATATGTATACACAAATTGTATACAAGTAACATTTTATATTATTTGTGTGCAATATTCAATGATTTAGCTTACCCGACAGCCTTCAATTTCAAATTTGACAATTAACGCTAGTTTTCTTAATGCTTTCTGCATCTTCTGCGTTTTCTAGCAGATGCGGTTACAAGTTTTAAGTCATTTTTCCGATGCTTTGTTGTGAAAATATACAAAATCGACTTGGCTTTATAAATTTTTCAAAGAATTTTTGTATTTTTAAACATATCGAAAACAGTTTCATCGCTTTCAAAATCCCTTTGCGCCCACACTTGACAATCAGAAGGTCAGAGCCTATATTATAGTTAACCACTATTAACCGATTTCGGAGGTGACAAAACCTTGGACAGATATTTCAAAGCTAACGCCATACTCTCTCTTTTCAGCAAAAACTACATGGAGCTGAAAAAAGAGCTGCCGATTCGCCCGAGCGAAATGGGGGTAATCAACATCATCACCAAAACGCCGGGACCGCACACCTCGGTTATGCTGGCAAAGCTATTGAGGGTATCAAAGCCGATGATAACGGCACACATCACCTCTCTTGAAAGCAAAGGCTACATCACCAGAATACCGTCGGAACAGGACAAGCGCGCCTGCTACATAATCCCAACCGAAAAGGCAAAAGCTCTGGCGGAAAGCGCCTCAATCGAGCAAAACCGTCACCTTTGCAGACTGGCTGCCGAAATGGGTCAGGAAGAATTTGACACATTTGTGCGGCTTGCAAAAATCGCAAACCGCATTTTTGAGGATAAAGGAGTGTAAATCATGGATTTGAACGATAAGATTTGGAATCCGTGGCATGGCTGCCACAAATGCAGTGAGGGCTGCCAAAACTGCTACGCCTATTTTCTGGACAAGCGCTACGGCAGAGACACAAACGAAGTTGTAAAGAACAAATCCGACTTCAATCTGCCTGTAAAAAAGGACAGAGACGGCAATCCAAAGCTCCCCTCCGGCTGCTTTGTGCGGGTCTGCATGGCGAGCGACTTTTTCATTGAAGAAGCCGACGAATGGCGCGCTGAAGCATGGGACTTTATCCGCCGCAGACCGGACGTTACCTTTTCCCTGCTGACAAAGCGGGCGGAACGCATCAAAAGCTGCCTGCCATCCGACTGGGGCGACGGTTGGGATAACGTCTCTTTCTCGGTTTCCTGCGAGAATCAGAAGCGGCTTGAGGAGCGTATTCCCTATCTGCTCGAGCTTCCCGCAAAGCACCGCTGGGTAAGCATTAAGCCGTTCATCGGCGAGATAGATATTGCCGATTATCTTGCCACCGGAAAGATAGAGACGGTTCTTGCCGGCGGCGAAAACTATCTCGGTTCCCGCCCGCTGCATTACGACTGGGTCAAAAAGGTGTATGATGCCTGTGCAAAAAACAATGTGCAGTTTATCTTCGGTCAAACCGGAAACATCTTCATCAAAGACGGCAAGGAATACAAAATCCGCAACCGCACCGAGCAGATGGTGCAGGCTCTCCGCAGCGGGCTCAACTATCCCGCAAAGGACATTGAAGCCGAAATCGCCGCCATCTACGACCGCAAGGCAGCCATGAAAAAAGCCATGGAAGCTAAACATAAGCCCAAAGAAGAAGATAAGTTTCATTGCTGAGATTTTAAGGAGATAAGGAATTTGAAAGGCAATGTAAGCAAACAGGAGCATTTGCCGATAATCGGCGTAGGACCTATTATCGTAATACCCCAGTTGATTATTACATCGGCGGCAATCATCTTGTCGGAAATGGGAAAAATATATTCTCGGCGGATAGAAATATTGAAAATTCCGTTTGTTGTTATCGGAATAGCACTGATTACATTCGGAGTGTGGATGTGGTTCAGTTCAAATTTCATATCTAAGATAGACAAGCATATCAAGGAAAATCGTTTGATTACCACCGGTGTATACTCAATGGTGAGGAATCCGATATACAGCGCGTTTTTTCTTATCTGCATCGGCGCAATCTTTATAGAATCAAACATCAGCTTATTTGTTCTTGCTGTAATCTATTATCTGTATATGACAGTGTTATTGATAAAAACAGAAGAAAAATGGCTGCACGAATTATATGGAAAGGAATATGAGGAGTATTGCGAAAATGTCAACCGCTGTATTCCTTGGATTCGTATATAATGTGCGGTTTATCTTCGGGTCGTAACAGTCTATTCCATAAAAAACAAGGAGACACCTATATGAACAACCGAGAGCTTATATTTTATCCGAGCCATCCCTCCGATGAAAAGACTCATCAAATAGAAACCTCCGCTATGCCTGTTTTGGAGCAAGCGGCACCTTTTTCGGTTAAAACACTCTGCGATGAGTTTAAGGCAGATGCGGATAGCTTCTTTTCGACCTATGTTGACAAACGTTTCGAGGTCACCGGTATTGCAAAGAAAGTCGGACCCGATATTCACAACAAACCCTCTATCGAGATTTCCGACAGTGTAAACGGACAAACCTATGCTCTGGTGATTTTTCCCACAGATGAGCATTACAGCAAAGTGAAAGTCGGCAACAGTGTGACTGTTCGCGCAAACTATCTTGTAATGAGCAATCATTACGGCACAGTCATGAAGTATAGCGAGCTTACGGAGGTAAAGCAATGAGCAAATTGATTTTAAACTATCCGCTGTTCGATGGCTTTTCCGTAAAGGAAAACGCCTCGGTCATAATTGAAAACGGTATGATTTCCGCTGTAACAGAAGCGCAGAATACAGACAGCGGATATTTTCTCATGCCCGGGCTTATAGATGCTCATACACATATAAACACCGAAAGTCATGTTAAGGCAATGCTGGAAAACGGCGTCACAACCGCCTGCGATGTTGCGGCATCCTCCGCTCTCGTTAGTAGTGCCAAACCGTTCACTGTTATTCCCTCTGCCGGAATGGCAATGGGCGTTGTTTTCAATCCCAAAGGCTTTGTTGAAAAGGCGATGGCAAACGGCGCACGGTATATCAAAGTTCTGCTGTTCAATACCCTTTCAATTGGCAAAACGGCTCTGCGCGGCATTGTCAAAGCCGCTCACGAAAATGGGCTGAAAGTTGCCGCTCATGCCACCGAGCTTGCTACAATGCGGCAGGCAGTTGACGCAGATGTTGACATACTGCTTCATGTTCCCATGAAAGGAGCTTTCCCCGAGACTCTCGCGAAAGAAATTGCCGAAAAAGGCATCGTCGTTGTCCCAACGCTCACCATGATGGAAGCCTTTTCCATCAGCGGCAGAGGCGGATACAAACCGTCTGACTATCAAAACGCCGAAAACGCCGTGAAAACACTTCATGATTGCAAAGTTACGATTCTTGCGGCAACCGACGCAAACGACGGTTCCTTTGCGCCGGAAGTAGCGTATGGCAGTTCCTTGCATCGCGAAATGGAATTGTTGGCTAAAACCGGAATGACACCTCTCGAAGTTTTGACAGCGGCAACAAGTAAAACCGCAAAGGTATTTAACATCGAGGACGCAGGTACTGTTGCGGAAGGAAAACGTGCGACACTGCTGCTGATTAAAGGCAGACCCGACAAAGACATTATCGACACAGGAAAAATTGAGCAGATTTGGATTGATGGGGAGGCATTATTATGAAAATCATCACCGTAGAAGAACATCTTGCGGGCGTGCCAATCAACCGCTACCTGGAAAAATACATAGCCGAAGACGCACCGTATACATCAGCCGCTCACGGCAAAGGCAGACCCTATGACGCTGACCCCGAGCTTTTCGGCGATTTGGATAAGCGCAGAATCGAGGACATGGATAGACACGGAATAACCATGCAAGTTCTGTCCTGTCCGGTAAAGTCACAGCTGCTGCCGCCCGACGAAGCGCCGTCCGTTGTCAGCGAAAGCAATGACTATATTGCCGATGTAATTAAAAAGCACCCCGAGCGTTACGGCGCATTCGCTCTCCTGCCCTGGTCAAATCCCGCAAAAGCCGTAAAAGAAGCAGAGCGTGTTAAAAGCATGGGCTTTTACGGTATTCTGTTGGCTGGCAGAGCATCGGCGGGAAATGAGTTTTTAGATTCCAAACAGTTTCTTCCTATTCTTGAAGCCTGCGAAGCCTTAAATCTCCCCATCTACGTCCACCCCGGCGCACCTCTTAAAGCTGTGCGGGAGCCGTATTACGGTGGTCTCGGCGATGAATTGAGCGCAAGGCTTTCTCTGCACGGCTGGGGTTGGCACAATGAAGCCGGTATTCAAATACTGCGTACCATTCTCGCCGGCAGATTTGAACAGTTTCCGAAATTGCAGCTAATCGCAGGTCACTGGGGCGAAATGGTACCCTTTTATCTGTCAAGACTGGACCAGTCTCTGACACAGTCGGTGACAAATCTGGAACGCACCATCACCGAGACCTTCAAACAAAATGTGTATGTTACACCAAGCGGAATCTTTGATTATCCTCAGTTAAAGTTCTGTGTGGAGGTTTTGGGTGCCGACCGCATCATTCACGCGGTGGACTGCCCTTTTATCAGCAACGCGGGAGCAAAGCCGTTTATCGAAAACGCGCCGCTTTCGGAATCCGAAAAGGAAATGATTGCATATCGCAATGCCGAAAAACTGTTTCGGCTCGGGTGATAATTATAATGAACGGGAATATCGGCAGTGAGTTTTTATCTTCATTGCCGGAAAAATTTTCATATTATTTCGTGAACAGCAAAAAAGTAAACGCATAACAATGCGGTTCCTTTTCTATTTATTGTTTAGCTGAAACTAAAATTTGCCGCTATCATTCGAGCCAAGCCGAGGCGATACAGCCAAAGCCCAGCGAACTGCGTCAACCCGGTGCTTTTTTATTTCGGCTGAGAAGTACCGCCGATGTATTTAAAGCAATCGAGCACCTGTTCAGCCGTGAAGCCTTGCGCCGTCAGCCAATCGGCTAAACGGTCAAGTTCTTTCGTGGTCATTTCGTCCATGTACACCTCCCCTTTCTGGTCGCAGTTGTCCACAACAAAATCCCGATGTTTCACACAGCACGGGCGGTGAGTTCGCCGCCGCCCCGCTGGTTTTAATTCTACCACGGCGGACATGATAAATCAACATTTTGGAGGTTAAAACCATGACAAACTTGAATTTTTTTACCACTTGCCAAGATAATAAAATAATTCGTGGATACAAAAAACAAACCCGCATTTTCATGCGGGTTTGTTTTCTTTGGCGGAGAGAAAGGGATTCGAACCCTTGAACGGGTATTAGCCGTTACACGATTTCCAGTCGTGCGCCTTAGACCAGCTCAGCCATCTCTCCACGGCTTTCGCAAGCGACTTGTTTATTATATCCAATCCGATTTGATTTGTCAATATATTTTCAAAAAAATATTTTATTTTTTTAAAATATCAAACAAGCTCAAAAAGCTCTCTGCTGTGTTTGACTATTTTGTCATACATTCCGTTTATATCGGCATCATATTCGCCGTGACGCAGAGTTTCCACAAGCTCGCTCAACAATTCAAAAAGAGTTTCAAGCCCCAAATTCCCCGCAACGCCCTTGAGTGAATGTGCCGCCTTAAAAGCGCCGTCATAATCCTTTGCCTTAATCGCCTCTTCCAGTCTTTCAAAACCTTTATCGTGTGAGAACTGCTTAAAGCAAAGTTCAAAAAGCTCCTCGTCCCCCATAAAGCGGCTCATAGCGTCCTTTACATCCATTCCGTGAAGTGAAAGTTTTCGGATAAGCTCAGTCATTTTCTTTCTCCCCTGTCCTTAAATATTTACAAAATATCCCGACTGCAAAAGCGATATATAATCATCTCCCGCGACGATTATATGGTCAACCACATCTACCGAAATCAGCTTGAGCGCCTCTGTTACCTGTCTCGTCACAAGAATATCGTTTCCCGATGGGAGCGCAAACCCCTGCGCGTGATTGTGAGAAAGCACAACAGAGGTAGCGCTGCAATCCAAAGCCACCTTGCACACCAGGCGCATATCCACCGTGACATTGTCAAAGGAGCCTTCTGCCATCAAGGTGCAGTTTAACAGCTTGCACTTTTTATCAAGGCATATCAGGTAGAATTTTTCTACATTTGAACCTATGTAATAAGGCATTATAAACTGCCCCAGCTTCTGTATCGAATCCAAAACCACTCCGCTGTGATTCTTATCCAAAAGGTATCTTTTGGTGAGCTGCGGCAGCATAGAAAGCAGAGCCGCGCTGTTATAGCCTATTCCCTCAACCTTGCAAAGCTCACTTATCGGCGCCTCCACCACAGCGGAAAGAGAGCCGAAACGTTCGAGCAGGCGATGTGCTATCGGATTGGTGTCGGTTCTTGGGATAGAATAAAACAGTATCAGTTCCAAAACCTCATGCGGTTCAAATCCCTCAAGACCTTCCGTCTCAAAGCGTTTTCGCAGCCTTTCACGATGACCGCCGTGAATCTGTGACACTTTGCTCACTCCCAAATCAGTTGATATACATTATTACGAAATTATTATACTTTAAACCGGATAAAAATAAAAGCTCAATATCTCCAAAATCCAAAGATAATATGCTATACTGAATAATATCAATTTTTTGAGGTAGATATTATGAAAGCCTTTTATATAAATCAGAACGATGCAGGTCAGCGGCTTGACCGTTTTGTGAAAAAAGCGGCTCCCGCGCTCCCCTCCTCGCTGATGCAGAGATATATTCGGATAAAGCGAATCAAGGTGAATAAAAAACGCGCCGAAAACGCGCAGATGCTCGCTGTAGGCGATGTGGTGGAAATGTATATCAATGATGAGTTTTTCCCGCCGGAAGAAGCCGGAAAGCCCGAGTTTCTCGCGGCAAAGGATAATATCAGCATCGTCTATGAGGACGAAAACATCATTCTCGTTGACAAGGAGGCGGGGTTGGTCGTCCATGAGGACGATGACGGCGAGCGCGACACGCTGATTAACCGAATCCGAAAATACCTCTACAACAAAAAAGAGTATCTCCCCGAAAATGAAAACAGCTTTGCTCCGGCGCTATGCAACCGCATCGACCGAAACACCGGCGGAATTGTAATCGCCGCCAAAAACGCCCCTTCCCTCAGAGTGATGAATCTGCTGATAAAGGAGCGGCTCATCGAAAAGAACTATCTTTGCGTAGTTCACGGCAGAATCACTCCCCCACAGGGAAAGCTGAAAAACTATCTTCTCAAAATTGAGGAGCAGAATATCGTCAAAGTGTTTGACAACCCGCGCGAGGGTGCTAAAACCGCCATAACAAAATATAAAACGCTGAAAACAAACGACCGTTTTTCGCTGCTGGAAATCGACCTGCTCACCGGTCGCACTCACCAGATTCGCGCGCAGATGAGCCACATCGGACACCCCCTGCTGGGCGATACAAAATACGGCACCGCAAAGCAGAACAAAGGCACCGGATATAAGTTTCAGGCGCTCTATTCCTACAAGCTGACCTTTTCCGCAGGCGAAAAGGCGGAGCATCTGAGCTATCTTAACGGCAAGAGCTTTACAGTGAAAAATGTTCCCTTTCTCTCACTGTTTGAATAGGACGGTCAGTTTTCCGCCACTGAAAGACAATTCGTTTTCCATGCAGGAACTCATGTACGCTATATAAAGATTTTGCATAAATTTTTGCTTTTGCTATTGACATATCCGTTCAAAAGTGTTTATATATCAATGGTCAGAGCGGTAGCGGTCAATTCTTGATGAAGTTTTTCTTTCATCACCTGTCGCCGACTGAAAAACATTTTGATATTAAAACATTTTTTGAAAGGCGGTCATTTTATTATGATGCACACAAACGATATGCTCAAAGGTCTTTCCGCAGGTTCTGTTTTTATCGCGGTTGTCGCTGTTCTCACAATCGCCGCCGTTCTTTTTGCATAAGTCAAAAACAGACAAGTATTTTAAAAGGCTTTCCGAAAAATCGGAAAGCCTTTTCTCGTATACGTCTCATTGCAAACACAGCAGAATATTGCTATAATACGCTTGACAGGTTAAAGAGCCTGGGTACGGCGACTCCCTTTCAACATATCGCAAGGGAGGTCAAATCTTTTTTCTCTCCCTTGACGAGTAATCGGAAAGGAGAGGGTGCTGATGCAATACGTTACTTTCAGCGACTTGATTCAGTTTACAATCATGCTCGCCGCAGTCGTGGCATTGGTAGTTAACATATATAACAAAAAGGATTGACAGCCCTACCAAAGCAAGTCAATCCTCTTTGTTTTGATTATTTAATTGATACATAAGGGAATTGCCGTGCGGCTCTTCCTATCGTTTTTATTATAACAACATCTAAAACGAATTTCAATAGCGAAGCTCCCGCAATTATTGCGGAGGCTTTTTATTTTTCCGAGATAAGCGGTATCTCGTTGAAAAAGCAGCTATGCGCCCCTGTGTGACAGGCGGGACCTGTCTGCTCCACCTTTATCAGCAGAGTATCGTCATCGCAGTCGCCGTGAATCGAAATTACCCTTTGCAGATGCCCCGAGCTTTCCCCCTTGTTCCATAGCTTTTGGCGGGAACGGCTGAAAAACCATGTGTACCCCGTTTCCAGCGTTTTTTGAAAGCTCTCACGGTTCATGTAGGCGAGCATCAGCACTTCGCCTGTCGATTCTTCCTGAATTATCGTGGGAATAAGCTCGGCTTTTACGAAAAATCTATCCAAATCCAAGCCGATTCACCTCCTTGCGGGAATACCGTTTTCGATAAGATGCTGTTTTACCTGCCCAACTGTCAGCTCTCCGTAGTGGAACAGACTCGCCGCGAGCGCTGCGTCCGCCGCCGTTTTTCGGAACACCTCGGAGAAATGCTCCGGCTTTCCGCAGCCGCCCGAGGCTATTACGGGAACGTTTACCGCCTTGGAAACAGCATCGGTAAGCTCTATATCGTAGCCGTTTTTGGTGCCGTCGGCGTCCATTGAGGTGAGCAGTATCTCCCCCGCCCCCAGCTCAACTACCTTTTTCGCCCAGCTTATCGCTTCCAGTCCGGTATCTATTCTGCCGCCGTTTATCACAACGGAAAACTCTCCCTTTTCGTTTCGGCGGGCATCTATCGCGACAACGATGCACTGACTGCCGAAAATTTCCGCGCCATGAGTTATCAGCTCCGGCGTTCTTACCGCGGCGGAATTGAGCGATACCTTGTCGGCACCCGCTCTGAGCAGCGCACGAATGTCATCTACGGTGGAAATTCCCCCGCCGACCGTCAGCGGAACAAAAACCTTCTGCGCCGTCCGTCTGACCACGTCCACCATGGTTTTTCTTCCCTCATGGGTGGCTGTTATGTCGAGAAATGTTATCTCATCGGCACCCTGTTCGTTGTAGGCGACGGCACACTCCACCGGATCGCCCACATCTTTAAGCCCTACAAAATTTATTCCCTTTACCACCCTGCCGTTTTTCACATCAAGGCAGGGTATTATTCTTTTGGCTAACAAGTCTGGTCACCTCCGACCTTTACCGCCTCTGCCAAATCAAGCGTTCCCGCATAGATGGATTTGCCGCAGATAGCGCCGTAAAGTCCCTCGCGGGTGAGAAGCTCTATATCCGAGAGCTGCGCTATTCCGCCGGAAGCGATTATGTTGCAGCTAACCGCTTCTTTCAGCTCCAAAAGCTGTTCTATTGCGGGGCCTCTGAGCGTTCCGTCCTTGGAAATATCTGTAAAGATAAGATGCTTTACACCTTTATCTTCCATTCTTTTGCCCATTTCCACAAAATCAACCTCGCTGGTAGCGAGCCAGCCGTGCGTCGCCACCATGCGGTCCTTGGCATCTATTCCTACGGCTATTCTGTCGCCAAAGCTCTTTACCGCGTTTTCCACCAGCTTTGGGTCGGAAAGGGCGGCAGAGCCGAGTATCACGCGGGAAATTCCGTGAAAGAGATAATATTCTATCGTCTCCATATCTCGGATACCGCCGCCCAGCTCAATTTTAAGTCCGCTCTTTTCTGCTACCGTTTTAAAAACCGATTCATTCACCCTGCGCCCCAAAACCGCTCCGTCCAAATCCACCATGTGCAGCCAAACCGCTCCCGCGCGGCGGAAGGTAGAGGCAGTTTGAATAGGGTCGTCCGCCACCTGATGAACGGTAGCAAAATCTCCTTTTACCAGTCGAACACAGGTTTTGTCCTTTATATCTATCGCGGGCAGAATTATCATTTCGTCACCAGCCTTTTGAAATTTTTGAGCATATCAAGTCCTACCCTGCCGCTTTTTTCGGGGTGAAACTGCGCGCCGAATACATTTTTGTTTTCCACCAGCGCAGGCACCAAACAGCCGTATTCGGTGGCGGCGGCAATATACTTTTTCTCGCATACCGCGGCATAGGAATGAACAAAATAAACATAGTCGCCGTCCTTGGTGTCGGAGAGAATCGGGCAGTCGCTGTATATTTTCAGCTCATTCCAGCCTATCTGCGGCAGTTTCAAATCACCGCATTCCAGCTTATCCACATAGCCGGGTATCAGTCCCAATCCCTCTGTCTTTCCAAACTCGGTGCTGTATTCAAACAGCATCTGCATACCAAGGCAGATTCCCAAAAGCGGCTTTTTCTCAGCCTGCTCCTTTATCACCGGAATCAGCCCCTTTTCCCCCAGCTTTTTCATCGCATCGGGAAAAGCGCCCACGCCCGGGAGGATTATGCCGTCAGCCGAGCGCAGAGTTTCCTCTTCGCCTGTGATGACCGTTTCTATCTCAAGACTGTCGCAGGCGTTTTTCACACTGAAAAGGTTGCCCGCGCCGTAATCAACTATCGCTATCATAAAAATTTTCTCCCCTCGGGGTTAATCAAAGGCAGCCCTTTGTAGAAAGTATTCCCTCGCCGCTCACAGCTATCGCCTCTTTGACGGCGTGTCCCGCGGCTTTGAATATCGCTTCTGCCTTGTGATGGTCGTTTTTGCCGTAAAGCAGCTTGATATGAAGCGTTACCTTGCCGTTTACCGCAAAAGCGCGCCAAAATTCCTCAAACATCTGGGTGTCAAAATCCCCTATCATCGGCGCCGAAAATTCGGCATCGAATACTGAAAACGCCCGCCCGCCTATATCTATGGCGCAAAGTGCCAGTGCCTCGTCCATCGGCAGGAGAAAACTGCCGTATCGGGCGATTCCCGCCCTGTCGCCTATCGCTTCGAGAAAAGCCTGTCCCAAAACGATGCCCACATCTTCGATGGTGTGGTGGCAGTCAACATCAAGGTCGCCCTTGCAGCAGACGGTCAAGCCTATCCCCGCGTGAACGGCAAAAGCGGTGAGCATGTGGTCAAAAAAGCCTATTCCCGTGTTGATTTCCACTATATCGCCGTTGTCGAGATTGACAGACAGCGCTATATCGGTTTCTCCGGTTTTTCGTGCAACAGATGCCTTTCTCATCAGTCTGCCCTCCTTAATTCAGTTTGTGAGGATAGCTTCCAGCTCATCAAGCACCATTGAGAGAATTTCTTCCCTCTCAACGCTTATTCTCAGCAGATTTTTGTTGAACACTCTCAGCGATATTCCCTTTCGGTGCATAGCCTCGGCAACAGGCGAGGTATCTTCCAAATGAATAAGTATAAAATTGGTAACCGAGGGATAAACCCTCATGCTCTGTTTTGAGCGCCTGGAAATATCGTTTAGCCGCGCGCTCATTATTCCCATGAGACGCTTTATCTCGGCGAGAGTTTTTTCCCTATGCTCGGGGTGAGAAAGCAGTATTCTGCCCACAGCCTGGTCAATGGAACTGATATTGTAGGCGTCTCTCACCGAACGCATCGCGTAGCATAGTTCCTGATTTGAAACAGCAAACCCGAGTCTTGCGCCGGCGGCTCCCATAGCCTTGGAAAGCGTTCTCAAAACGATGAGGTTATCGTATTTCCCCGCCAAATCCAGCACCGATTGATTGGAAAAATCCATATAAGCCTCGTCAACCGCCACAAGGCAGTCTAGCGACTCTATAACGCGGATAACCTCCTCGCGCTCAAGCTGTGAGCCGCTGGGGTTGTTTGGATTGGAAAAGATAACAAGGTCGGCGTTGTTTTTCTCGGCACCCTCTATTATCATATCGGCGGTGAAGGTCATATCGGAATTTCTTTTCAGCTTGACAGCCTTTCTGCCGAAAATTGCGGCATTGCTCCAATAGCTGCCGAAATCGTATTCAAAACCGACCACCACCCCGCCAAAGGGCAGTATTCTGCCGACTATCATATTTATCAGCTCATCGGAGCCGTTGCCGACAACCACATTTTCGGCATCAACCCCAAACGCCTTTCCGTAGGCGGCTCTCAGCTTCAAGGTGAGGTCATCGGGATATTTGTTAAAGTTTATCTCATTTAAAACCACATCGGCTATCTCTTTTTTTATCTCATCGGAAACGGCGACGCAGCTTTCGTTGGCATCGAGCTGAACAGAATACCCCGTTCCGCAGTAGCTAAAGGGCGAAAGCTCGTCCAAAGCAGGATTAAGTCGCATTTTAACGCTCCTTTTCGGTTATTCAAGTCGAACCTTAACGGCGTTTGCATGGGCAAAAAGTCCCTCGCGCCCCGCTATCTCGATTATATCATCGGCGGCATCGAACATAGCCTGCTTGTTATAGCAGATGTAGGCACTGCGCTTTACAAAGCTGTCAACCCCCAGCGGAGAGAAGAATCTTGCTGTTCCGCCTGTGGGAAGAACGTGGTTGGGGCCGGCATAGTAGTCGCCGAGCGGCTCGGGGCTGTATTCGCCCAAAAAGAGCGAACCGACATTATCCAGTCTGCCCAGCAGACGCATAGGCTCCCTGACCTGAACCTCAAGATGCTCCGGCGCTATCTCCTCGGAAAGCGCTATCATCTCCTGCTCACTGCGGCAGACTATTATCGCGCCGTAGTTGGCAAAAGATGCCTCTATTATCTCTCGGCGGGGCATTGTTTCTATCTGACGCGCTATCTCGGCGTTTGTTTGCTCCGCGATTTTTTCGGAGGTGGTAAGCAGTATCGCGGAGGCAAGTCTGTCATGCTCCGCCTGTCCCATCATATCGGCGGCAAGGAACTTGGGATTTGCGGTTTCATCGGCGATTATCATGATTTCGCTCGGACCTGCCACCATGTCAATATCCACCGTTCCGTAGAGCAGTTTTTTGGCGGTGGCTACATAGATATTTCCCGGACCTACTATCTTATCCACCTTGGGAACCGACTCTGTGCCGTATGCCATGGCGGCTATCGCCTGCGCGCCGCCCATCAAAAACACTCTGTCAACTCCGCAGATAGCCGCCGCCGCAAGAATATCGGGGTTCGGCTTTCCGCCCTCGGCGGGAGGAGTTACCATGATTATCTCCGAAACGCCCGCGATTTTTGCGGGAATTGCATTCATCATAACGGAAGAGGGATATGCCGCCGTTCCGCCCGGGACATAGATTCCCACGCGGTTTAAGCCGCGAACCCTCTGTCCCATGATAACGCCGTTGGGCTGTGTGTCGATAAAGCTCTGTGTCTTTTGGCGGTTGTGGAAAGCCGCTATATTCTCCTGCGCGTTGAGCAGAGCGGAAACAAATTCGCTGTCCGCTTCGGTGAGGGCATCGTTTATCACATCGCGGCTGACCTCAAACAGCTCGGGGCACTTTTTGTCGAACTTCATCGTGTATTCACGAACAGCCTCGTCGCCCCTCTCACGAACCGAATCGAGTATCTCACTCACCGCTTCGGTCACGCTCTTGTTGGTCTGACGTCCGCGTTCCCTCATCGCCGCGAGAAATTCCTTTTCGGCTTTTCCGTCGGCTTTTATTATCTTTACCATTTTTATGCCTCCCTCGCGCTGTTCAGGCGGTCAACTATATCCTCTATCGCCTTTTTGTGCAGTTTCAAACTGGCGATATTCACTATCAGTCTGGTAGAAACCTCGCAAACCGTTTCCACCACTTCAAGTCCGTTTTCGGCAAGAGTTTTGCCTGTTTCAACAAGGTCAACTATCGCATCGGTTATCCCAAGCACAGGTCCCAATTCGACAGAGCCTTCGATTTTGAGTATCTTAACGTCCATTTCCTTGCGGGAAAAATAATCCGCGGCGATTTTGGGATATTTGCTCGCAACCCGTCTGGACTGATACCCGTCAAAGAAATTGCTGTTTTTGGGAGCCGCCAAAACCATTCGGCATTTTCCTATCCCCAAATCAGCCATCTCATAGAAAGAGCTTCCGCACTCGAGTATGGTATCCTTGCCGACAATGCCGATGTCGCAGGCACCTGTTTCCACATAGGTGATAACATCAGCCGCCTTCGCGAAAACCACCTCAAACTCGCCGCCGTCTGTCGGGATTATCAGCTTTCTGCCCTTGTCTTTCAATCCCTCACAGCCGTAGCCCGCCTTTTCCATCATCGGAATAACGGCTTTTTCTATTCTGCCCTTAGTGAGCGCTATTCTGATTTTTCTTTCCATTTCACTTGACCTCCCTGCTGTTTTCACCCTCAACTACAAAGGTGCGGTCAAATTCCGGCAGAAAAGCGGCAGTCGCAGAGTCGCCTATCGGTATCATCTTCACGGAAAATCCGCCGCTGTTCAAGTCGCCAAGGAGCTTGAATACCGACTTTATATCGCTCTTTTCGTCTACAAGCACAGCCGCCGCGGGCAGCTTTACATTGGCGATAAGTCCTGCCTTTTCACATAGCAAATCGAGATTTATCGCAAATCCGGTTGCGGGTCTGTCCTCGCCGAACTCCTTTATCAGTCCGTCATACCGTCCGCCCGAGAGAACAGGCTCACCTGCTCCCGCCGTATATCCTCGGAAGATTATTCCGGTGTAGTAGTCGGCTTGATTAACAAGTCCGAGGTCGATAGTCAGATGCTCTTTCAATCCCAGCTCGGAAAGGGAGTTATATATATTCGCGAGATAATCAAGCGCTCTGTCGGCGGCTTGGTCGGAGAAAAGACCTCTCGCCTCCTCGATAACATCTGCCGAGCCGAAAAGGGCGGGCAGCTTTTTGAGCGCCTTTTGAGCCGGTCTGCCCTCAAACTGCTCCAAAATACGGTCAAGCGCGGGGAAATTTTTGTGTTCCACCAGCTCTCTTATCTGCTCGCGGGTAGCCTTGTCGGTGTTCAGACTGTCAACCAGAGCGTTGAAATAGCCGATATGGCACAATTCCAGCTGATAGTCGTTTCCGCAAACGGTTTTTAAGCTGCGGGCGGCAAGCTCCACTATCTCAACATCGCAGATAGGCATATTCGCGCCGATATATTCCACACCCATCTGGGATATTTCCCCCGAAACGGCGGTGTTTCCGTCGGCATGGCGGTATATCTTCTGATCGTAGAATATTCTCAGCGGATCGGTGTGGTTTTTCAACCGAGAGCCGATGAGTCTCGCTATCGGAATGGTGCAATCGGGACGCAGAACCAAAATCCTGCCCGAGTGATCCACCAGCTTGTATATGCTTTCCTGCGGGAAATACCCTTTTGCCGTTTCAAAAACATCGTAGTATTCCAAAACGGGGGTGGAAACCTCGCAAAAGCCTCTCAATCTGAAAAGCTCGCGCAGCGCGAAGGTATATCTCCCGCGTTTTTCGCACTCGTCAAACAGTCTATCCTTGGTGCCATCGGGCGTAATTTTGCCAAACTGCTTCATGCTGATACCTCAATTACAATAGATTTGAAATTCGCTTTAGCGTAGTAATGTATCACCATATTACCACAACAAAATGAATTAGTCAACTAAAATAAACTGATTTGGCTCGTTTCGGGTAAATCGCCGAACGCTCCGAGATTTTTCAGCGCTTCTATCACTGATTTTGAAACGCCGGTGCTGTTCTCGGCAAATTCCTCGATAGAAAGGAATGGACCTTTCTGCGCCGCTTCGTAGAGCGATTCCGCCGCAGAGCCGCCTACACCCTTCAGCGCGCCGAACGGCAGTCTTATCGCGTTACCCTCAACACGATAGGTGTTTGCGGTGGACTTTTCGAGGTCTATCGGCAAAAAGCTGTATCCGCGGGCGAGCATCTCATACACTATCATCAAAACGCTGAGCATATTGTCCTCTTTTGCGGTGCGGTCAAGTCCGAGATTTCTAAGCTCGCTCATTCGCTGTTTAACCGCTTCCTTGCCGGAAACGGCGACCTCCGCGTCAAAATCATCGGGGCGGACAGTGAAATATGTGGCGTAAAATTCCAGCGGATAGTGTATCTTGTACCACCCGAGCTTTACCGCCGACATTACATAAGCCGCGGCGTGCGCTTTCGGGAACATATACTTTATCTTTAAGCAGCTGTCGATATACCACTGGGGAACATCATGCTCAAGCATCGTCTTTTGCATTTCGGGGGTAAGCTCCTTGGGAGCTTTTCCCTTTCGGGTTATCTCCATTATTTTAAACGCCAAGCCCGGTTCAAGTCCCTTGTGCATGAGATAAACCATGATGCTGTCACGGGTTCCTATTACCTCGGAAATAGTGCAGGTTCCGTCATGAATAAGCTCCTGCGCGTTGCCGAGCCAAACGTCGGTTCCGTGAGAAAGACCGGATATTTGCAAAAGGTCGGAAAAGTTTTTCGGGCGTGCCTCCACCAGCATCTGCCGAACAAAGTTTGTTCCCATTTCCGGCAGGGCGAGTGTGCCTGTGTTGCAGTCAATCTGCTCCTCGGTCACGCCGAGCGCCGCAGGCGATGTAAAGAGACTGTATACCTCGGGGTCGTTTACCGGAACATCTTCGGTTTTTACTCCGGTCATATCCTCGAGATGCTTATAAAGGGTCGGACCGTCGTGCCCCAGCTCATCGAGCTTCAAAATAGTGTCATGCAGAGAATGAAAGTCGAAATGCGTGGTCATCATTCCGGTTTCGGATTTGTCGGCGGGATACTGCACCGGAGTAAAATCCGAAACCTCATATCCTCGGGGAATAACAACCATTCCGCCCGGGTGCTGACCGGTGGTTCGCTTAACATCGGTGCAGCCCTGCGCGAGACGCTCCTCCTCCGCCTTGTGAACGGTTTTTCCGCGGTCGGAAAGGTATCGCTTCACATAGCCGTAGGCGGTTTTCTCCGCGACTGTGGAGATAGTTCCCGCCTTAAACACCTGCGTTTCACCGAAAAGTTCCTCGGTGTAGCGATGTATGCTCGACTGGCACTCACCCGAGAAGTTCAGGTCAATATCGGGCTGTTTATCTCCGTTAAAGCCGAGAAAAGTCTCAAACGGAATATCGTGACCGTCGCTTTGGCAGAGTGTACCGCAGCGGGGGCAGTTTTTGGAGGGCAAATCAAATCCCGAGCCGACAGAGCCATCGGTGATGAACTCGTGATAACGGCAGTTTGGGCAGACATAATGCGGCGGCATCGGGTTTACCTCCGATATGCCCGACATGGTAGCTACAAACGACGAGCCTACCGAACCACGGGAGCCTACCTTGTAGCCGAGGCTTTCGGATTTGGCAACCAGCTTTTGCGCCGTCATATACATAACCGAGAATCCGTTTTTGATTATCGAATCCAGTTCCTTTTTAAGCCGCTCCGAAACTATCTCGGGAATAGGCTCGCCGTAAATTTTTGCGGCACGCTCCCAGCAAAGGCGCTGCAATTCCTCGTCCGAGCCTTCGATGGAGGGCGGATAGGTTCCGTCGGGAATAGGCTTTATCACCTCCACCATATCGGCTATCATGTTTGGATTTGTAACAACCAGTTCAAATGCCTTTTCCTTTCCGAGATAGGAAAATTCCTCAAGCATTTCGTCGGTCGTTTTAAAATAGAGGGGAGCCTGATTGTCGGCATCATCAAATCCCAGTCCCGACATCAGTATCGCACGGTAGACAGAGTCCTCGGGGTTGAGAAAATGCACATCGCCAGTAGCGCAGACCGGCAGTCCCAGATGTTCTCCCAGGCGGACTATCGTTCGGTTAAAGTCGCGCAGCTCCTCCTCGGATTTACAGCTTCCCTTGCGGAGCATAAAGGCGTTGTTGCCTATCGGCTGAACCTCGAGAAAATCGTAAAATCTCGCCACATCGCAAAGCTCGTTAAACTGCGCGCCGCCTATCATGGTGCGGAACAGCTCACCCGCCTCGCAGGCACTTCCTATTATCAAGCCGTCGCGCCATTTTTCGATGTTGCTCTTTAAGATGCGCGGGGTCTTGTAAAAGTTAGTGACATGGCTTTCCGAGATTATCTTGTAGAGATTTTTCAGTCCAACAAGGTTTTTCACCAAAATGATAATGTGATAGCTCGGCACCTTTTTGAAATCGACATTTTCCAGCGTGTTGTTCAGGTCGGAAACTGTCTGCGCAGTGCCGTTCTCTCTGATTTTCGCTGTCATCTTAAAGAATATCTGAGCCAGCGCCCTCGCGTCATCGCAGGCGCGATGCGCCTGAAACTCGTCTATCTTGAGATACTCGGCGAGCTTGCCGAGCTTGAAGGATTTCAGCTCCTTATATACCGCGCGCGCCAAAATGAGGGTATCCACAACTGTAAAGTTATACCCCTTGCCACATCTTGAAGCAGCAACTTTTATGAACGAGGTGTCAAATTTCGCGTTGTGCGCTATCAAAACAGCGTCATCACCGCCGCAAAACTCATAGAATTTGTCCAGTGCCTCCGATTCACTCAAAGCGCCCACCAGCATTTCATCGGTGATGTGGGTCAAATCGGTTATCTCCTGAGTCAGCTTCTGCTCGGGGTCAACAAACACATCGAACTCGTCGATTATCTCGCCGCCCTTTATTTTGACAGCTCCTATCTCTATTATCCGCTCTGTCGCAGCGGAAAGACCTGTGGTTTCCAGGTCGAACACGATGAGGGTATCATCGTCTAAACTCTGTGTTCCCGCCCCCAAAACCACGGGAATCTTATCGTTTACGAGATACCCCTCCACACCGTAGAGTATCTTTATCGGGGTGCCGGCTTTTGCCGCGTCCTTTGCGGCGGCGGCAGCTTCGGGAAATGCCTGCACAACGCCGTGGTCGGTTATCGCTATTGCCTTGTGCCCGAACTTCGCCGCGGTTTTCACCAAATCCTTTGCGGTGACAAGTCCGTCCATAGTAGACATTTTGGTGTGGGCGTGCAGCTCCACACGTTTTGCCTCGCTTTTGTCGGCCCGCTGTTTTTTCTTTACGCGGGAGATATTATAGGCGCGGATATTTACCTCCTTGTCGTATTTATCAAAGCTCGCCTCACCGGAAGCGATAAGCGTTTCGCCGTTTTTGATAGTCTCGATTATGGCGGCGTCCTTTGTGTCTAGCACCATTTTGAGGATATTCGAGCTTGTGTAATCGGTGATATAGATGCTGAATATCTTGCCGTTTCCGTTTTTCATTTCACGGCTGTCTATCTTGAATACCTCTCCCCAGACAGCCACCTTTCCGCTCGACTCATTTATCTCGCAAAGCGGGGTGAGACTGCCCTTTATCGACCTGCCGTAAACAAGCTGCATACTGTTTTCCACAAAGGGCAGACCGCTCGCGTTAAAGGAAAATCTCTCGGTTTTGGCACTCTGCGGCGCTGCTGCCTTTTGACTCTCCTTGACCTCCTTTTCCATACGGACAAGAACAGGATTGTCGTTTGCCAAAATGACCTCGCCCACAAGCTGAACATTTATCTCAAAGCCGAACTGCTCTGTGAGAATTTCCTCCGCCTTGGCAACAAATCCCATATCCTCAAGCTGCTGACCGCCGCCGTTTCTCAGCGAAATTCGATAACTTTTCAGCTCGGGCGAATAGCTTGCCGCGCTTCCGTTTAAAAAACCGTTCACCGGTATGCTCTCGCGCTTCAGCTCGTTGGTGAGAACATCGAGATATTCCGCATTGGGCAAAAGTCCCTCATAGCGCGGGGAAAATCTCGCCGCTCTCAACCCAAGTTTGGCTTTCAGCGACTGCTCTATCCCCCGTATCTCGTCCCAGAACAAAAGTCGGGAGCAGTCCACGCAGATACGCATTTCGCGAAGCTGTGTGTTTATATGTATCGACTGCATTGTAAGCAATGCGTCATAAAGCTCGTCCGGCATCGAAATTCCGCCGAACAGCGAGGCAAATTCATCAAATGTCTGCTTTTTTGGCATCTGTCAATTCCTCTATTCTCTTGAGCAGTGCGGGCAGGAGCTTATCCTCGTCCACCTTTTCCACTATTTCTCCCTTAACGAATATCACACCGCAGCCGTCGCCGCCTGCTATTCCTATATCCGCTTCCTTTGCCTCTCCGGGGCCGTTTACCACGCAGCCCATTACGGCAACCTTTATGTCATGCGGGCAGTCGGCAAGCGCTTCTTCCACCTTTTTCGCGAGCGAAACAAGATCTATTCTGGTTCTGCCGCAGGTCGGGCAGGAAACAAACTGAACTCCGAATCCCTTTACCCCCAGCGCGCGCAGAATATCTCTCGCCGCGTAAACCTCTTTGACAGGGTCATCGGTAAGCGAAACGCGGATTGTATCCCCTATTCCGTCGAGCAGCAGTGAGCCTATTCCAACTGCCGACTTGATTAACCCCATGCGCTCTGTTCCCGCCTCGGTAACACCGAGATGAAGCGGACAGTCAAACCGCTCTGCGGCAAGCCGATAGGCAGCGGTCATGGTTTTGAGGTCGGAGCTTTTTATCGAGAGAACAACATTGTCAAAATCGGCTCGATTGAGCATTTCGATATGGCGGGCGGCGCTTTCAACCATCGCCTCGGGAGTAGGACCTCCGTATTTCGCCAAAAGCTCCTTTTCTACCGAGCCGGAGTTTACCCCCACACGAATCGGTATATTTTTGAGTCTGCAAGCGTCGGCAACCGCCTTTACCCTGTCCTCCCCGCCGATATTGCCGGGATTTATGCGGATTTTGTCAACTCCGGCGGCGGCAGATTCGAGAGCCAGTCGGTAGTCAAAATGAATATCCGCCACTATCGGTGCCGAAACGCTGTTTTTGAGCGCTTCGATGAGCTTTACTGCCGCCATATCCGGCACAGCGGCTCTTATTATTTTGCAGCCTGCCTTTTCAAGCGCTTTCGCCTGCAAAACACTTTTCTCTATATCATAAGACGGAACAGACAGCATCGACTGTATCGCCACCGGACTGCCGCCGCCTATTGTAACATTTCCTATCTTCACCTTTTTTGTGTTGTTCATAAAAATACCTCTTTTAATCCGCTTTGCCTTTGCAAATAAATCAGGGCAGCATCGCTCAAAATGCTGCCCGAAAATCACTTCACCAGACGGAAAATATCATTGCAGGTGACATATATCATCAGCATTATCATCAGCGCTACGCTGGCGAACATTATCCATTCGATAACTTTTTGATTGAATTTTCGCCTAAAAAGCGTTTCCAAAAGAATTATCACTATCTTTCCTCCGTCTAACAGCGGAAAGGGTATCAGATTAAAGA
This sequence comes from uncultured Oscillospiraceae bacterium, assembly GCA_964573335.1. GTDB lineage: Bacteria > Bacillota > Clostridia > Oscillospirales > Ruminococcaceae > Yanshouia. The sequence goes on along the minus strand of CAZNJJ010000019.1, from coordinate 7,052 downwards.
CACCGATATTTATAGTCAGAAACGCGGACAACAGCAAAAGCTGTTTTATTCCCACCCTGCTTGCCTTTCCGATGGCATCAGCCACTCCTACAGGACCGGAAAGCTGATTGAGGTTATACCTGCCGCTCACCAAATCGACAAATGAGCCCCAAACCTGTTTCATCAGCGAAATGCTCCAATTAACGGGATAGGTGATATACTGCAGCGGCTTTGGATTGACCGCCGCGACCTTAAAATCCATATCTATCGCAAAGATGCCATCGCCGATGTCCTCCATTTTAAACTGAATCGGCTCAAGCTCCAATTTGGCTTTATCTCGGACTACGGTAAATTCCATCAGCCCGTCTTCATCTCTGAGAAATTCATAGGTGACATCATTTGAGGTGTAAACACGATGACCGTTTATCTCGATTATCTTATCGCCGAGCTGCAAAACGGCATCACTGGTCGCCCCTTCATTGAATCTGGCTACGCGGGTAGTTCCTACATAGCCGTTTAACGCGGTGAGAATTACAAGCAAAACATATCCGAGCAGGAGATTGTTCACCGAGCCTGCGGCAAAAACCGCTATTCTCTGCAAAATCGGCTTTTCGGAGAGGGAATTTTCCCCCGAGGACTGCTCCTCCTCTCCCTCGAGCATCACATAGCCGCCTATCGGAAGAAGTCGAACAGCGTAGAGCGTTTCCCCTTTTTGTTTTTTATAAACGGCAGGCCCCATTCCGATAGAAAACTCCCAAACCGAAACGCCGCAGCGCTTGGCTGTGATAAAATGCCCAAACTCATGAAAGAGGATTATCCCGCCGAATATCAATATCGTGATGACAGCGGTGCCGATGCCATTCAACAAATTTTCTCACACACCTTTTTGTGAATTTCAAATACTGCTCAAAACCAGTTCCCTCGCCGCTTTATCGGCGGCGTAAACATCTTCTGTCGAGAAATCGTCATTTGCCATATCGAGCGACAGCGCCGAATAAACCAGCTCACCCAACCGCAAAAAGCTGATTTTCCCCTCCAAAAAGAGAGCTACAGCTTCCTCGTTGGCACCGTTTACGGCACAGGGATAAAGTCCGCCCCGCTTTGCCGCTTCAACAGCGGCTTTCAGGCAAAGAAAGGTCTCGCTGTCGGCTCGCTCAAAGGTGAGCGCCCCCACATCGAAAAGCGAAAGCGGCTTTGCGGGAGATGGCAGTCTGTCGGGGTAGGTCACGGCATACTGTATCGGAATACGCATATCGGTGCTTCCGAGCTGGGCAATTACCGCTCCGTCTGAAAACTCCACCGCCGAATGTAAAATGCTCTGGCGGTGAACGTGTATATCCACCATATCCGCCGAAACGTTGAAAAGGTGCATCGCTTCTATCAGCTCAAGTCCCTTATTCATCATTGTAGCCGAGTCGATGGAGATTTTTCTGCCCATGCTCCAGTTGGGGTGCTTGAGCGCCTGCGCGGGGGTGATGTCTTTCAGCTCATCGGCGGTTTTTCCGAAAAAGGGACCGCCCGAGGCTGTGAGTATTATCCTTTTAATTCTATCGCTATTTTCCCCGTTTAAGCACTGAAAAATCGCCGAATGTTCGCTGTCTACCGGAATTATTTTTACATTTTCGGCTTTTGCCCTCTCCATTACCAGCTTTCCGCCCGTAACAAGCGACTCCTTGTTGGCGAGCGCCAGTGTGTTGCCGGCGCTTATCGCGGAAAGGGTGGCGCTCAATCCCGCAATTCCAACTACGGCATTTAAAACCACATCGGCTTTTTCCCGAGCGAGCGCTTCTACCGCCTCTTTTCCGGCGGTCACCTCTATATCGGTGTCGGCAAGGGCGGTTTTCAGCTTGGAATAGCTGTTCTTATCCCCTATCGCAACGCGGCGAGGGTGAAATTCCCTCGCCTGGCGCTCCAAAAGGCTGACATTGCTTCCGGCACAGAGTCCGACAACATTCAGCCCCAAATTTTTAACTACATCAAGGGTCTGTGTTCCGATAGAACCGGTAGACCCCAAAACGGTGATACTCTTATTCAAGGCGCACCTCATTTCACAGCTATGACAGGCATAAACACAAAAAGGTTATAGACAAAAACCACAGTGAGAAAAACGCTGTCGAATCTGTCCATAGCGCCGCCGTGCCCCGGCATTATATTGCCGAAATCCTTTATTCCGAACTGGCGCTTCATCGCCGAGGCGGAAAGATCACCTATAACGCTGACAAAGGCAATAAAGGGAGAAGCGATTGTCAGAACAAGATAATTTATCGTGACAGTCACACCGTAAAAGGCACATATATATGTGTAAACAAAAGCCAGCAGAATCTGCGACAGCACCGAAAGCGCTATTCCGCCCCAAAAGCCCTCTATCGTTTTCTTGGGGCTTATCTCGGGAGCGAGCTTGCGTTTGCCGAATTTCATTCCGACAAAGTAAGCGCCGGTGTCGTTGAGCCATGCTCCGCCCAGAGCCACTATAACGGCGTATAGTCCCACAGCCATGCCGAACATATCCCGCATATAGATAAAGCAGGAGAGCGAAAAGGCTATAGCTATGCTGAAAAAGAGGATAAAGCCAACCTTTTCGGAAGAAACGGTTTTATAGTGCTTTATCATCATGCACAGCAGCAAAAACGCGAAAGCAAAGCATATCGCCGGAAACATTCTGTCTATAAACGAGACATTGAAAAACGGCACCATCGCGCCGAAAACTATCGCAAGGCGCGCCATCGGCAGGTCGTGACAACCCGCCGCGGTGAACAACTCATAAAGTGACATCGCTATTATAACCGCGATAGCCGCGTTAAGCACTATGGTGTTAAACATCGCTATCACCAGCGCAAGGATCAAAAGCCCTATAACGGCTGAAATCAAACGCTGCTTCATCACAAACCTCCAAAGCGCCTGTTGCGGCGCGAAAACTCCGATATGGCATCATCGAGATCATCAGGGGTAAAATCCGGCCAGAGAATGTCCATAAAAATAAACTCGGAATAGGCGCACTGCCAAAGCAGGAAGTTTGACAGCCGCTTTTCTCCGCTCGGGCGAATAATAATATCCGGCTCGGGAAAGCCCGCCGTGTAAAGACAGCCTTCAATGTCCTGCTCGGTGAGCGAAGACAGTTCTCTCCCCTCGCTTATCGCTTTTTCGCAGGCAAGGCGGGCGGCTCTCGTTATCTCCTGCCTGCCGCCGTAGTTGAGGGCAAAGCTGACGGTGAGAGCATCGTTTCCGGCACTGCGGCTCTCTATATCCGCTATGCTTTTTCTGATGTCATCATCAAGCCGCGATTCGTCTCCCAAAACCTTTATTCTCACATTTTCGGCGGCGTATTTATCGGCTTCCTTCAGCTGCTGACGCAGAAGATCCATTATTCCCGCTACCTCATCGGCGGGGCGCGACCAGTTCTCGGTGGAAAAAACATAGAGCGTGAGATATTTTACTCCCAGCTGCTTACAGCGCCTGAGTACAGGTCCCAGCGCTTTTGCCCCCTGCCGATGTCCCATATTTCTCGGCAGTCCGCGTTTTTTCGCCCAGCGGCCGTTGCCGTCTAAAATTATAGCTATATGTGCCGGAATAACGGCAGTTGCCGATTCTGTCTGCATTTTGCCCCTCCAAAGATGATAAAACCATCATCTTACACGAAATCGGGGGCATAAAGCCCCCGTTGTTATCGCTTTGATATTAAGAAGGCGTTAAACCTCCATTATCTCCTTTTCCTTTGCCGCGGAGATTTTGTCTATCTCCTTGCAGCGCTTATCGGTAACGTCCTGTATTTCCTTTTCGATGTCCTTAACGGTATCCTCGGGAATCTCCTTTTTCTGAGCCTTGAGTTTATCGTTGGCATCTCTGCGGATAGAGCGGATAGCCACCTTGGATTCCTCACCCATTTTGGAAATCTGCTTGCAAAGCTCTTTTCTGCGCTCCTCGGTGAGAGGCGGGAAAACAAGGCGGATAGCGGTTCCGTCATTCTGCGGATTTATTCCTATATCGGAGGCAAGAATAGCTTTTTCGATAGCCTTCAAAACAGTTCTGTCCCACGGAGTTATGGTGAGGGTGCGAGCCTCGGGAACAGAGATGGTTCCCACCTGGTTTATCGGTGTGGGAACATCATAATACATCACCGAAACTTTATCGAGCAAAGCGGGATTTGCGCGTCCCGCGCGGATAGCGGCGTAATCTCTTTCGAGAACATTTATGGTCTTCTGCATCTTTTCGTCATAAGGTTTTACAAATGCGTTCATTTAAGCTTCCTCCCTCAGTATGGTTCCTATTGCTTCTCCCTGAATTGCCCTGACGATATTGTCGGGATCCTCAAGCGAGAATATCAATACCGGCATTTTGTTGTCACGGCAGAGCGATGCCGCGGTGGAATCTATAACAGCCAGCTCCTTGTTGAGTATCTCGGAAAAAGATATTTCATCATAGCGGACTGCATTGGGGTCTTTCTTGGGGTCGGCACTGTAAACACCGTCTATCATCTTAGCCATGAGGATAACATCGGCGTTTATCTCTACCGAGCGCAGGGCGGCGGCAGTATCGGTGGAGAAGAAGGGATTGCCTGTTCCGCAGCCGAAGATGACTACCCTGCCCTTTTCGAGATGGCGGACAGCCTTGTTGCGGATATAAGGCTCGGCTACCGCCTGCATCGAAAGCGCCGTCTGCACTCTTACGGTGACTCCGCAGGACTCGAGCGCGTCCGCGAGCGAAAGCGCGTTCATAACAGTTGCGAGCATACCGATATGGTCTGCTCTGGTGCGCTCCATTTCGCCGCTGCTGCGTCCGCGCCAGAAGTTTCCGCCGCCGACTACGATAGCCACCTCCGCGCCGATGTCAACGCACTGCTTTATGCTTTTGCATATATTAGAAACGGTGGGATAATCAAGTCCGAAGTGCTTGTCTCCCGCCATAGCCTCTCCGCTGAGCTTTAATAATACACGTTTGTATTTCAGTGCCATAAAACCACCCTAAACTATTTTATTTTGTTCCGCGCTTATCCGGCGGAACACCCTAATGCTATTTTACCCTAAACGGCATTTGCTGTAAAGCGTTAAGAAGTAAATAATTATCGGTCAAAATGTTTATTTACATATTTATAAAAGAAAAGAGCCTTCACCTCTCGGGGCAAAGGCTCGTTTTTTCTATTCGGTCAGCCTCTCGGCAAAGGGTAAAAACTTTTCTCTCAACAGCTTTATCACAACCGTCTCTATCGGTATCATCAGCATATTCTTCATGATGCGCGGGAGCATTATCGCGATGACGGCTTTTCCGGTAGTCATATACACCCAAAATGAATTTAGCCCCAGCCGCCAGCAGATATTTACCGCTATCGCGGCGGTTATTATACACGCCCATTTGGTTTTTCTTTTGTAAAGAAAAACTCCGTAGGTCATTCCCGTGAGAAAAGCTGTCAGCGTGTAGCCGGGAAAATACATTCCCACCGGAAAAAGCAGCGCCCCTATAAAATCCGATGCCGCCGCCGCAAAAGCGGAATAAAGCGGGCCGTAGAGCATAGCTGTAAGCGACAGCGGTATAAACGAAAGGCTGATTTTCATTATCGGGGTGCTTATCCCCAAAAAGCGGGAAAGAATTATCTCAACAGCGATAAGCAGCGCTATTGTCGTAACCTTTTTGACCTGTTTGTTTCTCATGATTATCCTCCTTGCGGCCGTTTAAGACCGAACGTGTGAGGCCACATGAAGAAATCATCTTCATTTGGCAGCGGACGCGAAACAGCACCGCGAGAAACCTGTTCTCTTCGTTCGGAGGCAACTTCCCATCCCGCCGACACTTTACGCGCTGTTTCTACTCTGCTCAAACACCAAAACGGATTCGGCATCTGATTTAAAATGCTGTTTTCTCTGTAAAGCTGTATATCTTTACAAGTGATAAAGGCTTATTCTAAAGCGGTTTATCAGAAAAGACCTGTTATTCTCCCCTCTTCGTCAACATCTATCCGTTCCGCCGCCGGAACAGGCGGCAGTCCGGGCATAGTCATTATATCTCCGGTGAGCGCAACCAAAAATCCCGCGCCGGCAGATACCTTTATATTGCGAACTGTGACGGTAAATCCCTCGGGCGCGCCCAGGAGCTTTGCGTCATCGGAAAAGCTGTACTGCGTTTTCGCCATGCAGACAGGCATACCGGCAAATCCCAATTCGGTGAGATGTTTTATCTGTTTTTGGGCGTTTGCGGTGAATATGACATTTTCGCCGTGATAAACCTTTTTCACTATCGCCTCTATCTTCTGCTCAACCGAAAGCTCGTCCGAATAGCAGAAGCTGAAATTGTTCGGCTCCTCGCAGAGTCTAACCACCTCATTCGCCAGTGCGACAGCGCCCTCGCCGCCCTTTTCCCAAACCTCGGAGAGGGCGACATTCACACCCAGTCTGCGGCAGCTGTCGGCAACGAGCTGCAATTCCGCCTCGGTATCGGTCGGGAAACGGTTTATCGCCACAACACAAGGCAAGCCGTATACTCGGGTGATATTTTCAACATGGCGCAAAAGGTTTGGAATACCCTTTTCGAGCGCGTCGAGATTTTCCTCGGAGAGATTTGCCTTGGCAACCCCTCCGTGATGCTTGAGCGCTCTCACAGTTGCCACCAGCACCACTGCCGACGGGGTAAGACCCGCCATACGGCACTTAATATCGAAAAACTTTTCCGCACCCAAATCAGCTCCGAATCCCGCCTCGGTGATGGCATAGTCACCCAGCTTCATCGCCATTTTGGTAGCCGTCACCGAATTACAGCCGTGCGCGATATTTGCAAACGGCCCTCCGTGAACAAACGCAGGGGTTCCCTCGAGAGTTTGAACAAGATTGGGTTTGAGCGCGTCAACAAGCAGAGCGGTCATGGCTCCGGCGGCATTTAAGTCGCCCGCGGTGACCGGCTTGTCATCGTATGTATAGCCGACGATTATTCTGCCCAGCCGCTTTTTCAAATCGGATATTGAATCGGCAAGACAAAGCACCGCCATTATCTCGGAGGCAACGGTAATATCGTAGCCGTCCTCTCTCGGACAGCCGTTTACCTTTCCGCCGAGTCCGTCCACGATACTTCTGAGCTGACGGTCGTTCATA
>CAZNJJ010000018.1:0-31533 GCA_964573335.1 uncultured Oscillospiraceae bacterium | reverse complement strand
GGAGAGCGCTTGGGGAGAAAGCTGCTGTAACCGTTTTTGGTGTAAAAGCGGTCGTGCAGGCAGTTTTGCAGTATCGAGCGAACATGGGAGCGCTGTTCCGCGGTGAGACAATGGTGCGGCAGCATTACCGACTGCGCCGCATCAAGATATATCAAAAACATACTGCTTATCTCAAATCCGCAAAAGAGCGAATCGAGCGAAACGGCGCTGCTCTGTTTATTATACGGGGTGGAAATTTTCATCTTGTCAAAGGTGAAGGTGATATTCATTTCCTTGCCGATAACGGCGTTGGGGTCTTTGGCGTATTTGAGTATTCCGCTTTCAAGCTGGGCGAGAATCAGTATCGCCCAAACCAGAAAAGCGATGAAGATATACCCCATAAATCGGGTGTGCGGCATCAAGCCGAGATAGGCGCTGAAAGCGCAGGCGGCGGCTGTCAGTCCAGATACCACCAACAGGCGAAAGCCGGTTCGGTAGCGGTGAACGGCGGCATAATATACCGCTATGTGATAGTCGCGCAGGGAGGGGGTAAAGGTGACGGAAAGTTCATTCATGCGAAAAATCGCTCCTTAAAATTTGTATGTACAAAGCAGGAATGAGGCATTTTCAGCCACGATTCCAATATTTGCGGTCGAGTGTGCGGTATTGGATAGCTTCGCTGATGTGGGCGGAATTTATCACGTCTTCCCCCTCAATGTCGGCGATGGTTCTGGCAACTTTGAGTATCCTGTCATAGCCGCGGGCGGAAAGACCGAGGCGGTCAAAGGCGCTTTTCATAAGCTGCTCGGCATCTTCTGTCAGCGGGCAGAAGCGCTCCAACAGCGAGCGGGGAATGGCGCAGTTGGAGGTGATGCCGAGTCCCTCAAAGCGTGAGAGCTGACGCGCTCTTGCGGCTTTGACCCGCTCTCTCATCGCAGCGGAGCTTTCGCCTGTTCCCTTGGCGGAGATGCTGGCGTAGTCCACGGCGGGAACCTCGAGGTGAATGTCGATTCTGTCGAGCAGAGGGCCGCTCACCTTGCCGAGATAGCGCGAAATTGCCGTAGGCGAACAGGTGCAGGGCTTTGATGCGTGACCGAAGAAGCCGCAGGGACAGGGATTCATTGCGGCGACCAGCATAAAGCGGCTGGGATAGGTGATTCGTGCGCCGACTCGCGCGATAGTTACCTCACCGTCCTCAAGCGGCTGACGCAGGCTCTCGGTGACGGGGCGCTGAAATTCCGGCAGCTCATCGAGGAAAAGCACACCGTTGTGAGAAAGCGACACCTCGCCCGGGCGGGGAACAGCTCCGCCGCCTGTGAGCGCCGCCGCCGAAACCGAATGATGCGGCGAGCGGAAAGGGCGGTTTTCGATGAGACCGGATTTGCCGGGCAGCATACCCGCTACCGAATAAATTTTGGTGACCTCCACCTGTTCATCATAGGTCATGGGCGGCATGATGGAGGGCAGGCGGCGGGCAAGCATACTTTTTCCTGAGCCGGGAGGCCCTATCAGCAGGATATTGTGCAATCCCGCCGCGGCGACCGTGAGGGCGCGCTTAGCCTCGCTCTGACCCTTTACATCGGCGTAGTCCACCGAGAGGATAAACGGCTCCGACTCCTCGAACCGCATATCGGAACAGCGGGGGAGCTGTTTTTCTTTTCTAAGGTGCATTATAACCTCTTGGGCGTTTTTTGCGGCGAAAACGTCTATATCGCGGGCAATGGCGCCCTCGGCGGCGTTTTCGTAGGGGATTATCACTTCGCTCAGTCCCAGTGCCTTTGCTCCCAGCAGCATCGGCAGAACGCCGCATACGCTCCGCAGTTCACCGCCGAGCGACAGCTCGCCGATAAAGCCTACCTTTTCGGTGTTGGGAACAGACACTCCCGCCGCCTGCAATATCGCTGTGAAAATTGCAAGGTCGTATACCGTGCCGTTCTTTTTGGTGTCGGCGGGGGCGAGGTTTATCACGATTTTAGCGGCGGGAAATTCAAAGCCGGAGTTTTTCACGGCGGCTTTAACACGGTCGCGCGATTCCTTTACGGCGGCATCGGGCAGACCCACCACATCAAACGCGGGCAGACCGCGGGATATATCCGCCTCGGCGGTAACAAGGTGGCAATCTATCCCGTGCAGACCGAAGCTGTTTACCTTTGAGAGCATGGCGTATTCCCTCCCATGGCGTTATTCCCGATTATTATACCGTTTGCGGCGGGATAATACAATGCAAAGGGCAAAAAAGTATCTTAAAAAAGGGATAAAGTCACATTTTGACGGGATATTTGCATTGACAACGGCGGTTTGAAATTCTATCATTGATAATAGTGAATTATGCTCCTGCAAAGGTCGCTTTAATGAATAAAAACAGAAAGGGAGATAAGGCAATGGACGCTTTTGAAAGATATGCCAAGTGGTGCGAGGTTAAAATGGAGGACGAGGATTTAGCCGCCGAGCTTGCCGCCATAAAGGACAACAAGGACGAAATTTATGAGCGCTTTTACACTGATTTGGTGTTCGGAACAGGCGGACTGCGCGGAGTTTTGGGCGCGGGCAACAACCGCATGAATCTTTACACCGTTCGCCGCGCCACCCAGGGAATATGCAGCTGGCTTAAATCCAGCGGCAAGGAGTGTTCCGCCGCTGTTTCTTACGACAGCCGCAATAAATCCGATGTTTTCGCCAAAGCCACTGCCGAGGTTTTTGCCGCAAACGGAATAAAGGTGTATATCTATAACGCTCTCGCGCCCACCCCTCTGCTCTCATGGGCGGTGAGATACTACGGCTGTGACACCGGCGTTATGATAACCGCAAGCCACAACCCCGCCGAATATAACGGATATAAGGCTTATGACAGCAACGGCTGTCAGATAACCGATAAAGCCGCCGCCGAGATTTTGGAATGTGTTGACGCTGCCGATTTGTTTGACGGCGTTTTGACCTGCGATTTCGATAAGGCGGTTGCCGAGGGAAAGATAGAATATGTCAGCGAAAAGGCGATTGCCGATTATTATGACGCGATACTCGCCTGCCGCTGTGATACCGAGGTTCTCAAGGGAAGCGACCTCAAGGTGACCTACACCGCGCTCAACGGAACAGGAAATCTCTTTGTCAGACATATTCTCAAGGAGATAGGCGCGGCAGAGCCGGTGCTTGTAAAGGAGCAGATGGAGCCTGACGGCAATTTCCCGACCTGCAGCTATCCCAATCCCGAGATAAAGGCGGCTATTGAGCTGGGAATCAAGACGATGCTCGAGAGCGGCAGCGATATTCTCATTGCGACCGACCCCGATGCCGACAGACTGGGTGTTACCGTTCGTCGCGGTGACGAGGTGGTTTTGCTGACCGGCAACGAGGTGGGCGTTCTGCTTGCCGACTACATTGCGTCTTCCCGCAAGGCAAACGGCACTCTGCCCGAAAAGCCTGTGATGGTCAAGTCTATCGTTTCGACCACGTTGGCGCAGGAGGTTGCTGAGAGCTACGGTGTGGAGATGAAGAATGTTCTCACCGGATTCAAGTATATAGGCGACCAGATAGCCGTTCTTGAGAAAAACGGTGAGCAGGATAGATTTATATTCGGATTTGAGGAGAGCTGCGGCTACCTCCCCGGAACCTATATCCGTGAAAAAGACGGCGTTTCCGCCGCAATGCTCGTAGCGGAAATGGCAGCCGCCTACAAAAAGCAGGGCAAGACCCTCGCCGATGCTATCGAGGATATTTATAAGAAATTCGGCTATTATTATAACTATGTCACCAGCACCACCTTCCCCGGCTCGCAGGGAATGAAGCAGATGGCTGACATGATGGATAAGCTCTTTGCCGAGCCGCCCAAGAGCTTTGGCGAATACAAGGTGTCGGCTTATTGCGATTATCGAGCGGGCAAGGCCTATAAAAACGGAAAGAGCGAGCCTACCGGACTGCCTTCTTCCCCTGTTCTTTCGCTCGACATCGAGGGCGCGGGAACGGTTATCATTCGCCCCTCCGGCACCGAGCCTAAGCTGAAGGTTTATTATATGGTGAAGGGCGAGACAAGAGATGCCGCTGTCGCTTTGCAGGCAGAGCTTGAAAAGGAAGTAAAAGCCTATCTCGGAATCTGAGAGAGGCGAAAAGAGTGCTGAGGGGAGCTTTTGAAAAAGTTCCCCTCAGACTCCCATTAAAACTTTCGGCTTTTAAATTGTTTGTACGGCGGTTTTCGGCGGGAAATAGCTTCGGATAGGAATGTCATAACCCCGACCTAAAAGTGAAGCGGGAAAGAGCGTTACTCATCGGGGAATAGCTTTGGACAGGAATATCATAGCTCCGACCTGAAAGTTTTGCGGCGCTTTTTTCAAAAAGCGGCATTAAGTCGAAAATTAGTTAAAAAAACGCTTGCATTTATCGGCGGCTTGTGATATTATAAGAACCGCACTTGTAAAAGGATTAGAAAGAGGTGACAGTAGTGAAAGAAGGAATTCATCCCAATTATGAACAGACCACCATTCGTTGCGCTTGCGGCGAGGTCATCGAAACTGGTTCGACCAAGAAGGATATCAGAGTAGAAATTTGCTCCAAATGTCATCCTTTCTTCACCGGAAGACAGAAGCTGGTTGATTCCGGCGGTCGTGTTGATCGTTTCAACAAGAAGTTTGGTCTGGACAAGAAGTAATTATGCTTCTTCATTTGTTAGGGCGGTGCATTTGCATCGCCCTAATTGTGATATTGGGGATTTTTTTGAGAAACAGCTTTTCGGGAGGGAATAATTTTGCGCGATTACGACACTGTTTTAGAGGCGGTTGAGGACGAGTTTACCGAAAAGCGTTCCCGCTTTATCTGCGCTATTACTCCCGTGACTACCGCGGAGGAGGCTATGGCGTTTATCGCCGATCGCAGAGAAAAGCATTATGACGCGCGCCATACGGTCTATGCCTATCTGCTCAAAGACGGAGTCTGCCGTTATTCCGACGACGGTGAGCCGCAGGGAACAGGCGGTCAGCCTGTTTTAGAGGTGATAAAGCGCTCGGGACTGGTTGATGTCTGCGTGGCTGTCACCCGCTATTTCGGCGGGATACTGTTGGGCGCGGGCGGACTGACAAGAGCCTATTCCGGCGGGGCGGCGCTGGCTGTCAATGCCGCGACAAGGGTGACTGTCTGCGTCTGCACCGATGTGAGGCTGAAAATGGATTATGCTCAATACGGCATAATCAACAGGCTCTTGCCGGAATATTCGGCAGAGGTGCTGGAAAGCGATTTCGGCGAGGGAGTTACCGTTTTGGCGCGGCTCAAAAAGGGAAATGTGGAGCCGTTTGAAAAGGCGCTCACCGAGCAGACGAGCGGCACCGTTTTCGCCGAAAAGCTGGACGATGTTTTTGCCCCGATGAAGGCGTGATTTTTTGACTTTAATATGTCGAAAAAAGGCGCAGAAAAATATTTTCAAGAAAATCACGCCGTAAAAAAGGAATTTTATTTTTTCGACTGTATAATATAATGTGACATAATTTTTGAGAGGAGCTGTCGGGATGAATATTCGAGAAGAGCGGGAAGCACTGGAACATCAAATCCTTTCGCCGCTGGCGGCATTTTCCGGTGACGCGAAGCGCGAATACCCCATGGAACCCTGTCCCTTTCGCACAGCCTATTCGCGCGACAGAGACAGGATAATACATTCCAAGGCTTTTCGCAGATTAAAGCATAAGACTCAGGTTTTTCTCTCGCCGGAGGGCGACCATTATCGAACGAGACTCACCCACACTTTGGAGGTTTCGCAGATAGCGCGAACCGTAGCGCGGGCGCTCAGGCTCAATGAGGATTTGGCGGAGGCTGTCGCTCTCGGGCACGACCTCGGGCATACTCCCTACGGTCACGCGGGGGAAAACGCGCTCAACGAGTGCTGTCCGCACGGATTTTCCCACACAGAGCAGAGCCTGCGTGTGGTGAGGGTTCTGGAGCGGGACGGCAAGGGGCTTAACCTCACGCTGGACGTTCAAAACGGAATTGCCTGCCACACCTCGGGAACCGATGCCTATACACTCGAGGGAAGAATAGTTCGCTATGCAGATAAGATTGCATATATGAACCACGATTTTGAGGACGCTGTGCGTGCCGGTCTCATCAGCGAAAACGATATTCCGTGGGAAGTGAAATACATCGTGGGAAGAAGCCGCGGCGAGCGAATAAACAATTTTGTGCAGTCGCTGGTGGAAAACAGCAGTGATGATATTCGCATGGCACCCGATGTTCAAAAGGCGTTTGTGGTGCTGAGGGAGTTCATGTTTCAGGCGGTATACAAAAATCCGATAGCCAAAAGCGAAGAAAGCAAGGCTCGGGTGATGCTGCAGGGACTTTACCGCTATTTTGCGGAGAACCCCGACAAACTCCCCGAGGAATATAAGCTGATGCTCGATAATTACGACACCGACCGTGTGGTGTGCGATTATATTTCGGGAATGAGCGACGTTTACGCCGTTTCGGTTTACAACAACATTTTTGTTCCCCGTTCCTGGGGATTTTGAGCGGTTGAAAGGGAGGTGTGAGAATGATTCCCGAGAGCTTTATCGAGGAATTGCGCTATCGCTGTGATATGGAGCAGATAGTGTCATCTTACACCCACTTAAAACGCGCCGGAAGAACGCTGAAAGGGCTTTGCCCTTTTCACTCGGAAAAAACGCCTTCTTTTGTGGTTTATCCCGAGAACAATTCTTTTTACTGCTTCGGTTGTGCCGCAGGCGGGGATATAATCACCTTTATCAAGATGGCGGAGCATCTCGAATATGTCGAGGCGGTGCGTTTTCTTGCCGAAAAGGTGGGAATGACCGTTCCCGATGATGTCAGGGAGGATTCCGCCGCCAAGCTGCGTACAAGGCTGTTGGAGCTGAATCGCGAATCGGCAAGGTTTTTCTATTCCACTCTGATTTCCCCGCAGGGAACGGCAGGCTTGCAGTATCTGCGTGAGCGCGGCTTGAGCGACAGAACGATAAGGCGATTCGGCTTGGGATATGCCCCCGACAGCTGGGATAAGCTCAAAAATCACCTGCTGCAAAAGGGATTTTCCGAGCAGGAGATGCTTGCCGCCGCCGTTATAAGACAAAACGACAGGGGCGGCAGCTACGACCAGTTCAGAAACAGAGTGATGTTTCCGATAATAGATTTGCGGGGTGCCGTTATCGGATTCGGCGGAAGAAATTTGGGCGACCAAAAGCCGAAATACCTCAACAGCTCAGATACGCCGGTATTCAAAAAATCACGCGGACTTTTTGCGATGAACATCGCCAAGGCGACCAAGGAACAGCGGCTTATTCTCTGCGAGGGATATATGGACGCTATCGCGATACATCAGGCGGGATTTGACAACGCCGTTGCCACCCTCGGAACGGCGCTCACATCGGAGCAGGCACGGCTTATATCGCAGTATGTTCCCGAGGTGGTGCTTTCTTACGACTCGGACGAGGCGGGCAGAAAGGCGACCGACAGAGCCGAGAGACTGCTTTCCGAGGTGGGATTGCGTATCAAGGTGCTTAATATTCCCAACGCCAAAGACCCCGACGAATTTATTAAGCGGTTCGGCGCGCAGAGGTTTAAACAGCTTGTGGAGGGCAGCGCAAATTCCACCGAATACGCGATAGAGCTTTTGAAAAAGCGCTTTCCGCCCGACACAGACGACGGAAAAGTGAATTTCATCAACGAGTTTTGCAATATTATGGCAAAGCTGGAAAATCATATAGAAGCGGAGATATACACCCGCCGAATCGAAAGCGAAATGGGGCTTACTCAGGGGCTTATTCTCGAAAAGGTGGATAAGCTGCGCGAAAAAAAGCAGCGTGTTCAGCAGAAGAAATTCAACGAGGATTTGAAGATATTCGCGCAGGAGCAGCCAAACGCGAGAAAGGATATTCAGCGCGCGGCGAATATGCGCTACGCTTTGGCAGAGGATAAGCTAATCGCCGTTTTGATGAAAAACCCCGATTGCGCCGAAAAAATTGCAATGAGCATTGCTCCGAGCCAATTTGTGACAGATTTTAACCGTGAGCTATTCGCGGTTTTGATAGAAAGGATAGTAAACGGAGAGAGCATTGATATGATGATGTTGTCGTCAAGGCTTTCCACCGAGCAGATGAGCTGGCTGTCGCACATTCTCGCAACAACGAGAGATTACAGCTATAATATGGACGATGCGAAGCAGTTTATCGACATTATTCTTTCAAAGCAGAACGAACGCACAGACGAGCAGGTCGGTTCCATGGAAAAAGATGAGCTTCAGAGCTTTATCGCCGGAATCGCCGCCAAAAAGAACAGGAGGATATAAGGTGGCCGCACAGGAAAAGAACACTATCAAGGACCTTATAGAGCAGGGAAAAGCCAAGGGCAAGCTGACTACAAGCGAGATAACAGATGCCCTTGAGGAACTGGATTTTGACGTTGAACAGATGGAAAAGCTCTACGAAACCCTCGAGAGCTGCAACGTAGAGATAGTAGAGAACTATACCGCCACTATCGAACAGGAATTTTCCGTTCCCACAGAGGCGGATATGGAGTCTTCCCTTTCCGCGGAGGGAATAAGCATTGATGACCCGGTTAAGGTGTATTTAAAGGAGATTGGCCGTGTTCCGCTTCTTTCGAGCGAGGAAGAGGTTGAGCTTGCCGTGAGAATGGCAAACGGCGACCCGCAGGCGAGAAAGCGTCTTTCGGAGGCTAATCTGCGTCTTGTTGTTTCTATCGCAAAGCGCTATGTAGGCAGAGGTATGCACTTCCTTGACCTTATTCAGGAGGGAAATCTCGGTCTTATCAAGGCGGTGGAAAAGTTTGACCACACCAAGGGATTCAAATTTTCCACCTACGCTACATGGTGGATACGCCAGGCGATAACCAGAGCGATAGCCGACCAGGCAAGAACTATCAGAATCCCCGTTCACATGGTGGAAACGATAAACAAGGTGAAGAAGGTTTCTTCTCAGCTTCTCCACAAAAACGGACATGAGCCTACCGCCGAGGAAATCGCGGCAGAAATTGATATGCCGGTAGAGAAGGTAAGAGAGATAATGCGAGTGGCGCAGGAGCCTGTTTCGCTCGAAACCCCCATCGGTGAGGAGGAGGACAGCCATCTCGGTGATTTTATTCCCGATGATGATGCTCCCGCACCTGCGGACGCGGCTTCTCATGTGTTGCTGAGAGAGCAGCTGTCGGAGGTTCTGCACACACTCACCCCCAGAGAGGAAAAGGTTTTGAGATTGCGCTTCGGTCTTGAGGACGGTCGTTCCCGCACTCTTGAGGAAGTCGGCAAGGAATTTAAGGTTACCCGTGAGAGAATCCGCCAGATTGAGGCAAAGGCGCTGAGAAAACTGCGTCACCCCAGCCGCTCCAAAAAGCTGCGCGATTTTCTTGACTGATAGGTGAGTGAAAAATGTATATCACTTTGGAATCGGATTATGCCGTGAGAATAGTTGACTGCCTCGCTGTTCAGACGCAAAAGCTGGGAGCGGGCGCGATAGCAGAGCTGACGGGAGTTACCCCGAGATTTACGCTGAAGATTCTGCACAAGCTGGTTTCGGCACAGATAGTGCGTTCCTACAAGGGCGCAAAGGGCGGATATGAGCTGGCACGTCCGGCAGAGGAGATAACCTTGAGAGAGGTTATCGAAACTGTTGAGGGAGCTTATGCCTTTTCCCGCTGTCTTGATCCCAACCACATCTGCAAATGTGAGGCAACCTCCTGCAAGCGCGGAAGCTGTCGCTTTCAAAGGGTATATGATGAGATTTCCGAAACAGTTCGAAAAAAGCTGGATGAAGTCACCTTTAAACGCTGAATATACAAATCGGAAAATTCTGCGTATCGTAATATTCACCGCCGAAAGAAGTGAATTTGCAATAAAATGTCAATTTTCGCAGTAAAAACCTCGTTGACAAAAAGTGATTATCACAAATTTTTATACATAACGTCATTTTTTAAGAATCCCGACCGAATTTTGTTGACTTTTTGCTATTCCGCTATCTGCGCGGCGCTGCTATCCTTTTCAAACGGAAGCGGCATCGCTGTGACAGCGGGTTTGACTGTGGTGCTGTTCCTGCTTTTGATGCTGCTGCGCTGTGCGGGAATCGAGAGAAAATATTCTGTTCGCATTTCCACCGATAAGACGGGGCTGCTTGACAGCGTGACCGAAATCGAGTTTTTCGATAGCGAAATGACCGTGAGGAGCGAAAGCCCGAAAACTGTTTCAACGATAGAATACGACAGGATATACCGTTTGTATGAAAGCCGTGACTATCTGATGTTCTATTGCAATGCCGGACAGGCATCTGTGATAAGAAAGGTCGATGTGGAGAATGTCGGCGCGCTTACAGCATTTTTGCGGGAGAAATTCGGCGAGAGGTATAAGACAATAGCGTTTGAGTTGTGACTTGGCGACAAAATTCAATTTAAAAGCGAAACGCGGCCTTGCCTTTTGGCAAGACCGCGTTTTTTCGCGGAACGGGAATTTACTTGATGGAGTTTTCGTAGGCTTCAATCATCTTCTTAACCATCTGACCGCCGACAGAACCTGCCTGACGGGAGGTGAGGTCGCCGTTATAGCCCTGCTTGAGGTTTACGCCAACCTCGTTGGCGGCTTCCATCTTGAACTTCTCCATAGCTGCCTTTGCCTCGGGAACTACAATCTTATTGCTGTTGTTATTAGACATGATAAATTCTCCTTAATGTTTTGTATTCTCTTTTTCGAAACATTCTTGCGTTTGCAAAAATAGTATTGGCGGACAGCAAAAGATTATTAGTGGCAAATTTCAGACTAACCCACGCCAAAATTCGCTTTTTTGCGAAAAAGCAGCCATATTCGGAAGAAAATCGCATTTTAAAGGCTTTTTGCATGGAATTTGTCAGCAATTTCGTCTTGAAAATACGTTTTGTATATATTACGGAAAGTTTATATGAAGAAAAAGGACTGCCGAAAGGCAGTCCTTTTTGAGTATGCTAAGCTACAATCGCAGAATTCCGGCGTCCAGCTTTTGCGGGAGTGATTCGTCGTGGGTGGCGATGATTACCGTTTTTTCATGGCAGAATCGCTTGATAAGGCGGATAAGCGCATCGGCGCTGTCGCTGTCCAATCCGGTGAACGGCTCGTCAAAGAGGTAGGTATCCGCGTCGTAAAGCAATGCCCGCACCGCCGCGACTCGGCGGCACATTCCGCCGCTGAAATTCTTGACGGGGGTGTAAATGTCCTCCCCCAAGCCGACTGCGGCGAGAGCCGCTTCTATCTCCTCGGCGGATTTTTCGGGGCAGACCGGCTTAACATTGGAAAACGCCGTAAGATTCATCAGCAGGCGGTTTTCCTGAAAAATCATCGAAATTCTTTTGGAATCGACTGTGAGACTGCCGCCGAGCGGCGGGATAATCCCCGCTATCGTGTGGAGCAGGGTGGTTTTTCCGCTTCCCGAAGGGGAAAAGATACAAGTGACGCTGTTATCCTCAAATCTGTGGGAAAACCGCGTAAGAACAACCTTTTCCCTATATCCTACGGTGAGCTGCGACGCTGTTACAGCCATGCCCTCACATCCTTTCGAGCGCGCCTACAAGCCTTGCGAGAAGCGGGGAGATAACTCCCGTTAAGGCGGCGCTGAGCAGTATTACAACGATAGTCCAGGCGAAAAGCTCGGGTGTGTCGAGATAGATTTTTGCCTGATAGAGCTGCTCGCCGATGCTGTTGCGCGGCATTGCGATGACCTCCGCCGCTATTCCCGCCTTAAAGCAAAGCCCTGCCGAGCTTTCGCAGGCGGTTTTGAAGTAGGGCATTATCTGCGAGAGATAGATACAGCGGATTCGGAAAAGGAGCGGCAGGCGAAAAATATCAGCCATTTCTATCAGTTTAGAGTCTACCTCCGAGATTCCCGCCAGAACGCTCTCGTATATCAGCGGAACAGCCATCATAAAGGAAATCGCCGCGGAGAGCGATTCCGACGAGAGCCATATCAGCAAAAGTATGATGAAAGACGCCACCGGCGCGCTTTTTAAGGCGAAAACCGCGGGACTGAGCAGATTTTTTATAATGACGAATTTCCCTGCAGCCGCCGCGAGAATTGTTCCGATGAGAATTGCCATGGCAAAGCCGAAAAGTATTCTGCAAAGGGAAATGGCTATTATATGCCAAAATTCCCGCGCGAGACAGAGCCGAAAGAGGGTTGAAAGCGCTTCAATCGGGGAACAGAGCAGCAGCTTTTGCGACAGCGCGACAGACAAAATCTGCCACAGAATCAGCCAAAAAGCCACCGAGAGAGCCGCTTTTCCGATTTTATCAGCCAAGGTAGTAGAAGTCTTCATCGGGCAGAACTCCCCCCACAGACTTTGGATTTTGCTCAAACAGAACGCCGAGATAGGAGGAAAGCATATCCTTCATTTCCTCGCCTGTGATGCAGGTGACGGCACAGTAGGGCAGAGCGCGCTTTGCCGCCGCCTCGGGGAAGATGTCAAATCCGCCGATGAGTGCCGCCGCGGCATCGGTGTTGGCATTGACATATTCGGCAGAATCACGATAGAGGCGCAGAAATTCCTTTACCTGCTCGGGGTGCTGTTCCAAAAATTCACTGCGAACAACGGCAACGCCGGTGAGAAGCGGCTGACCGCTCTTTTCGCTCCAAGCGTCATTCAAATCAACAGCCATGCGGATATTCTCGTTTTTGAGCATGGCGGTGGTGAGAAAAGGCTGGGGCAGCATTGCAACCGCATCGGGATTTTGGGTGAGCATAGCGATACACTCGGCGTGTTCCGAGCGATATTCGATGTTGACATCGGTTTCAGGGTTGATTCCGTGTGAGAAAAGGGCAAAATCCAGCGCGTACTGCGGCGTTGCACCCTTTCCCGCGGAATAGATGGTCTTTCCGCGCAGGTCGTCAACCGAATGAACGCTGTCGCCACATTCCGCTATATAAAGAACGCCGAGCGTGTTTATTGCCAAAACCTTAACCTGTCCCTTGGTGTTGTTGTAAAGCACCGAGGCAACGTTGGCGGGAACTGCCGCTATATCAAGTTCCCCTTTGAGCAGCTTTGGGGTGACGGCATCTATCGAGCCTTCTATCACGAAATCACAGCTGCCGACAGTTTTGTCGTCCTCCATCAGCTTGACAAGTCCCATTGCGGTAGGACCTTTCAGCGCCGCAACTCTTATCGGGGAATCGGTTTTCTCCGGCTGGGAGGGGGTGGGTTCCGCCTCGGAGGACACGCTCTGCGAGGAGGACGGGGCAGAGCTGCTTTCCGCTGCCGATTCGGCGGGAGCTTTGGCGGCACAGCCGCAGCAGAGCAGGGCGGCTAAAACAAATGCTGCAAATTTTTTCATTTAATGTTACCTCTTTCCTTTTTGTGGGATATAAAGCCGGAGAGAATATCCGGTTTTATGATTTTGACGATATTTTTGTCACATTCGATGATGTTTTCCTTTACAAATTGCGAAAATTCCCGAAAAAGCGCGGCGTGGCTCATATCAAGGCTCTTGGCAAGCTGCTCTTTGGAACAGGTGAGGTGAACGGTATTCTCCTCATCGCAGCGGCTCAACAGATAATGAGCGAGCTTGGCTCGACCGGATTTCGCGGTTAAAACAGCGATACGGGTGGTGAGAAAGGTCAGTTTGCTGTTCAGCAGCCGCATATACCGCTCGCAGAATAGGCTGTTTTGGGCGAGCTTTTCGCGGATAACGCTCTTGGGGATAAAAGCGACCTCACAGCCGACCGCGCAGACAACTCGGGTGACCAGTTCCTGCCCGAAGAGATTGCTTATTCCAAAGCAGTCTCCCGGGAAAAGGGTTGAGAGGACCGTTTCGCCGCCGTCGGGCGAGATGCTGAAAACGTCGGCACGCCCGCTGACTATCAGGCAGGCGGAAAGCACACCGTCGTTTATATCGCAAAGCTCCTCTCCGCGCTTAAAGCGCTTGACCGAGAAATCTTCCGGCTCAAATCCGGCATTGCGAAAAAGCGGAGCATAGGTCAGAGCGGAGTCGGATTTTTGGCGCAAGCTGTTCCCTCCTTTGAAAAATTTTTAATACAATTCTAACACTATAACACAAAAATTTCAATAAACAGTATAAAATGATACAGCTTTTTGAAAAAGCAATCTTTACAAAAGGAATAATTTTCCTTGACTATGCGAAATGCGGGTGATATTATGAAGATGTAAATCTATATATTAAAGGGAGGAGAGCTTATGGCTTTTTCGGGAATAAACAGCTACAACTATGTTTCGCCCTATTCGCAGACCGAAACCACTAAAAAGGCGGCGGAAAGCAGCGAATCCACTGCGTTGAAAAAGAGTACCTCTGATAAGAAGATAACAAAAGAAGACGTTTCCAAGCTGATAGCCGCAAATCAGAAAAACTATAACAGCAATCTCATTTCCGGCTTTAACAGTGCCAACAAGCTCAATGGAATGGGAAGTATCCTTTCGGGACTTTCTTCTTCTTTCACCACCCTCGAGCTGATGAAGAGCGGTGCTTATTCCAAGCTGGTGAATAAGTATTATTCGCAGATGAACGCCGAGGATACCACTGCCGAAAAAGAGGCTGTTGATTCCGTCAGAAAATCGGCTCTTGAGCTGAACAAGGCAGGCTCGGCGATTTCAAATCCCGCGCTTTACGCTAAGGATACCGAGGAGAACCGTGAAAAGATTGCCGCCGCCGCAAAGAATTTTGTTTCGGCTTATAACGACAGCATTTCCGATGTGGCAGAGGTGAACGATGTCAAGCTCTTGCAGAAGGGCGTTTCTGTAGTCAGCATGACTTCCGCTTCTTCCGGTGCGTTGAGCAGAATCGGAATTACTGTTGGCGAGGACAACAAGCTGACCATCGACGAGGAGAAATTCTCCAAGGCGAGCATGGGCGAGTTGGAAGCGGTTTTCTCCGGCAATAACTCCTACGCATCGAGAGTGGCGCAGAAGGCGGCTATGATGGTGAATAACGCTTCTGTTTCGGGATACACCGCAAACGGCAGTTATAATTACACCTATACCACCAACGGAATACTCAATACGATGTTCTGATTTCAGACAATTAAAAATCCGCGCTTTATGCGCGGATTTTTTGTTGCCCAAAATCGGCTCGAAACACAGTATAATTTGTGATAAAAACTACAAAACGCAATAATTCAGCTTTACAAAACGTACTATTTACAAATTCGCGAAGAAAATGTATAATATCGGCGTGAAATTATGCGATTTCGGGAAACGAGCTGCAATATACGAAGCTCGACATTTCTCGGGCGTTTGTCATTTCTTAAGCGGAAAAGACGACATTGGCAGATGACAGAAGCAGCAAAAGAAAGTGAAATCGCTTGAAAGAATATATAACTATTCGGATAATGATTAAATATAATTACAATCCTAAAGAGGACAAAATACTACAATTTAAAATAAAGCGACTCGAAATTATACAAAATACAACAAAACATATAAAATTACTTAAAGTAAAGACACCGAGCCGGAAAATGCAAAGAAAAGCAAACGGAAGGCTTGAAGCACATTTGCAAATAGTATATAAGTACGAAATGTAGAACTGATAATTTACAAAAGGTGATTCAAGCCAAAAATCGGCGAAAGAATATACAAATAGGCGAAAACAGAAGAAAAGCGCGAGATATTCTATCGGGAATATCTCGCGCTGAAAATACGAAAAGTGATTCTTTTTGGGGGATTTGCGCTTAAATAGCGATGATATTGGTTTCCCAGTTGGGTATATATGGCTGATGACGCAGATATATGTTGTAGCTCGGCTCAATATCATGCAAAAGGTTTATCAATTCAAAAATGTCCCACATTTTGTGGTAGGCGGAAATGAACAGCTTTGGGTGCTGTTCGCGTATGGTTTTTATTCCGCCGAGGAGAGCCTCACGCTCGCTGCCCTCAACGTCCATTTTGATATAGCTTATCGGGTGAGCGCCCACTATATTATCTATGGTATCCACCTCCACCGTTCGCTTTCCGCCTATATTCACCGAGGAATTGCGGCTTGCCTCGGTGGAAAAGGCGATTTCGCCGCGAAAGCTGTAAACTCCCTTGTTGAGACAAAGTGCCTGCGGAGTTTTTTGCGACAGTTTTTTAAAATTCTTGGGGTCGGGTTCGAGGGCGGTTATTGAAGAGAAATTGCCGTTGGTATAGCTCAAAAGCTCGCGCACGGTGTCGCCGTCATAGGCGCCGAGGTCGAGAAAATCTTCATTTTCGCCGATGCGGAGAAGATTTCGGTATATCTCGCTTTTGGGCGTTTCCATTTCACGCAGATAGCCGATTTTGCCGCTGATTTTGTGGAGAAGGGTGTTCTTGAAAACAAGCCTGCTCTGCTCATCGGCGAGGAGTTCAAAGGCGGCTGCCGCTTCCCGCTCTTTCGCCGACAGCGCTTCATGGCAGAAGCGTTCTTCACCGAAAAGCGGCAGGTCGGGGGCGAAAAATCGGTGTTCTGCCGCCATTTTGTCAAATCGCTCCAGCATTTCCGGCAAAAACGAGCCGAACGCAAGCAGAATAACCGCGTTTTTCGGCAAATCGGAATATTTTATCACTTTATGTCCCAAAAAGCTGTGCCCGCGCACAAATTCGTCGCTGGCAAACACTCCCGCAAGGGGAATATCCTCCGCATCAAGCTCGGTTTTCAGCTTTTCTGCGCCGTTGCCCATTCCGTAGATGAAAATGGGGTCGGAGAGGGTTTTAAGATATGGGAAAAGGGGAGTTTCCTGCGGTATTTTAAACATTTCATCACCTGTTATAAAGGATAAGTCGGCATTTAAAAGCAAAGCACCCGTTTTGTCGCGGGTGCTTTTGTTTTTTCAGAGCTTTTCAACCTCGGCGAGCCAAAGGTCGGCGCAGCCGTCGGACGGCATATTCAAGCCGCCGCGCGGCGAAAGGGAAAAGGATATTACCTGAGGACCGTCGGGCAGGCAGGAGCGCTTAAACTGCTGGCTGAAAAATCTGCGGTAGAAGTTTTTGAGCCACTTTAGAATAACGGCATCGTCATAGCTTTCGGCGAAGGTGCGCTTTGCTATTCTGAAAATCTTGTCTGGCGAAAAATGACAGCCGACAGCGTAATAAATAAAGAAGTCGTGCAGCTCATAAGGTCCTACCAAATCCTCGGTTTTCTGCGCTATCTCACCGTTTTCGGCGGGAAGAAGCTCTGGCGAAACGGGGGTGTCGAGTATATCCAGCAAAACGGCGCTCAGCTTTCGGTCGGAAGTTTTGCGCGCCTCATAATTTACAAGGTGGCGAATCAGCGTTTTCGGAACAGAGGCGTTTACCCCGTACATCGCCATGTGGTCGCCGTTGTAGGTAGCCCAGCCGAGCGCCAGTTCGGATAGGTCGCCGGTTCCAACGACAAGACCGTTCTCCTGATTTGCCGCGTCCATGAGAATCTGGGTGCGCTCACGCGCCTGCGCGTTTTCAAATACGACATTGTGATTGGATTCGTCGTGACCTATATCGTTAAAATGCACCCTCACCGACTCGGCAATATCTATGGTGCGAAGCCGCGCTCCGAGCCGTTCCGCGAGAATTTCGGCGTTGCCCTTGGTGCGGGTGGTGGTGCCGAAACAGGGCATGGTCAAGGCGGTAATATCCGACATGGGGCGACCGAGCAGCTTGAGCGCTCTGGCGCAAACCAGTATGGCAAGGGTGGAATCCAGTCCGCCCGAAAGACCGATAACGGCGGCTTTCGCATGGGAATGTTCTATTCTTTTTGCAAGACCGCTCGCTTGCAGATTAAGTATCTCCTCGCAAAGCTCGTCACGTTCCGACTCGTTTTCGGGTATAAAGGGGGATTTGGCATAGCGGCGGGAAAGGGGAGTTTCGCGAAGGGGAAAAGAAAATTCCACCCTGTCGTGACTGTCGCCGCAATTCGCCGAAAAGCTCCTGTTCCCGCGGCGAATAGAGGACAGATGCGAAAGGTCAAGCTCGGTGAAGATAATTTTGCGCTCGTCAAAGGGAGCGGCGTGTTCTGTTATCACTCCGTTTTCGGCGATGATACGCTGACCGGAAAAAACATTGTCGGTGGTGGATTCGCCATAGTCGGCATTTGCAAAGGCATATCCGCAGCAGAGCCGAGAGGAAAGTGCGGAGAGAGCCATGCGGCGGCGGGTGGGTTTTCCGGCAAAGTCGCTGTCAGCCGAGAGGTTTATCATCAGCAGGGCACCGGCGGCGGTGTGAGAAACGGCGGGCGGCAGGGAAAGTGCAATGTCATCGCCGATTTCCGCCGAAAAAGCGAAATCGCCCATCTCACGACAGCAGAAGATTATATCTGTTCCGAAAAGAATCTCCTGCCCGCAGAGAGAAATATGGCTGTTTCTTTCGGGAGCGGGGGAAAAACAGCGGATTTCGGCGGGGGTGTTGATATTCTTTTTTGGAACAACGCCCAGAAGTTTGCCGTTTTGCATTATCGCGGCGCAGTTATAAATCCTGCCGAAACAGCTTATCGGCAGACCTGCCGCGACTATCATGTCACTGCCTGCGGTATAATCGAGAACGGTTTTCAGCGCGGAAAGAGCGCCATCGAGCAAAACGCCCTGCATAAAAAGGTCGCCGCAGGTGGAGCCTGTCAGAGACAGCTCGGGCGTAACCAGAATATGAAGCTCGTTCTGCTTCGCTTCTTCTATGGCGAGGATAATCTGCTCGGCGTTAAAGGCGGAATCGGCAACTCTTACTCGGAGAGCTGCACAGCCGACACGGATATAGCCGTTTTTCATTTTATAAGAACACCTCCGTGTGAAATTTCGATTTGATGAGAATATTCTACGCCCTAACTCCGACAATGTCAAAAACAATCTGCTCATATTTTGAACAAGCCCCGAATAAATATGTGAACAAGCCAAAAGACGCGGCAAAGGGGAGGAAGATTCTTTTATGATGAGGGAAGAAAATCTCGGCTTGACCGACCGTGAAGCGGCAGCCCTGCTTTCGCAAAACGGTTACAACAGATTGGAGCGAAAAACAAAAAGCTCCGCGCTCGGAATATTTGCGGGGCAGTTTAAAGACATGATGGTGATGATACTGCTGGCGGCAACCGCCGCCTCCGCCCTGATGGGGGAAACGCATGAAGCGCTTGCCATCGCGGCGATAGTGCTGATAAACGCATTGTTGGGATTCTTTCAGGAGTGGCGGTGCGAAAAAACGCTGGAAGCGCTTGCCGCGATGAGCGCTCCAACCGCCAAGGTAAGGCGAGGGGGAAGATTAAAGGAGATTCCCGCGAGCGAGGTTGTGGAGGGGGATATTCTCGAGCTTTCGGCGGGTGACAGCGTTGCCGCCGACTGCGTTATTCTCACACAGAGCAGCCTGCGCTGTGATGAATCGCTGCTCACCGGTGAATCTGCCGCCGTTTCAAAACAGGCGGCGGGCGAGGGGGAGAATTGCAAGGCGGGTATGCTCTTTATGGGAACTCATATCGTGGCGGGCAGAGCGGTAGCAAGGGTTTGCGCCACCGGAATGAACACCGAGATGGGAGCTGTGGCGGGTATGCTTGCCGATATAGAGGAGGAACAGACTCCGCTCCAGCAGCGGCTTGACCATGTCGGCAGAGTGATAGGGATAAGCTGTATCGCTATCTGTGCCGCGGTAGCCGCCATTGGCGTGATAGAGGGAAATTCCCCCTTTGATATGCTGATAACGGGGATAAGCCTTGCGGTGGCGGCGGTTCCCGAGGGACTGCCCGCGATAGTCACCGTTTCTCTGGCGCTTGCGGTGCGGCGTATTCTGCTGAGGAACGCGCTGATAAAGCGGCTCCACGCCGTTGAAACGCTGGGTTGTGCCACCGTTATCTGTTCCGACAAAACGGGAACCCTCACCCAAAACAAAATGCGGGTCAGCCGAGTGGCGGTGTTCGGCGGGGAATATGACATGGAAGAAGCGGCGGAAAAAGCTGCACGCTCACCGCTCCTTTCCAAGCTGATGAGCTGTGCCGCCTTTTGCAACGATGCGAAAGCGACAGCGCCGAAAAAATCATTCCTGAAAGCGGAAAGAACGGAATTTGAGGGAGAACCCACCGAAAAAGCTCTGCTTGAAGCCGCTTACAGCGCGGGTATTCGGCAGCAGGATTTTTTCAGAACAGGGGAAACACCGTTTTCTTCCGAGACAAAGATGATGAGCGTTTGGGGCGGCTGTTCCGACGGCAGAGAAAGGGTATTCATCAAAGGAGCGCCCGAAAAGCTGTTGCCGCTCTGCAAAAGCGTTATGACCGAAAAGGGTATTGTTCCGCTTGATGCTGCCGCCGAAAGAAAAATAACCGAGCAGAACAGCCGCATGGCGGCTAAGGCTCTGCGGGTGATTGGGTTTGCCTTTGGGGAAAAGGACAAGGAAACGGTGTTTTTGGGGCTGATGGGTCTTTTCGACCCGCCGAGACCCGAGGCGGCAGAGGCGGTGGCTCAGTGCAGAAAGGCGAAGATACGGGTCATTATGATAACCGGCGACCACTCCGAAACAGCGCTCGCCGTAGCGCGGCAGCTCAACATAGTCGGTGAAAAGGGGAGCGCCGTGACAGGCAAAATGCTGGACGGCATGAATGAGGAGCAGCTGCGCGCGGTCTGCCGTGATACAAACGTTTTCGCCCGTGTGACACCCGCGCACAAGCTGGCGATAGTAAAGGCGCTGAAGAAAAACGGAGAGATAGCCGCCATGACGGGAGACGGCGTAAACGACGCTCCCGCCGTTAAAGAAGCCAACATCGGTGTGGCTATGGGGGAAAACGGAACCGATGTCACCCGAGAGGCGGCAGATGTTATACTGCTCGATGACAATTTCGCCACTCTGGTTGCGGCGGTGGAGGAGGGCAGGGTGATATATCAGAATATCAGGCGTTTTTTGCGCTATCTGCTCGCCTGCAATGTGGGAGAGGTTCTCACCATGCTGGGTGGTATGCTGATGGGTATGCCGGTTATTCTCACGCCGATACAGCTTTTACTGGTGAATCTCGTAACCGACGGACTGCCCGCCGTTGCTCTGGGACTTGAGCCGCCCGATGAAAATGTGATGCGCCGCCCGCCCCGCGCCCCCGATGAATCGGTGTTCGCAGGCGGAATGGCAGGGCAGATAGCTTTTCGCGGCTGTCTTATCGGAATAGCGACACTGGGAGCGTTTTCGCTGTTTTACAAGTCCGAGAACAGTCTTTTGGCGGCGCGAACCGCCGCTCTGGCGGTTTTAACGCTGTCACAGCTATTTTTCGTATTCGAGTGCCGCAACGAGGAAAAGAGCCTTTTTCAGCTTAATCCGTTCGGGAATCCGTTTTTGCTCCTTGCGGTGATATTCTCCTTTTGCTGTCTCATGGCGGCGATATATCTGCCGTTTGGCAGAGGAGTGTTCGTCACCGCGGCACTCGGCTCAAAGGAGTTTTTGCAGATTGCGGCGATAAGCGGCGCGGTAACGGCGATTTCCGCCTTTATAAAGCTGTTTGGGGCAAAAAACGGGCGCTGACGTTTTGAAAGAAAGTTCCTCAATAAATTTCGCCGCAAAAGTTGCCGAATGACGACATTTGTAGTAGAATCTAATCTGTATGAATATGTGAGCAGCTTATGCTCCACGCCCGCTCATTTGAAACAGGAGGACGCTATATAATGTACGCGAAGTTTGAAAGTCCGTTTTCTACCCGTTACGCCAGCGAGGAAATGCAATATATCTTTTCCGCCGATATGAAGTTTCGCACATGGCGCAAGCTCTGGATAGCTCTCGCCCGCGCCGAAAAGGCGGAGGGACTGGACATCACCGATGAGCAGATAGCCGAGCTTGAGGCACATCGTGACGACATCAACTATGAGGTTGCGCTCGAGCGCGAGAGACTGGTTCGGCACGATGTTATGAGCCATGTTTACGCTTACGGCGTGCAATGCCCCAACGCCAAGGGAATAATTCACCTGGGCGCTACCAGCTGCTACGTCGGCGACAACACCGATATTATCATTATGCGTAAAGCGCTTTTGCTGGTGAGAAAAAAGCTGATAAACGTTATCGCTCTGCTCGCCGATTTCGCAGAGACGCACAAGAGCCGTCCGGCGCTTGCCTATACGCATCTTCAGCCGGCACAGCTCACCACTGTAGGCAAGCGCGCTACCCTGTGGATAAACGAGCTGATGATGGACGTTGAGGAGATAGACCACCGCATTGCTTCTCTCAAGCTGCTCGGCAGTAAGGGAACTACCGGAACTCAGGCGAGCTTTGTGGAGCTTTTCGGCGGAGACAGCGCCAAGATAAAGCGTGTGGAACAGCGCATAGCCGAGGAAATGGGATTTGACGAGGTTGTTCCCGTTTCGGGTCAGACCTATTCCCGCAAGGTTGATGCGTTTGTTATGTCGGCGCTTTCGGGCGTGGCACAGTCGGCATCGAAATTCGCAAACGATATGAGAATACTCCAGAGCTTTAAGGAGATGGAGGAGCCGTTTGAAAAGCAGCAGATAGGCTCAAGCGCTATGCCTTATAAGCGCAATCCGATGCGTTCCGAGAGAATATGCGCTCTTGCCCGCTATGTCATCGCTGACAGCACCAACCCCGCTCTCACCGCGTCGGTTCAGTGGTTTGAAAGAACGCTCGATGATTCCGCCAACAAGAGAATCGCGATGAGCGAGGCGTTTTTGGCGGTAGACGCTATTTTGCAGATAATGCTCAACGTCTGCGACGGACTGGTGGTTTATCCCAAGGTGATAGAGGCCCGCGTTATGAACGAGCTGCCCTTTATGGCTACCGAAAACATTATGATGCGCGCCGTTAAAAAGGGCGGCGACCGTCAGGAGCTGCATGAAAAGCTCCGCACCCATTCTCTTGCCGCCGCAAAGGTGGTAAAGGAGGAGGGCGGCAAGAACGACCTTCTCGAAAGAATAGCAAACGACCCCTCGTTTGGGCTTTCGGCAGAGGAACTCAACGAGGTTATGCACCCCTCGCTCTTTATCGGGCGTTCTCCCGAGCAGGTGAGCGAATATCTCAATGAATATGTCCGCCCGCTGTTGGAAAAGAATAAGGATATTCTCGGAATAAAGGCACAGCTCAAGGTCTGATATTTGTTGACAATATTTGCACACAATTATATAATTGATTGCATTGACGTTTTGGCTGAAAGCGGTTTTAATGAGCCGCTTTCGGCTTTTCCGCAAGGAAAATAACGCAAAAAAGAAAAGCTCTCGCTTTTGCGGGGCAAAACTGGAGGCTGTATTGTGAAAAAGGTCGGAAAACCGGTGTTTTTCATCGTAGTGCTGCTGATTGCCGCAATGGGTTATCTCGCTATATGCGGCGTGGACAGCGTTTACGGTGACATCGCCACAACAAAGATTAAAGGCGTTGACGACATCCGCTGGGGAATTGATATTCGCGGTGGTGTTGACGTTACATTTTCTCCCCCCGAGGGCGTTACCGCCACCCGTGAGGAGATGGCTGCCGCCGAATCGGTTATACAGGTGAGACTGGTATCGCAGAATATCACCGACAGTGAGGTATACACCGATTATGACAAGAATCGTATAATTGTCCGTTTCCCCTGGAAGGCGGACGAGGTTTCCTTTAACCCCGAGGAGGCAATAGCCGAATTGGGTGCCACCGCAAACCTCACCTTCCGTGAAAAGGCGGAGACCGACGCAATGGGTCTGCCCGCGGGTGACACTCTTGAAAAAATAGTTATCAGCGGCGCCGATATAGAGTCGGCAAGCGCTGTATATTCGCAGGACGAAAAGGGCGGAAATCAGCACATGGTTGAGCTGAAGCTCAAAGCAAGCGGCAGAGAAAAGTTTGCCGAGGCTACCGAGCGTCTCACCGGTGAGCGCATTTCTATATGGATGGACGACACCATGATCTCCGCTCCCGTGGTAGAGGGCAAGATAGATGAGGACAGAGCCTATATCACCGGTAATTTTGATGCCGCTTCTTCTATGGAGCTTGCAAACAAGATAAACGGCGGCGCGCTCCCCTTTGCTCTCGTCACCGAGAACTACAACACCATTTCCCCCACACTCGGCATGGGCGCTAAGGACGCTATGGTTATGGCGGGAGCTATCGCTTTCGGCATAGTTTCGATAATCATGCTGGTTATGTATCGTCTGCCCGGCTTTGTCGCGATAATCGCGCTGGCAGGTCAGGTTATACTGATGATTGCGTCTATCACCGGATTCTTCCCGGTATTCCCCTCCTTTACGCTGACTCTCCCCGGCATCGCGGGAATAATCCTTTCTATCGGCATAGGCGTTGACGCAAATATCATCACCGCCGAGAGAATCAAGGAGGAGCTTGCCAACGGACGTTCTGTTGACGGAGCTATTGAAGCGGGATTTAACAGAGCGTTTTCCGCTATACTTGACTCTAACGTGACCGTTATCATCGTCGCGCTGATACTCATGGGCTCCTTTGGACCGCCCGACGGCGTTTTCGCCCGTATTCTCAGCCCGCTGTTCTTTATGTTCGGCGTTTCCGCTTCGGGAACCATCTATTCCTTTGGATATACTCTGCTTGTGGGCGTTATACTCAATCTGCTCATGGGCGTTTTGGCGTCCAGACTGCTGCTCAAATCGGTTTCCCGCTTCGGCGCTCTGCGTAATCCCGCGCTGTATGGAGGTAAAAACTGATGAAAAAGTGGAATATTGACTTTTACGGTCACAGAAAGATATATTTTACCGTTTCGGCTCTGCTTATCGCAGTCACCCTTGTCGGCGCTTTGCTGTTTGGAATATCGCTGGATATTCAGTTTAAGGGCGGCGCTATTATAACCTATTCCTACGAGGGAACTATCGACAAGGGAGAATTTGCAAACGCCATCGAGGGGATAATCGGGCAGTCTGTTTCGATACAGGAGACTACCGATATTGCCACCGGTTCAAACAATTTGGTTGTTTCTACCGCTGACAGCGCCGGTTTGACCGCCGAAAAGCAGGCTGAACTGGCTGACGGCATCTCCGAAAAATTTGCCGCAAACAAAATCGAAACCGCTTCCATAAGCGTTGTAAATCCCACTATCGGTCATGAATTTTTGGCGAAATGCCTTGTGGCTATCGCCTTTGCCGCTCTGCTGATGGTTATTTATATCAGCATCAGATTCAGAAAGATAAGCGGCTGGTCGGCGGGTATCACCGCTGTTATCGCGCTGCTGCATGACCTTATCATGGTATTCGCGGCGTTTGTTCTGCTGAAAATGCCGATAAACGCTAACTTTATCGCGGTTTGTCTGACTATCCTCGGCTATTCGCTCAACGACACTATCGTTATCTACGACCGTGTGCGTGAGAACAAGCGCAATATCGGCAGCGCAATGGCTGTTGAGGAGCTGACCAATCTCAGCTTGAATCAGTCCTTTACCCGCTCGCTGATGACCTCTGTTACCACTGTTTCCGCTATGGTGGTTGTTTCGGTGGTTGCGGTTATCTACAATGTAGATTCGATACTCTCGTTCTCTGTTCCCATGATAGTCGGTATGGTATCCGGTTTCTATTCTTCCACCTGCATCGCGCCCATGTTTTGGGTGATTTGGCAGAAGAAGAAAAACGCCTGAAAAAAGGCTTCGGCTCTGCCGAAAAGGATAAAAATATTTCGGCAGAGTCGCCCTTTGCGGACGGCTCTGCCGATTTTTATCTGTCGGTTTTTAACATCGGCGCTTTGTCCGACATAAGCTGAAAACAACGCTTATGTTTGGAGGAATACGCTGTGAATTGGTTTATGGGGCTTTCGCCCGTTTGTCAGGGCGTTTTGGCTACCCTTTTTACCTATGCCGTCACCGCGATGGGCGCGGCGGTGGTATTCTTTTTCAAATCGGTAAACAAAAAGCTGATGGACGTGATGATGGGATTTGCCGCGGGAGTGATGATAGCGGCTTCCTTTTGGTCGCTGCTTTCGCCCGCTATCGAACTGGCGGAGGAGCTGGGGCGAAACTGCTGGCTCACCGCTTCGGCAGGATTTTTGCTCGGCGGCGGATTTATCATGCTGTCGGATATTCTGCTGACAAAGACAGGCGTTTGGAGCAAAGGCGGCGGAAAAAAGCGTTCCGCCATGCTTGTCACCGCCGTGACGCTGCACAATATCCCCGAGGGACTGGCGGTTGGGGTGGCTTTCGGCTCGGCGGCGCTCGCCGTTGAGGGCAGCTCGGTGACGACGGCGCTGATGCTGGCGCTGGGAATAGGCTTGCAGAATTTTCCCGAGGGAGCTTGTGTGTCACTTCCGCTTTTTGGCGAGGGATTTTCACGGAGAAAGAGCTTCTTTTTGGGTCAGCTCTCGGGAATGGCAGAGCCGATAGCGGGAGCTTTCGGGGTGGTGTTCGCGATGGCTATGCGGCAGGCACTGCCGGTTGCGCTCTCGTTTTCGGCAGGGGCAATGCTGTCGGTGGTCTGCTCGGAGCTGATACCCGAGTCCTTTGAGGATAACAAAAATATAGCCTCGCTCGGCGTTCTGCTGGGATTTGTCGTGATGATGGCGCTTGACGTGGCGCTGGGATAGCGGGTAAAACCGATTCAATCAGGCAAAGCATTGCGGATTAGTCAAACCCTTTTTGAAAAAAGGGTTCGACACTCCCAAAAACTTTTGATTTGGGTGTAAAATAATGTCGATAACAGTTCGGCGGTTATTCATACCCCAGCGTGGGATAACTTTGGCTCAGAATAGCATGACTCCGAAACAAAAATCTTTCGGCGGTTGTTTATACCCCATCGTGAGATAACTTTGGCTCAGAATAACATAACTTCGACCTGAAAATCTTTTGGTACTTTTCTTTAGAAAAGTACAGTGCTTTTTCGCGACCCATCGTGGGATAGCTTTGGCTCAGAATAGCATAACCCCGACCCGACAGCCTTTCGGCGGTTATTCATACCCCATCGTGAGATAGCTTTGGCTTAAAACAGCATAACCCCGACCTAAAAATGTTTGTGAAAAGAGGGATAGATAATGTTTGTCGGCGCTTCAACCTCCTGCCTTTTTCCGATGCTCACCGAAAAGGCGCTCGACCGCCTTGTGGAAATGGGGATACCGAATATCGAGGTGTTTTTCAATTCCCGCAGTGAGGTGGAGCCGGATTTCGCGAAACGGCTCAAGGCTTCTGCCGACAGCATTGGGGCGAGGATAGTTTCTGTTCACCCATATACCTCCGAGAGCGAGGGAGTGAGCTTTTTCGGGAACTATTCGCGCAGATTCGACGATGAAACCGAGGAATACCGCCGATATTTTGAGGCGGCGCGGATAATGGGAGCGGAGATATTTGTTTTTCACGGCGCGAGGAGCTTTCTGCCGCTGGAACGCGGATTCTATTGGGAGAGGTTTGCAAAACTGCGTGACGCGGCGCGGCAGGAGGGAGTGATTCTCTGCCAGGAAAATGTTGCGCGCTGTCACAGCGGAAGTGTTGACTTTATCCGCGAGATGAAAGCGGCTATACCCGATGTCGGCTTTGTGCTGGACAGCAAGCAGGCGAAAAGGGCGGGAAGAGAGCCGCTCGAAATGCTGAACGCAATGGGAAAAAATCTGGCGCATCTGCATATCAGCGATTTCACCGAGGAATGTGAGTGCCTGCCGCCGGGACACGGCAGCTTTGACACTGTGGGATTTTTGCGGCGATTAAAGGAATCGGGCTATTCCGGCGCTGTGATGACAGAGCTTTACCGCTGGAATTTTGAGCGGGACGAGGAGATAGGCGAGAGTGTGTTTATGCTCAAAAATCTCATCGAAAATTTGTGATATGTTATAAAATGGGCGACTCTTTACCGCAAAAGGCGGCAGAGCCGCCCTGTTTTTTGAGAGATTTGAGAAAAAAGCGGCAAGAACAGCAGGATTTTTGACGAAGGGTTTTGCTTTTATATTTTCAAAGCAGGCTGTATCCTTGTAGTAAAGGAGGGGATAGCTTGCAGGGAATAAACGAGTTTTTGAGCGAGAATATGCCGCTCGATTATCGCGCCTGTTTTACGCTGAAAATAAAGAATAACTGTGCCGAAATAGTCGGTTCGATTGCGGCGTGCGATGCTTTGGGAAATGTTTTGGCAAGGGAGGACGGCATCGAATGTGAGCCGCAGCTTCTATTGGAGGCGGCTTTGAGGCTTAATCGGCGTCAGCCCGATTACAGACGGCTTTCGCAGGAGGTGAGCGCCGAGCTGGCGAATATCTCAAAAGGTCATGTGGCGGTATGATATTGAATTTTTTGACAAAATTTGTTATAATTATTCAAAAGCGAAGAATACCCGAAGATGTATTCCTTTAGGGAGGAACAGCAGATGAGATGCCCCTTTTGCGCCCACACCGAAAGCAAGGTAATAGATTCGCGACCTGCCGATGACGGCGAAAGAATACGCCGCCGCCGAGAGTGCCTGAAATGCCAGAAAAGGTTCACCACATACGAGGTGGTTGAGACTATTCCCATGATGGTGATGAAAAAAGACGGCTCTATCCAGGTCTATTATCGTGATAAGCTGCTTAACAGTATGCTGCGCGCCTGCGAGAAAAGGCACGTTTCGGTGGCGCGGATAGAAGAGGCTGTGAATGAGATAGAGGCAGAGCTGCAAAATTTCCCCGATAAGGAGATACCCACCAGCAGAATAGGTGAAATGGCAATGGAAAAGCTCAAATATATAGACGAGGCGGCTTATATCAGATTTGCGTCGGTATATCGCCAGTTTAAGGACATCAATTCCTTTATGGACGAGCTGAAGCTGCTGTTGAAAAAGCAATAACCGATTCAGAAAAGGTTTTCAAAGGTGAAAAGCTGAGTCTGCCATTCCTGCTCGATACAATTTGAAAGTGATGAAAGCTCCGAGAACAACTCGGGGCTTTTTGCTTTTTCTATGGCTGTGCGCGCTTTGATTTGACCTAATACGCTTTCGATTTGAAAGCAGCTGTCGCTACCGAGAATAATGCGGAAGAGCAGATGGTGCTGCTCCCATTCCCGCCCGATATACTCCACCGCTTCGGCAAGACCGCTTTCGGTTTCGGCGGCGTGATAGGCGGCATCTATTCCGCCTTGCAGTTTTTTTGTCTCCTCTCCGAGCGCCGAAAGGAGAATTGCACAGCATAAAACGGTGGCGGCAAGAAATCCCGCCGCAAAATATGCCCTTTTCAATCACATCTCTCCTTTTTTATCAGATGATAGCTTTGATTGCGGTCGCAGCTGAGAAGAAAAACATCTTTCGGACGCAACTTTTCTTTTTTGAGAAGGTCGTAAAGCCATTGCTCGTTAAGCTTGCAGTAGCTGAGGGCGTTTTTGTCTATTCTGCCGTCGCTTATCAGCAAAACAGGGGGAGCGTCATCCTTGGGCGGCTTTTTGCCTATCGTGCCGTTTGTGGTGTTTCTGTTGGGGAATTTCTGATAGGCGGAGAGGTTTCCGTTTGTTTCCACAAAGGCGAAAAGCACCTCGCTTATATCGAATATTCCGTTGGCGCGGAGCATCTTCATCAGGTCATCGAGCGACCAGCGCAGCTTGCGTAATTCCCGCTCGATAACCTTTCCGTCTCTTATCACACAGCGGACATTTCCGAGCGAAAGAGAGCGCAGCTTGGGGAATTTCAACAGAGCTGCCGACAGCATCACCTCTATGCAGGCGAGCAGAGCTATCGACAAAATTCCGTTTATCATCGGCGCGCCGATATTCTCAATGGGAATAGCGGCAATATTGGAAATCATTATGGTAGTGGCAAGCTCGGAGGGCTGAAGCTCTCCGATTTGCCGTTTTCCCATAAAACGAAGTGCCGCCGAGACGGTCAGAAACAGAAAAAGAGTTCGCCAAAGAGTTATAAGCATAAAAACCGTTCCTTTTTTGTTTTTCATATAAAATATAATTTGCTTTTCGGGCGCATAATAAAAGCGAAATATCAAATTTGCTTTTGCCAAATATGGGAAAGAGAAAATCCCGTTTGGCGTTTTTAAGAGCTTTCTGCGTTTTCTTGCCCAAAAGACAAAATGTTGCCGCTGTTAAATGAGAGCGGAGGCGAAATGATATTCAAGGAGGGCAACTGCTCTCGAAAAACAAAAAGGAGGTGGCTTTGTTTTGGCGAAAAAGATATTCGATTTTGCCGCCGTGATAATAACTGCGGTGGCTTTGGGAATACTCGCGCTTATCGCGGTTTTGAACTTTATGATACCCGACAGATACTTTGTAGCGCCCGACTCGGATTTTTCCCCCGACGGCGGTCTGCTCAAAATCAGGAGCAGCGGCTGGGCGGAGCAGCTGCCGAAAAAGCTGCGGTCGCTGCCGGGAAATGAGTATTCGATGAAGCTGTCGCTCCCGGGCGGCGCGGTCATCAAAACGGTGAGTGTTCAGGTGACAGAGCCGGATACCGTTATTCCCGCGGGAACGCCGTTTGGAATAAAGATGTTCACCGACGGAGTTATGGTTGTGGGAATGAGCGACCTTGATATTTCCGGCAGGGCGGTAAATCCCGCAAAATCGGCGGGAATAAAAACAGGCGACATCATAACCGCCATAGACGGCAAAAAGGTGAATTACAACGAGGAAGTAGGCGAGATAATCGAAAAAAGCGGGGGGCGAACGGTTAAGGTGGATTTCAGCCGAAACGGCGAGAAAAAGCAGACCGCGCTGACCGCCGTGAAATCCCCCGTTGACGGGAGTTTTCGCGCGGGAATGTGGGTACGCGACAGCTCCGCCGGAATCGGAACAATGACCTTCTACGACCCGCAGAAAGGCACCTTCGGCGGACTGGGACACGCGATATGCGATGTTGACACAGGCGAACTGATGCCGCTTTCGAGCGGGGAGGCGGTGGAGGTGACGATAACCGGAGTCAGCAGGGGGAGCAGCGGCTTTCCGGGTGAGCTGAGGGGCGTTTTCGCCTCGGGGCAGACGATAGGCGAGCTGACGGTAAACGATAAAACGGGAATATACGGCAGCTGCTGTTATGCCCCCGCGACCAACAAGCCGGTGAAAACGGCTACGCGGAGCGAGGTTCACACAGGAGATGCGATGATATACACCACCGTTTCGGGCAGCCGCCCGCAGGCGTTTGACATCAGGATAGAGCGGGTGGCGGCGACAGACGCAAATCCCACCAAGAATATG
Source organism: uncultured Oscillospiraceae bacterium (assembly GCA_964573335.1). GTDB lineage: Bacteria > Bacillota > Clostridia > Oscillospirales > Ruminococcaceae > Yanshouia. Next base: position 653 of record CAZNJJ010000018.1, on the reverse strand, counting down.
ATAATCAGAATAACCGACCCCGAGCTGATAGAATTGACAGGCGGTATCGTTCAGGGAATGAGCGGCTCGCCGATAATTCAGGACGGCAAGCTGGTCGGCGCTGTGACCCACGTTTTCGTAAACGACCCGACGAGAGGGTATGGGATATTCATTGAGAATATGCTGGAGGCGGCTGGATAATCAAAAATGCCGGAGGTGAAAGTCTCCGGCATTTTTGTGTGGGTGTGGTATAATGAGTTCAATAAATCGAAGGTTCTCGGGAGGATAAAAATGACAACTCCGATATTGGACAAGTCACAATGACATGGAAAAAACGAAAGAATGGATTTTATTTGAACTCGGGCAGATTGAAAAGCAGGATTGGTACAGATTTGCGATTGTATTAAAAAGCACAGACGAGTTGATTGGCACAGCGCTTGTTTATTATGAAGAAGAGGTTGAAAATTGGGAGATTGCGTACAATCTCGGCAAAAAATACCGAGGAAAAGGCTACGCAACGGAAGCGATGCAAAGGGTTATTGAATTTGCGGTCAGTCGGCTGAATATTTCGGAAATCGTGGGAAGATACGCGGTAGAAAATCCGAAATCGGGCAATGTGATGAAAAAGCTCGGCTTTAAGTACGAAAAAGATATTCCCTATGAGTGCAATAACG
>CAZNJJ010000017.1:23414-31653 GCA_964573335.1 uncultured Oscillospiraceae bacterium | reverse complement strand
CCGCAGGAGGTGGAATCCGGCTATGATCTCTCGGGGCTTGAGGATATGACCTTCTTCGGCGGAAAGATGACGCTGGAGCCGGGCGATAAGATATTCCAGTATACCGACGGCGTTCCCGAGGCGATAAACGTGAAGGAGGAACTTTACGGCGACGAAAGACTCAAAGCAACCCTTCAGCGGCTCAGCACACTTTCTCCGCAGGAGCTTTTGCCGGCGGTGAAAGCGGATATTGACAGCTTTGTGGGCGAGGCTGACCAGTTTGATGACATCACAATGCTTTGCCTTACATACGAAAAACAGATGATACCAAAGGCGGTGAATGTTGTGAAAGAGCTGACTATTGAAGCTACGGTTGAGAATATAATTCCCGTGACGGAATTTGTTGACAAACAGCTTGAGGCTCTCGGCTGTCCCATGACGGCTCAGATGGAGATAGATGTAGCCATTGATGAGCTGTTCGGAAATATAGCCAACTACGCCTACGACCCCGAGGTAGGGCCCGCTACGGTGCGGGTAGAGGTGGGAACAGACCCCCTTAGCGTGATAATTTCCTTTATAGATAACGGCGTTCCCTACAATCCTCTCGAAAAGGAAGACCCCGATATTACTCTTTCCGCGGAGGAACGCGACATAGGCGGACTTGGGATATTCATGGTGAAGCAGAGTATGGATTCCATCGACTACAAGTATAAAGACGGACAGAATATCCTCACCATTAAGAAAAACATTACCGAATAAGCATCATAAAACAAAACTGCCGAGGATTCATTAAAGCGAATCCTCGGCAGTTTTTTGCCTCTGCAACCGCAAAAGGAATACCTTTGGGGTATTCCTTTTGCAGTCTTATGGAGTTACACTTTTTGCTTCCGAGGAATAAGGCGGTATATGAAAGGAAAAGGGAGCGGATAAATGCTTTGCCTTAAACCTCGGAAAGCTGAGTAGAGAGGGGCAGTTTACTGCTGTTCTCCGCTATCCTGCTTGCAGGAGCAACAGCCGCCGCTTTTGGAACAGCAGCCGCCGGAGGGGCAGCCGATGCATTTTGCACCGTTTTTCTTTGCTTTGTAGACATATCGTGCCGCAAAGCCGATGATAACAAGGAGAACTATTCCGATAATGAGATTTTCCATCAGAAAATTCCTCTTTTCTTATGCCTTGTTTCCGCTGAGAGCGTATTCCGCATTGAGCTTTTTGTCGGCATTGATGCAGAGATAAACGATGATTCCGATGATAGCGGCTACTGCGATGAGTCCGCCGATAAATCCGTCGGCAAAGGAGCCGGTGGTGACAAGGGTGCCAATCTGGTTCACAAAGAAAGCGATGGTGTAGCCGGTGGCAAGCTGGAGGCAGATTCCGCCGAACATCCACTTTCTGTCCTTGATTTCGGAGTTCATGGCGCCGATAGCGGCGAAGCAGGGGGGAGTGTAGAGGTTGAACATCAGGCAGGCGAGAGCCGCAGCCTTGGTGATTCCGAATATTGCGGCAACCTCGGTAGCGCCGCCGGTGAGAGCAAGCTCCTCAGTGTCGATAAAGTTGGTAACGCCGTAGCAGACAGCCAGAGTGCCGACAACGTTTTCCTTGGCGATAAAGCCGGTGACAGCGGCGGCAGCCATCTGCCAAACGCCGAATCCGAGAGGAATAAGCACTACCGCGAAGGGAGTTGCGATGGAGGCGAGAATAGAGGTGTGTTCCATTCCCTCTTCAACTACGTTGAAGCTCCAATCGAAGGTCTGCATAATCTGAACCGCGGTGTTGCAGAGCAGAATGATGGTTCCTGCCTTGACTATGTAAGCCTTGCCGCGGGAGCACATCGAAAGGAATGCGCGCTTGAGACTGGGGATTTTATATTCCGGCAGCTCTATGATGAAGAAGGACTTGCGGTTCTTGTAGCCGGAAATCTTATTCACAAGCAGAGCGCCGAAGAATATCAGCAGTATGCCGATAAAGTACATCATGGTTCCTACCCAAGATTCGTCTGCGAAGAATACGCCCGCGAAAAGCGCGATAACAGGCAGCTTTGCGCCGCAGGGCATAAAGGGGGTCAGCATAGCGGTGGCTCTGCGCTCACGCTCGTTGCGGATTGTGCGGCAAGCCATGATGCCGGGGATAGCACAGCCTGTTCCGATAACAAAGGGGATAACCGACTTGCCGGAAAGACCGACCTTTTTGAATATGGGGTCAAGAACGACCGAAACTCTCGCCATATAGCCGCAATCCTCAAGCAGAGCGATGAGGAAGTACATTATCATAACGAGCGGCAGGAAGCCGACAACCGCGCCTACGCCGCCGATGATGCCGTCAACGAGCAGCGACTGCATGATGGGGGAAGCGCCCTCAACCATGCCGGCAACGCTTTCCTGAAAGCCCTCAATCCAGCCGACGAGAATATCTGCCAGCCACGGACCGAAGGTGGACTGCGAAATGTCAAATACCAGGAACATAACCACCGCGAAAATCGGTATTCCGAGCCAGCGGTTGGTGAGAACAGCGTCGATTTTGTCGCTCACATTCTTTTCGCTGGTGAGAACTTTACGCTTTTCAACCTGCGAAACGATTCCGTTTACAAATTCAAAACGCTTTCTGTCGGCGGCTTCAACAGCCTCCTTGCTGGTCATGTCGATAATGCCCTGATGATAGGGAGCCTTTTGACCTCTCCCATACTGACCGACAGCCGCCTTTACCACCTCGGAGAGTCCGTTTGCGGAGGTGGAAATGGTGGATACCACGGGGCAGCCGAGCTTTGCGGAAAGAGATTCAACGTTGATTACGGTTTCCTTTTTGGTGTTAATATCGCTCTTGTTGAGGGCGACTACAACAGGGATTCCAAGCTCAAGCAGCTGAGTCGTGAAGAAAAGGCTGCGGCTCAGGTTGGTTGCGTCTACGATGTTGATGATAACATCGGGATGCTCGTTTTTAACATAAGCGCTGGTGATGCTTTCTTCGGAGGTGAAAGGCGACATGGAATATGCGCCGGGCAGGTCTACTGCTATCAGCTCCTCGGAAAAATCGTAAAAGCTCTTTTTGATGTTGTGCTCTTTTTTCTCAACGGTAACGCCCGCCCAGTTGCCTACCTTTTCGTTTCTTCCGGTAAGGGCATTATACATGGTGGTTTTGCCGCTGTTGGGATTGCCTGTTAAAGCAATTCTCATCTGTTATTCCTCCTCGGTATTTGTAAAATCAACAAAACAAATGGTTTGTTAATACTAACCTATGGTTATAATACACTAACTCTTTCTCGAAAAATTATCGGCTGAAATCTATCAGCCGATAATGATTGCTTCGGCAAGCTGGTTGTCGATGTTATATCTGCTGTCCTTGATAGCCACCATGCAGCCGCCCTTGAGGTGCGAAACAACGGTGATAGGCTCGCCGCTGTAACAGCCGAGCGAAAAGAGAAAAGCATCAAGCTCCTCATCGTCGGTGTCTATCCGTTCAACGATATATTCCTTACCTTCCTGTGCGTTTAAAAGAGTCATAGTAAAACCTCGAAAATCTTATCTGTTTCCCTGCGCCGACGGCGAAATTCACTTTCAGTTGTCACGCAAGGCTGAAAGGGTTAGCATTTGCTAACCTGTGAAATAATGATACCGCGGCGAGAGAGCTTTGTCAAGCGCGAAATTGGAAAAATTCTCAAAAAATAATATCGCTCCGTCATCAAAAATGACGAAGCGATATTGTAGGTACGAAAGGAGTCAGATATGTTAATAAGATTACTTCTGCTTGATAGCGGCGCGCTTCTTACCATACCAGAGAAGGAGAGCGCAGTAGCCGACAGCGGCGCAAACGCCGATAACATAAGAGATTCCCCAAGGAATGTTGAAACCAATCTTTGCGTTCATGATGAAAGTAACGGTGATGAATGCGTAGAAGGTTCCGGGGATAAGGGGCATCCAAGCCCACTTGGACTTGCCGTTCTCGAACATCCAAACAGTGATGCAGGCGAAAGCAAAGAGCGAGAGGGTCTGGTTGGACCATGCGAAGTAACGCCAGAGAACGCTGAATCCGGAGGGCGAGAACTTAGCCCAGATAAGGATAGCGGCAACGAGAGCGTAGATAACAGCCGAGAGGCTCAGACGCTTTGCGTTGGTGCTCTGGTCGATGTGCAGGGTCTCAGCGATGGTAAGACGAAGACCTCTGAGAGCGGTGTCGCCCGAGGTGATAGGCAGAATGATAACGCCGAGAATAGCGATGATGCCGCCTACGTTGCCGAGAATGTCCTTGCAGATAACGCCGACAGCTGCGGTAGCGCCGATGTCGGTGGTAGCATTGAGGTTATACATACCCATTGCGCCTGCTGCCCAAACCATAGCGATGAATCCCTCGAGGATCATCATGTTGTAGAAGGTGTTGCGGCCTTCACGCTCGCTGCTCATGGTTCTGGAGATGATGCAGGTCTGAGTGGAATGGAAACCGGAAAGGATACCGCAGGCAACGGTTACGAAGAATACAGGCAGGAAGTGGTTAGCACCGAAGTAATCTCCGTAGTTGATGATTCCCTGATAGCTCCAAGCGCTGTCCCAAAGCTCAACAAGGGGATAGCCCTTTGCGAATACACCGACGAAAACGCCGATTGCGGAGAAGAGCAGTATTCCGCCGAAAATCGGGTAAATCTTGCCGATGATAGCGTCGATGGGGAATACGGTAGCGATGAGATAGTAAACGAAGATAACGCCGTAGATGATCCAGGTAGAAGCCTCGGTAGCAGCACCGGAAAGACCGAATACCTGAGTAGCTGCGATGTCGCCGGGGGTGTAGATGAATACCGCACCTACCAGCAGGAGCAGCAGACATACAAAGGTGTTGTATGCCCAGTAAACCTTTTTGTTGGTGTACTTCTTGATCATGGTGGGCATCTGGGAGCCGCCGTCTCTCAGGCAGATCATGCCGGAGAAGTAGTCATGGAATGCACCGCCGATAATGTTGCCTATCGGTATGGTGATGAAAGCGATCGGTCCGAAAAGGATGCCCTGAATCGGTCCGATGATAGGGCCGGTTCCGGCGATGTTGAGCAGGTTGATCAAGCAGTTCTTCCAGCTCTTCATGGGTATGTAGTCTACACCGTCTTGCTTTGTGTAGGCAGGGGTTTGGCGGTCATCCGGTCCGAATACCTTTTCGCAGAGCTTGCCGTAAAGGGCTGCGCCTACAAACAGTATAACGAGACCAATAACGAATGTTACCAAAATGATTCCTCCTCTTCAAAATGGTTGTAAAGGCATAATTGTAATTACCCTTACGATGTAATGATAACGCTGTGTTGTGTTAAGATTCCATTACTAAAGGGGGCGGTTTTCGTAAAGAAAGCGTTAAGTTTTGTCCGAGAATATGAAAAATTGACCAAAAATCGGTAGAATGTTCAACTATTTAATAATATGTTGAATTTGCTTTCAAAATGAGTTATAATCAAAATTATTATGAGCTTTTCGGCTCATATTTTGTGATAAAGCTATTCTGAAGAGGAACGATGCCTTATGATAAGAAATCCATATAAAACTCGCGAGGGCGGCGCTACCGTCACCGTCTTTGTGCCGTATGACTGCAAGAATAACTGTCCTTTTTGTATAAACAAGGCGGAATATGCCGATATGGAGGGCTTTTCTGCCGAAAAAATATGCAAAAGCATCGAAAAAATGGATTCGATAACGCCGTATTGTGATTTTGTTTTCACCGGAGGCGAGCCTTTTGCGGATTTAAAGTCGCTGCAGATGATGCTCGACAAAATTCCCACCACCCACAAGGTGTATATCAACACCACCCTGCCGGTTTCCGAGTTTCAGTCGGAGGAGGATATAATCGAGTTCACCCGCAGAAACAAGGATAAGATAACCTGCATAAATGTTTCGCGCCATATGCAGCATTATGTTCAGGAATCCAACGACGGTTTGCTGGCAAAGCTCTGTGTTCCTTTCAGAATAAACTGCGTTTTGTATAAAAATTATCCCGCGGAAGGACTTGCACCCTATCTTGAGCGTTTTCATAAGATTCCCGGCTCGTCGGTGCAGTTCAGATTTGACTACACAGCCACTACCCCCGAGAATCTCTATGAGCAGGAGAGCGACAAAATTTTGCAGGATCTCAAAAAGCTCGCGCCCTATACCGGCTTAGACGGCTGCCGTATGCGCTGCGGATTCCATTTTGACTATCACGGCATGGAGCTGACCTACCACAAGACTCTGCCCTATTCCACCATAGTTGAAAAGGATCCCGTGAGCGGCGTGACCTATGATATTCTCTATGACATACTGATAAAGCAAAACGGCGATATTCATTCCGACTGGGACGGAACCCTCATGGACGTTGAGGCATACGAAAAGGTTGTTTTTGAGCCTTATGACCTCAAATGGCGTGAGCGTGCCGCAGGCTGAACAGGCTGTTCGATAAAGCGCAGGACGTGATTTTTCACGTCCTGTTTTTTGTGCGGAAAACAAAATTGTATCATATCGCCTTGCGATGTGTTATACTGAAAGCGATAACCGACAGAAAAGGAGCGATAACGATGGGATTCACCGTTACCACTGTAATAGAAAACCATTCGACCGACGAACGGCTTAAACCGCAATACGGTTTGAGTATGTATCTGACAGACGGCAGCTTTTCGCTGCTGCTCGATACAGGCGCAGACGGCACCTTCCTCAAAAACGCCGAGACGCTCGGATTGAGCTTTGACAGCCTTGACGCGCTTGTTCTCAGTCATGGTCACTCCGACCACGCAGGCGGAGTTAAAGCGCTCATCGAAAGCGGAGTAAAGCCGAGAGAGGTTTATCTGGGCGAAAACTTTTTCGCGCCGAGATACAAGCGCGAAAGCGGCAGACTGCGCCCCATTTCCGCCAAAATTTCGGAAGAATATCTCATGGACAGGGATATAAACTATTATGTCATTGAGCCGGGGGTGCATCGCCTGCACGAAAAGGTGTATATGGTAAACGGTATTCCCGCCGCAAACAGCTTTGAAAAGCCGAATGAGCTGCTGATATGTCAAATCGGCAGAGAATATCTCACCGACCCGTTCAGTGAGGAAACGGTTGTTGTGGTGGAGGGCAATGAGGGATTGGCGGTTCTTTCCGGCTGCTGCCACAGCGGAGTTCTCAACACCTGCGAATGGGTATCCAAGCTGTTTGAACGCCCGATACACACATTCATAGGGGGAACTCACCTCATGGAGTCGGGCGCGGGCAGAATAGCCGAGACGATACATCGGCTTGAGCTGATGGGAATACGCCGCATGGGTGCCTGCCATTGCCACGGCGAATTGGCAACCGAGATGTTCGCCGAGAGATTTGAAGGATTTTTCGATAACGGCTGCGGAAGCAGAGTTTTTCTCTGATTGCATTTATAATAGTATAGTGCGGCTTCAACGGGGCGGCTCAAAGCTGTCGGGCGGGAGAGGCTTTGAACAGAACAGCAGCAAAGCCGCCGACGCAATGAGCGCCCTGTAAAGCTCTCCGCTGTATAAAAGCGGATATTCGCCGATTTCCACCATATCGCCGTTTGCGGCGGGAAATTCCCGCTGAACAGAGAGGAGGGCGCGGTCGCTCTCGATGCTCGAGAGGGTGATTGTGTCGCGGCGGTGCAATCCGCAGCTTATTATCCTGCATTTCGGAACAGGCGCCGAAAGCGGCTCAAAGGCGAACAGCGTGCAGCCGCTCATATCGGGCAGAGGTATCTTTTGCGAAAACGACATCACCACACAGCCGCCGCCAAGCGACAACTCCCGTTTTTCATCGGCTTTCAGCAGAATCAGCTCCGGTTCGCCCGCGGGAATATGCAGTATCCCATTCCCCGAGGCGACAACGGCAAACCGCCTGCCCAGCAGACGAACCATTTCGTCAAGCTCCCTGTCGTCGTTTTCTGATGAAAAGACCAAAACCTTGAGCATAAAAGCCCTCCCACAAAGCGCAAAGTGATAATAGTTTTTCCAAAGAGGGATAAATCTATTTATTTCCGTAAAAAAAGTGTTGACTTTTTTCGATAATGAGTTATAATAAATGTCGTTGCATTAAGCATTGCCGAATTGTGTAAAGGTAGCACGACAGACTCTGACTCTGTTTGTGAGGGTTCGAATCCTTCTTCGGCAACCATGACTCAGGCCGTCCGCAATAGTGGGCGGCTTGAGCTTTAAAATATTTTAGTCGTATGACTATTCATTTTTCAAGGTACAAAAAAGAAATCCCCAATGCGGTATTCACCGCACCAGAGATTTCTGTTCCGCTGATTCAGCGGTTTGTGGCACAGATAAGTCTGAAAA
>CAZNJJ010000017.1:0-23404 GCA_964573335.1 uncultured Oscillospiraceae bacterium | reverse complement strand
AGGCCGTCCGCAATAGTGGGCGGCTTGAGCTTTTTATTTTGAATCTGCCTACAATGCCAAAAACCCGCAGACAGTTTTTGTTTCTGTCTGCGGGTTTTCTGTGTGAATATGCTGTTTGCGGCGGTTACTTTGCCAAAAACTCGAGCGCAGAGCGAACAGCAATCTCGATTCCGATGGGGATTGCTCTCTCATCGGGGGAGAAGCCGCCGTTGTGAATGGGATAAAATTCCTTGCCGGGAGTTTGAACGCCGAGCCAGAAGAAGGCGCAGGGTATCTTTTCGCAATAGAAAGAGAAATCCTCGCCGCCGAGCGCCGACATTTCGGGAACAACGGTCTTGTCGCCTATTACCTCCTGCATAACGCCGTGAACCAGCTCAAACATGGCGGGGTCGTTCACAGTGGGGGAATAGCCCTTGAAATACTCCACCTCACAGCTGCCGCCCATAGCCTCGGCAACTCCCTTGGCGATGCTTGTGATGCGCTCGGGCATCAGGTTGCGAACCGCGGGATTGAGGTTGCGGCAGGTTCCCTCGAGCTTTACCTTGTTGGCGATAACGTTATAACGGTCGCCGCCGTGGATAGTTCCAATCGAAACAACAGCCGCGTCTCTGGGGCTGACCTTGCGGGAAACGATGGTTTGCAGGGCGGTGATTATCTGCGCGGCGATAACGATTGCGTCAACACCGTCCTCGGGGGCGGAGCCGTGACTGCTCTTGCCGTTTACCGTGATATGAAAACGGTCGGAAGATGCCATCATCGCGCCGTTTCGGATAGCGGCATGGCCTACCGGATACTGCGGCCAGACGTGCTGACCTATCATCGCGTCTACATGGGGATTTTCGAGAGCGCCGTCGGCTATCATGGGAGCCGCTCCGCAGTTGAGAACATCTTCTTCTGCGGGCTGGAATATCAGCTTGACAGAGCCGGAAAATTCATCACGCATTTCGAGCAGAACATGAGCCGCGCCGAGCAGCATTGCGGTGTGCATATCATGTCCGCAGGAGTGGGAAACGCCCGCCTTTTTGGAGGCGAAGGGCAATCCCGTTACTTCCTGTATGGGGAGAGCGTCAAAATCGGCACGCAAACCTACGCACTTTCCCGCTCCCTTGCCGTTTATCACTGCGGTAACACCGTTTCCGCCCACGCCGGTTGTAGGCTCAAGACCCATTTCGCGCAGAGTTTTTGCGATGAAAGCGGCGGTTTCGCTTTCCTCATGGCTCAGCTCGGGATTTTCATGTATGTGCCTGCGATAAGAAATAATTTTATCAAGATACCGTTCGATAACAGAATTGATGTTTTTCATTTTTTTGACCACCTTTCTGTGATTTTTGTCAATAATATTTTAAATCCAATGGCTGTTAAGGTCAATACAAACCGCAAAATTTTGATAACGAATATCATATTCCGACACCGAAATATCACCGTTTTTTGCAGGGAATTATGCAAAACATATCATATAGATACGTTTTGTCCATGATATTATTGTCAATCATTTCAAATGCGAACTGAAACGTTTCATGGTACAATAAGTTTGTACCCCGAATATGCAAGCAGTAAAGACAGAGAAAGAATTTAAGGAGCAACAATATGCTTATACTCAACTTTATCTCTTTGGGTGGCGGAGTAGCCCTCTTCCTCTACGGCATGACTGTCATGGGCAACGGACTCGAAAAGCTATCGGGCGGCAAGATGGAAAAAGCGCTCGAAAAGCTGACAGGAAATATCTTTGCCAGCGTTTTGCTGGGAACAGTCGTTACAGGCGTTTTGCAAAGCTCCTCGGCGACAACCGTTATCGTAGTCGGACTGGTAAACGCGGGAATGCTTCAGCTCAGACAGGCGATAGGCGTTATCATGGGTGCCAATATCGGAACCACCGTTACGGCACAGCTCATTCGCCTTTCGGATATTGAGAGCCAAAGCCTTGTGTTGAGCTTTTTCAAGCCCGCTAATCTCGCACCGCTCGCCGCTTTGATGGGTATTCTGCTTTATATGGCGTCTCGCAGAGCCTTTCGCCGTGAGATAGGTCAGATGCTGCTCGGCTTCGGCATACTTTTTTCGGGTATGTTTTCGATGGAGGCGGCGGTTGAGCCGCTCAAAGAACTGCCGATATTCGCGGAAATGATGTCGGCAATGTCCAACCCTCTGCTCGGCGTTTTAACCGGCGCTGTCATCACTGCCGTTATACAAAGCTCGTCGGCATCGGTCGGTATGCTTCAGGCGATTGCTTCCACCGGAGCAATACCGTTTTCCAGCGCTTTCCCGATTATCATGGGTCAGAATATCGGAACCTGCATCACCCCTATTCTCGCCTCGATAGGTGCCAGCAAAAACGCAAAGCGCTCGGCGGCGGTGCATCTTTATTTCAACATTATAGGAACCACACTTTTCCTCGTATTCGCATACGGGTTTATAGCGATATTCGGCGCGCCGGATTTCTGGTTTGAAAAGGTTACCAGAACCACTATCGCGAATTTCCACACCACCTTTAACATTGTGGTAACGGCGGTGCTTATTCCTTTTGCGGGTCTGCTCGAAAAGCTCGCCTGCGCTACCGTTAAGAACAGTGTTCACAACGACGATGAGAGAATATTCGACCTTATCGACGAGAGACTTATGGTTTCGCCCTCGCTGGCTTTGCAGCAGTCTCAGCATCTTATCACCGAAATGGCTAACCTCTCGCTCAAGAATTATTATGATTCTATGGAGCTAGTAGCCAAATTCGACGGAAAAACCTTTGAACGAATAAATGAAACAGAAAAAACTGTTGACAAAATCGAGGATAAGCTGGAAAATTATCTTGTAAAGCTTTCTGCCGAGCCGATGAATCCCGACGAGAGCAAGATGATTTCCGTTCATCTGCATATGCTCAAGGACTATGAGAGAATCAGCGACTACTGCACCAATCTCGCGGAATGTTCTCAGGAGCTGTTTGACGATAATGTAACCTTTTCCGAGCGCGCGGTTGCCGAGCTGGATATACTTTTCGGCGCGGTGCATGACATAATCGAGATAGCAAACCGCGCTCAAAGCGATATGAGCGAGGCTGCCGCCCGTGAGATAGAGCCGCTTGAGGAGACTATCGACGAGATGGTTCGCATCTTGAAGGACGCGCATATCGAGCGCCTGAAAAGCGGAAATTGCAGCATCAACGCCGGCATTGCTTTTAATGAGATACTCACCAATCTCGAGCGTATCGCCGACCACTGCTCTAATATCGGAATGGAGATAATAGGCAGCAAGGAGAGCTTTGGCGCTCACTACGAGTCGCATGAATATGCCCGCAGTATCCATGAGGCGAACGATGCCGCCTATGCCTTTGCCTACGAAACCTATTCCAACAAGTATCTCAAGCCGATAGCCGATATGAACAAAGACTGAGCTTTTATATTTTGTGGTGATAGAATGAACTATTCGAGACAGCGTAAAATGATATACGATGCACTTTGCTCCACTGTGGAACACCCCACCGCGGATACCCTTTATCACGATTTGCGTAGGGAATGTCCCAAGCTGAGCCTTGCCACCGTTTATCGCAATCTCACCCAGCTTTGCGATATGGGAATGGCTCGCAGACTACGTGTGAACGGTTCGCCCGACAGATTTGACGGCAATCCACGCCCGCATTACCATTTCTGCTGTGAAAAATGCGGTTCTGTCAGCGATGTTAAGCTGCCGAAAAACGTTTTGGACACGCTGATGTCACTTGACATCGGCTGCGACGTGACCGATTGTGACGTTATATATTACGGAGTCTGCACGATTTGCGCCGATTGCGCCGACAGCGCTGAACAGCAGGCTATCTGAATATTCCCCGAAAAAAAGCGGCTCTTTTGAGCCGCTTTTTTGTTTGAATATCTGTCGAAAAAGCTCACATTATTACGGAAAGTATAGCAAAACGTTGTTCCGAAAAGCGCCGAATGTGAGGGAAAAGGGGAATCGCTCACGGCATGGCGTTGGACTGCCGCATTTTCCCCGAAAGGATTTTTCGGCTCATTGATATTGGCAAAGCTAAAAAGCGGCTCTTTTGAGCCGCTTTTTGTTTGAATATCTGTCGAAAAAGCTCACATTATTACGAAAAGTATAGCGAAACGCTGTTCCGAAAAGCACCGAACGTGAGGAAAAAGGGAAATCGCTCACGGCTTTTCAAGCTGTTCGGCTATGCGTTTGCCGCTCAGAGTGGCGGCGATGCCGCCTTGAGCGGTTTCCCGCAGGGCAGGCGGAAGCTGTTTTCCTACTCGGCGCATCGCGTCTATCACCTCGTCGGCGGGAATCGGCAATGTCATTCCCGCTAACGCCAAATCCGCCGAAAGGAGCGCGTTGACCGTCTGTGAGGCGTTTCGTTGCGCGCAGGGAATCTGCACCAGACCCGCTACCGGGTCGCAGACCAATCCCATGCAGTTTATCAGTGTAAAGGAAACAGCATTTACAGCCTGCCTCGGACTGCCGCCGACCATTTCCACCGCCGCACCCGCCGCCATAGCCGCCGCAACGCCGCATTCCGCCTGACAGCCGCCCTCGGCACCCGCTACGGTTGCGTTTTTCATTATAACAGCGCCTATTCCCGATGCGGTTAGCAGACCGTTGAGCTGTTCTCTGCGGGAAAGGGATAGCTGTTCCCCGAGGGAGATTATCACGGCGGGGAGTATTCCGCAGGCACCGGCTGTCGGCGCGGCGCATATTCTGCCCATCGAGGCGTTTACCTCACTGCATGAGAGGGCATAAGCCATCGCCTTGTTGATAAGCCTGCCGCAGATTCCGCCTTTTTCCTCGGCATAGCGGTTCTGCGGGGCGCTGATGCCGGATATAAGCCCCAAAACAGTCGGCATAGGATTGTTGAGTGCCTTGTGAGCGGAATTTATCATCACCTCGTAGTGGGAATCCAGCTTTTCGAAAATCTCCTTTTCGCCGAGGGAAGAAATTCTGATTTCGTTGTTCAAAACGACCTGCCAGAGCGGAATATTTCCGCTTTCCGCCAGTGAGAGCATATCGCCGATATTTTGATACACTGTTAAATTCCCCTTTCGCCGACAATTATCAGATGAACCGAAAGCACGTTTTCAACGCTCCTTATCCGTTCGGCTGTTTTGTCGGAAATGCCGTTATCCACCTCTATCGTGCAGAAGGCGGTTTCTCCCTTTGCACTGCGGCTGACCTTCATTGCGGCAATATTTATCCCGTCTTGGGCGAGAACACGGGAAATATCGCTGACCACGCCGCGGCGGTCACGCTGAGTTATCAGCAGGGTGTCGCATCGGGCGGAAATGTCTGTCGCAAAGCCGTTTACCATGCAGATTTTTATTTCGCCGCCGCCTATCGAAGAACCTATTATCTCATCGGTGCCGCCGTTTTTGCGGAATGTGATTCTTACTGTGTTTTCGTGAGCGCCCTCTATTTCATCATCGTAAAAGTCAAATCCGATGCCCGCTTTCCGCGCCAGCTCAAAGGAATCGGCAAGCCGCTCATCGTCCTCCTTTAAGCCGAGTGCGCCGGCAACGAGGGCGCGGTCTGTTCCGTGCCCCTTGTATGTGTGGGCAAAGGAACCGCACAACCCAAAGCTGACGTGGGAAAAATCTTCTCCCGCTATCAAACGCGCAATCCGCGCTATCTTTGCCGCCCCCGCGGTGTGAGAACTGGAGGGACCTATCATTATCGGGCCGATAGCCTTAAAGACGCTTATTTCCACGCAGAAAAGCCTCCTTATTTTACAAAAGTTATCAAAAGGGGAGTGATATAGCTTTCCACAAAGGCGGCAATCGCCAAAAGCGGAATCACTATAAGCACCAAAACGCGAACAGTTTCTTCAATGAGCAGTGTCAGCGGCAGCTTGCCACGGTGAAAAATGGTGGCGGTTATCTCTTTGCAAAGGCAAAGCCCGAGCGAAAGACCTATTATCAGCGCGGGCAGCTCAAATATTCCGTGCGGAACAACCGCCGCCATTATCAGTGAGAATACATTCATCCCCATTCCCTGAATCACCGCGGAAAGCGCCCCCATAAGAGCCGCGTTGGTAAACAGCGCGACAAGCGGCAGAAAGATAAAGGGAACGATTCCCAGCGCGACGGAAAGCATCGTAGCCAGAAAGTTGTTGAAAAACAGCTTCAGCGTATTGATATTTCCGCTTTCGTCGATGATGTCCTTAGACTCGGTGAAAAGCGTTTCCATCTCTGCCATCACCTCGGCTATCACGCCGGAATCCTCCTCAATCATCGCAAACACGACAAAATGGCTCGCCACCGCCACGGCAGTGAAGAGGAGAGCGGCTGTCAGCAGATAGAGGCTGATTCTTTTGAGAAAGGCGGCGGCTAAGCCGTATTCGGTTTTAAGTTTATCCATTTTCTATTCTCCTATGATATTTGAGCAAAATATGACTTTGGCAATAATTACCTTTTGGTTAAAACGAATAAATTCGATTTGTTTCACCAAATTTTCATTATTCTATGATATAATACCAACAGTCGATTTGTCTATCGGAGAATTGAGAATTTATTTTAAACTTTCGCCGATGTTCGATAAACGCTTTACCGCGATACGGGGGATTTCGATTTGATTAAAAAGTTTTTCGGGCTGATTGCGGCCTGTTCCATGATATTTTGTTCGGTGACTTCGGTTTTTGCCGCGGAGCCGTCGATAAATTCAAAAACCTACGTTGTTATGGAGGTGAATTCGGGGCGGGTTTTAGCTTCACGCGGAGCTAACACGAAAATGTATCCCGCAAGCATAACCAAGATACTCACCTGCGGCATAGCGCTGGAAAACGGTTCTCCCGAGGATAAGCACACCATGACCTACAAGGCTACCCATTCGATAGAGCCGGGCAGCACCCATATCGCTCTCACCGAGGAAGAGGTAGTAACGGTAAACGACCTTTTAAACGCCACCATGATAGAATCGGCAAATGATGCCGCAAACGGTCTGGCGGAATATGTGGCGGGGGATATAGACGATTTCCCGCAGCTGATGAACGAAAAATGCGCCGAGATAGGCGCTGTGAACTCGCATTTTGTCAATGCCCACGGTCTGCATGACAAGGAGCATTACACCACCGCATACGATATGGCTCTGATAACCCGCTGGGCGATAGGGATAGAGGGATTCCGTGAGCTTTTCGGGGCGACGAGCTATTCCGTTTTGCCGACAAATAAACAGCCTGTTCAGCGAAATATCGGCACCCACCACATGATGCTGGTGGAATCGAAATACTACTACGAGGGCACAGAGGGCGGCAAGCTGGGCTGGACTCCCGAGGCACGCCATACCATGGTGACGCTCGCCAAGCGAAACGGCATGGAGCTTATCTGCGTTGTTATGGACACGCGCACCCAGTATGAGAAATTCAACGACACGATAGCGCTGTTGGATTATTGCTTTGAAAACTATGTCGTTTCCGAGATAAAGGTAAAGAAGTTTGCGGATAAGGCTATCCCCGTTCGTGACGGAGAGGGAACGATTGTGTCAGAGGTCACTGTTCCAGAGCAGAGCTTTTTTGTGGCACATTCCCCCGATATAGCTAAGATAGATATAACACCGCAGCTGCAAGCGCCCGATTCCTTTGGGTTGGACGAGGATATAGCTGTAAAAATCGCTTTTTACGACCGTGAAGGAAAGTCGCTGGCGCTTTTTGACGCGGAATACAAGGTCAGTGATGTTGAGCCGGAGCCGGAACCCGAGCCTGCCGCCGCCAAAGCGGAGGCTGTTTCCGCGCAGCCGAGGGTGACATTTGCCGTAAACTGGCTGTTGGCGATACCGGTGGTGATTATCTCCGTCTTTGCAATATTGATGCTGGTGAGGGCGCACAATCTCAGATTGATTGAACAGCGCAGGCTGAAAAGAATAAGAATGAAGCAGGAGCTGCTTGACCGTCAGCTGAGAGAAAGCGTTCAGCTTACAGAACAGCGCGGCGACCCTGTGATGACCATTTCCTTTGGGAACAGCAAAACCAATCTGAAGGAGCAAAAGCGGAAAAGATCCTCGCAGAAGCGCTCCGGCAGAGCTGGCAGAAAAAATCCGTGATTCGAGCAAAAAGCAAAATAAAAAACGGCAGACACGAAAAAGTGTCTGCCGTTTTTGCATGGATTTAAAAAATCACTTGATGAAAACCATATCTCTGTTGATGTCGGCGAGGCTCTTTGCGCCGCACATTGTCATGGCATCTTCAAGCTCGGCGCCTATCTTTTCTACATAGGCGGCAACTCCTTCTTCCGCGCCGCCGTATACAGCGGTGACAAAGGGGCGCGCGATGATAACTGCGTCTGCGCCGATGGCGAGCGCCTTGAATACGTCAACGCCTGTTCTGATGCCGCCGTCAACGATTATCTTAACGCCGCTTCCCTTGAGTGCGTCAACTATATCGGCGAGAACCTCTGCGGTTGCGGGGCACTGGTCGAGAACTCTGCCGCCGTGGTTGCTGACGACTATTGCGGCGGCTCCCGCCTGCTTAGCCTTGAGCGCGCCCGAAACGGTCATTATTCCCTTTACGATAAAGGGGACTCCCGCTTCTTTTACGATTTCGGCAAGCTCATCAACGGTTTTGCTGCCGGCAGGGGGATTCATATTCTTCAAAAAGGGCAGACCTGCCGCGTCTATATCCATAGCGATAGCGAAACAGCCGGATTTTTTGCATATATCGAGCTTTTCCTTGACAAGCTCAACGTTCCACGGCTTAACGGTGGGAACACCGATTCCGTCGGCGGCTGAGATAGCGTCGCAGGCGGCCTGCATAACGGCGGGATTTGCGCCGTCACCGGTGAAAGCGGCTATACCGCTGTCCTTGCAGCCCTTGACGAGGGTGTTGTTGTAGGTGACATCGTTATACTTGTCGCCGTAGTGCAGGGTGACAGCGCCGACAGGCCCCGCGAAGAAAGGATACTTAAAGCTCTTTCCGAAAAGCTCGAGCGAGGTGTCGGGCGTTTCATGTCCGCAGATTGTATCCATGTTTATCCGTATTTCCTGCCATTTTTCGTAGTTGCGGATAGCGGTATCTCCAACTCCCTTGGAGCCGGGACCGGGAATCTTATTCCCGCAGGCTCTGCCGTTGCAGACGGGGCAGGCCTTACATACCGAGCCGAGACTGCCGCGTGCGTTTTCGATTACTTCCTGAAAATTCATGGTAAATTCCCCTCTCATGCGCGTTTTATAAAATTATACCATATTGCCGCGGGATATGCTATAATTCTGTTTGTAAGGTGGGATAAAAATGAAAAAGCTGGTTATTTTAGACGCTTTCGGAACTGTTATTTCAACGGCGAACGGCTCGGTGGAAGCCTGTGAAAAGATACTCGCTCTCCAGCCTGAGCCGATAAACGCTGTCAGCTTTTATGCCGACTGGAAAAAATGGCATCGAAAGCATATTGATAAGGCTAATGAGGGAGTCTTTTTGACAGAGCGTGAGATATATGTCGATGACCTGCGTCAGCTTTACCGACAATACGGCATCAACCGCCCCTGCGAAGAGGACGTTAAAATAATGCTCGCCAGTCTCGAGGGGAGAAAGGTGTTCCCCGAGGTGAAGGAGACTGTTAGCAGGCTGCAAAAGCATTTTCGGGTGGTGATAGGCTCCACCAGTGACTCGGCACCGCTCGCCCGCAACATGGCGGAAAACGATTTTGCGACAGATGCGGTATACACCTCGGAGGATATGCGGGTGTATAAGCCGAAAAGCGAATTCTACAATCACATTCTGCGGCAGGAGGGCGTTTTGCCGCAGCAAGCGGTTTTTGTCGGGGATTCGATAGGCGATGATGTGGCGGGGTCGCAGTCGGTGGGAATCACCGGAATACTGATAGACCGCAAAAACAGCTATGACCCCGCCTGCGGAATAACCCCCGATTTTTATATAAAAACGCTTGATGAACTGCTGAAAATACTCATTTAACCAACAAAAAACAGACGTATCTTTCGATACGTCTGTTTTGCGTTTTAAAAGCTGTTATGCTTTGTCGGCACTGCCGAAAAGGTCGATTTTGTGGAGAACAATATCGCGGCAGTTTTGGCGATTGTCTCCCACCAGCTTGCGAATGTCTATCTGGTCCGGCTGCTGTGCTATAGCCTTGCGAACAGTTTGACTGCAACAGTATTTCAGCTCGGTGCCTACGTTTATCTTGCTGATGCCGCACTTTATCGAGCGGATAAAGTCCTCCTCGGGAACGCCGGTTCCGCCGTGAAGCACCAGCGGAACATCGGTGAGGGAGCGTATTTTGGTCAGCCGCTCGAAATCCAGCTTAGGCTCGGCTTTGTAAAAGCCGTGAACTGTTCCGATAGCGACGGCGAGTGCGTCAACTCCGGTTCGCTTGACAAATTCCGCGACGGTATCGGGGTCGGTCATAGCGGCGGAGCGCTCATCTACCTTGATATTCTCCTCATGACCGCCGATTTTGCCCAGCTCGGCTTCTACCGAAACGCCGAATCTGCTCGCATAATCCACGATGCTGCGGGAAAAAGCGATGTTTTCCTCAAAGGACAGCTTGGAACCGTCCACCATAACCGAGGTGTAGCCCGCGTCAACGCAGGAACAGATGGTATCGTAGTCCTCGGCGTGGTCGAGGTGCAGCGCCACGGGAACAGAGAGCTTGCCTGCAAGTCCTCTTATCAGCCCGACTACGGCATCGGGACCGCCGATATACTTCATAGCGCTCACGCTGGTCATCAGTATAACGGGGGAATTTTTTTCTGCCGCCGCTTCGATTATTCCGCGGGCGTCTTCTATGCCGTTAAAGTTGAAAGAACCTACCGCATAGCCGTTTTGCTGAGCCTTGTTGAGCAGATATTTGAGAGTTACAAGAGCCATTTTGACCCTCTCCTTTTGAAAATTAGAATTTAAGCGAGCCGGTGGCGAGCTTGCAGGTGGAATCCTCGTCAAAGAGAATGATATTGTCGGTGACGACATTCATCGAAATGGACTCCTGCATCTTGAAATCAACGCCGCCGAAGATAACGAGGGTGAGTATCTGCTCGCCCATCTTTACCTGAACGATAGTCTCCATGCCGGAGGGCAGGGTGGAATAAACAGTTCCGGTGAGAGCGCCGTTATCCTCTATCTTGATGAACTCGGGTCGGATACCGAGAACAGCCTTTTTGCCGACCGCAATATCGCCGAAAGTTTCAACAGCGTGGTAGCTGAATTTCAAGTCACCTGCCGAAACGGATATTTCACTGCCGTTTACGGCGGTTATCTCACCGTGAATAAAGTTCATGGTGGGGCTGCCTACAAAGTCGGCTACAAAGAGGTTTGCCGGCTGGTTGTAAACGGTGAGAGGGGGTGCGTACTGCTGGAGAATACCCACCTTCATCAGACATATTCTGGTGGCGAGGGTCATAGCCTCGAGCTGGTCATGGGTAACATAGACAAAGGTGGAGTCGGTGTCGGCGTGGAGACGCTTCAATTCCGCTCTCATTTCAAGTCTCAGCTTGGCATCGAGGTTGGAGAGCGGCTCGTCCATAAACAGCACCTTGGGGCGGGGAGCGAGGGTTCTCGCGATGGCTACACGCTGCTGCTGTCCACCCGAAAGCTCACTGGGATAACGCGCTTCAAACTGCTCAATCTTGAGCATTGCGAGCATCTCGTTTACTCTCTTGCGTATCTCGTCCTTGGGCCATTTCAGATTTTCAAGTCCGAAAGCTATATTCTGATAAACGGTCATGTGAGGCCAAAGAGCATAGTTCTGGAACAAAAATCCGATGTCTCTCTTGGAGGGGGAGATGTTTATTCCCTTTTCGGAATCGAAAACCACCATATCGCCGATGGTGATTCTGCCCTCGGTGGGGGTTTCAAGTCCCGCTATCATACGCAGGGTGGTGGTTTTTCCGCAGCCGGAGGGTCCGAGCAGAGTGATGAACTCACGATCCTCGATGGTCATGTTAAGGTTGTCTACGGCAACGAATTTATCAAATCGCTTTGTAACGTTTTCCAAAATAATTTTCGGCATTATCTTAACCTCCTACGCCTTTATCAATGCTTGCTCCGGTGAGCTTGTTGACGGCAAACTGGATAATAAGCACAACAACGATGATGAGCATATTAACAGCGTTGCTCGCCTGCGTCAGACCTGTTCTGCTGTATTCCTGCAAGAGGGTGGTGATGAGCGAGGTGTAGCTGGCGGCGAGAAGCACGAACAGCGACATTTCACGCATACAGGAAATAAAGGGCAACAGATAACCGCTGATGAAGCTCGCCTTTTGAATCGGGAAAAGCACCTTGGTCATACGCTTCCACCAGGGAACGCCTATGATTATGGCGGCTTCTTCTATTTCGCCCGAGAGCTGGAGCATAGCGCTGGTGCCTGTTCTCGATGCAAAGGGCATAAACTTTATGGTTCCCACCAAAAACAGCAGGAAATAGGAGCCATCAAGCCATGTAAAGCCCTTGGTGTAGGAGAGGGCGAGATAAACCGCGCCAAAGCTCATGGAGGGTATCAGATAGGGGAAGAATGCCAGATTGGAAACGAGGGTAGCGAGGCGGCTGCCGCGCTTGGAGGCTACGGCATAGCCGATGAGGATACCCGCGGTTCCCGCGCAAACAGCGACAAGGATAGAGAGAACAAGGCTTCTGCCGAGAGCCTGCCACATTATCTTGCTCATGAGGATACCGATGGTATCGCCCTTGTTGCTGCCCTCAAAAGGCTCGGTGGAAATCCAGTAGCGCAGGGTGAAGGTGGACCAGTCGCCCGAGACCTCGAGCATACTTTCGAGCGCGAAGGAGACAAGCGGCATGATAGCGAAGAAAACAGTTACCGCAAGGAGAACTATCGCTATCGGGGTGCGCGCCTTGCCGAGCTTAACCAGCGATACCTGACCGGATTTGCCGGTTACGGTGGTGAAGGATTTGCGCTTTCCGGTGAACCAGTTGTTGAGGGTGAGTATTCCGATAGAGAAAATCATCAGTATCAGCGCAACTACATAACCCTGTCCCTTGGTGAAACCGGTGTTGATAAGGTTTCTCATCTGAACCGAGATAGAGATAAAGTTGTTGCCGCTGTTGATGCTGCTCTTGTTGAGGAAGAACGGCACGGTAAAGCTGCTGATGCTGCTGGAGAATACCAGCAAAACGGTGGAGATAAGCGCCGGAAGAACTATCGGCAGGGTTATCTTGTAGAGAATCTTAAAGCGGCCCGCCTTTAAAACGGTGGCGGCTTCTTCAAGGTTTGCGTCCATATTGCGGAGTATTCCGCCGATGAGTATGTAGGCAAAGGGAGCGTAGTGCAGTCCCAGGCTCATCGCACAGGGGAAGAAGCCGTAAACCGCCCACTCGGGAACACAGATTCCGGTGAAGGTTTGCAAAAGACCGCTTCCGCCGCCCATGGAGGTGTTTTTGAAAAAGTTTTCCCAAAACATAGCCATAGACCAGCTCGGCATGATATAGGGGAAAACAAAGATTGTGGAGATAAACTTTTTATAAGGCAGGTCGGAACGGGTTATAAACCACGCCACAACACCGCCGAATCCGACTGCCACAACGCATGAGAGCAGAGCCATCAGCGCCGACTGCCAGAGCGGAGTCCAGAATTTTATCGAGGCATAGTCAAATTCCTTGCTGGTGAGAAGCTCGGTCCAGTGATGGAATGTGTAATCACCGTCAACCAGCTCACCGCCTACATATATCGCCTCCTGATTGCCGTTTATGCGGACAGAGCCGATAACCAGCGAAAAGAGAGGAACGACCACCGTTAAAATCAGAATAACGAAAAACACGATGGTTATGACATTTGCAGGCTTTGAAAAATACGCTTTTAAGTTATTCGCCGATTTTTTGGCGTTAGTTTCGTGCATTTATCATACCCCTTACACTCAAAAAGCCGAGGCAGGGTAAAACCCTCCCCCGGCTCTTTGTATTTGGTGTTGCAGTCTTTTTAAAAAGACTGATTTTAAAGAAAGCTCAAGCTATCAGCCTGCAAGCTGCATATTGATGAACTTAACGATAGAAGCGTAGTTGGAGTCGATGTAATCAACGTCTTCAACAACACACTGCTTCTTCCAAACCTCGAGAGCGGGGTCGCCCTCAACGGTGGGGATATTCTGGTTGCTGGAGTAGTAACCGAGGATGTTGCCCCAGCCTGCGTTGAAGCCTTCTTCGGAGTGAATGTAGTTGATAAAGAGGCAAGCGGTGTAGGGGAGCTTTGCGGTGTCGGGAATCAGAGTCCACATATTGTAAACAAAGCCGTCAAAGCCTTCTACGTCGTTGTTCCAGCCTGCGGCGGAAACGGTCTTGGTGTAATACTGGTCGGTATCCTTGTAGTCAGCCTTGAAATACTCGTAGTCCTTGAGCTTGCAAAGACCTGCGAAGATGATTCTGCCTTCATCGGCGTAGGTATTGATAGCCTTTACCTCGCTGGTGTCGGAGCTGTGCCAGTAGCCGACGTTCTTGATGAACTCAGCAACGAACTTGTAGCCGATGTTCTGATAAGAAACAGCGTCGTCAGCGGGGTTGTAGTCCTTGCCGAAGTAGCTCTTGTATGCCGCGGTGAGCTTTTCGCAGGACTCGGGGCTGGTGAGCATGATGAGGAAGCTCATGTTGATGTCCTCACCGAGGGGGTTCTGATAGGAAACGTTGTGCAGACCCTTGAGGGAAACACCGTCAACGCCGGTCATCTGCCAAACGTTCTTGAGTTGATCCTTGCCAACCTTGGTGTTGTCATACATAAACACCTTGTTGAAGGTAACGCCTACGAGGGGGTTCTTGTCGCCCTCTGCGATGTTAAAGTCATCACCGGAGGGAACGTAGCTGTGAAGGAATCCGGTATCCAGCATAGCGTTCTTCAGGAAAGAAGCGTCCTGAATCATAACAAAGTCGGCAATGTAGCTGCCTGCCTTCTGAGCGGCGATGAGCTTGGGCTGATATTCACTGCCCTTTTTGCTGTTGTAAGCGGTCTTGCCTGCGAGCCAGGGATACTTCTCCTCAAACTTGGGGAGAGCCTTCTTAACGCCGGAGGTGAGAGAGTCGGCGTTGAAGGTGAGGTCGGGGTTAGCCTCGATCTCTGCCTTGGCGGCTGCCTCAAGCTCTGCAAGGGTCATATTCTGAGCCTTTTCGATGACAGCGGCAACGCCGGTCTTTTCGGGCTCTGCGGGAGCGGCGGGTTCAGCGGGTGCTGCGGATTCCGCAGGGGCGGCGGGAGCGGCAGAAGCCGCGGGTGCTGCCGAAGAAGCGGGAGCGGAGCTTCCGCATCCTGCAAACGCGAAGATCATGCCAAAGGCAAGAACCAGCGCAAGCAGTCTTTTGGTATTGTTGACTTTCATAAACAAATACTTCCTTTCCTCTTTTTTGATGCTCTGTCAGATGAATAAACAAATGACAAAAAACATCACTTCATAAAACCAATGTGAACAAATTATATCACATAATTTTTGATAATCAAAGTCAAATAAAATCACAGCTTGATTCAAAATATTCAATTCCTGCTCAAAATCTCTCGAAAAATATAATTTCTGCGAAATTTGAATTTCAATAATTTAAAAACCACCCCGAAAATATACTGATTTGGCATTACTCACAAAAATGTATCATCAAATATCTCTGTTATTTTGAAATATTTTGATTTATTTTGAGCGGCTTTTATTGTATTATAAAAAGGAAGGGGGAATTTTTGTTATGTTAGCCAAAAAACGTCACAGTGCGATACTTGCCTATCTTTCACAGCAGGGTTCCGCTACGATAAACGAGCTTTGCGATATGCTGGAAATATCGGAATCCACCGTGAGACGAGATATAAACGAGCTGCACAAGCTCGGTATGCTTACAAAGGTGTTTGGCGGCGCGATAGCGATAGACGAGGGGTATCGCGCCGATGAACCTACCGGCTTTAAAGGCAGTTCTTATGATGCGGAAAAAGCCGCCATAGCGAAAAAGGCGGCTTCTCTGATTCAGGAAAACGATTTTGTTTTTATTGATGCCGGTTCCACCACCGCGATGATGATAGAATATCTTTCGGTTCGCAGAGCGGTTTTTGTCACCAACGGACTGAGAGCGGCGGCAAATCTCGCACAGCGAGGCTACAATGTTTCGGTGATAGCGGGTCAGGTGCGGTCAACCGCCGGTGCGATAGTGGGAACAGAGGCGATAGACTGCCTTTCCCGCTACAATTTCAATGTCGGCTTTTTCGGCAGCAACGGCATATCGCTGCAAAACGGCTATACCAACACCGACCTTGCCGAAGCGCGGACAAAATCCGTTGCGATGGCTCAGTGCCAGAGAAGATATATACTTTCCGACTCGAGAAAATTCGGTGTGGTGAACAGAGTAACCTTTGCGCAGCTGGGTGATGCAACCCTCATCACAAACCATGTTCCCGATGCGGAATATTTTCGCCGCGCGCAGATTTTCCTCACCGAGACTTAACCGTTTCCGAAGGGTGAAAGCTGCCGTCAAAGCTCTCGTTGAGACTGATTATCTTATCACGATCGAGGGAAAAGCGCTCGATTATCGCGGAATATTTATCGAGATTGCGTTCATTTACCTCTCGCCAGCCCAATCCCAGGCAGGCGATGAAAAGCTGTTCCATAGACCAGTCGGCAATGGAGCTTATTCCGCCCTCAAAAAGCGAGCACAAGGGGGAATAGCTTTTCCGCTTTATCTTGACAGCCACATTCTGAAAATAGATATACAGCAGATAGTGACGGTAGTGTGCAAATCCGATATGGGCGTTGTATTTGTAGTATTCCATCAGCGAGGAAAAATAGGTTTTGCTGCATATCACCTCAAACGCTTTGCGCTGAATGATATATTTGTCGTATCCGCGTACTATGCCGATGGTTCTGAGAAGCTGCATTTCGGGGGTTGAATGTCCCCGTTTGAAAAAGCCGAGCAATCCGCGCCAAAGCCTTGCGGGGGTGAGCCTTGAGGGAAATCCCTCGCAGGCGGATTTTTGGCTTGGAAAGCCTATTCGCTTTAGAGTGCAGAGAAAAAATTCCGCCGAAATGCAGGAGTAGGAGTTTTTGCGCTGAAAATACGTCATATCCTCAAAGGCGCAGAGCATATCGAATTTTTCCTGCATCGCTTTGTCGTATTTGAACAGATAAGGGGGAGAACGGTCGAAAACGCGGCATATCTCCTCTATGGTTTTCACCTTAAACGGCTGAGAAACGGTAAGATGAAGTCCGATAAGCAGCGGCAAAATCGACAACGCCTTGCAGATTTCGGAAATGCGAGCTTCAGCCGCGGGCATTTCGGCAAAGAGCAGCAGCAGGAGAGAAATGATTATCGGAAAAAAGCAGTATTGAAAAAACATCATGAAAATGTAATCCGACAGCTTGCAGGAAAACTTGGTGATGATGAACAGCTTTTTGGAATCGGCGGTGAGGTATTCCAAAAAGATAAAAGTTACCGCTAAGAGCAGTATAATCCCCATCTTAGCGCTGAAAACCTCGAAAAATACGGTGGCATAGGTGAAAAGATATATGATGAATATATGCTGATTCTCTTTAAAACCGGTTTGGGTTATCACGGTGACGCAGGCAATCATATAAACCGCGGGCAGATTTTTAATCAGCATTTCCATTCCCATATTTTTTCACACCGCCTTTGCTTTGATATAAAAATTATAGTATTCGTGTCAGAAAAAGACAAGGTCAGCGCCATGATAATATCAAAAACCGCCGTGAGAAGCTGTTCTCGCGGCGGTTTCGGTTTTATTGATGCAGCTTTAAAAACTGCTCGGTGGTTTCGGCGAACATTTCCTCGTTGATAGTCAGCCGCAGGAGTGATTCTCCCTGCGCCGCAAAATAGAATACGCCGCTGTCGGCGGTCAGTTTAAAGAGCGCCTCCAAGCCATGCTCGTCAATGTCGAAAAGGTATCCGAACTGCGATTCTACCGAGGAGCTGTCGGCTAATTCGCCGCTTTCAACCAAAAGCTGCGCGGCGGAATCGGTGAGCATATCAATCAGCTCGGTGTTGTCGCTCTCGTCATGCTCGGTTGGCTTTTCGGCAAGCTCTTTGAGCCGCTCGAGCGGGAGCTTGGGGGTGCCGTCAAACACCGTGATTTCGGGAGAAAAACGCAGAGGGAATATCTTTTCCATATCGTAGTCGAGCAGATAGCTGTATTCCTGCTCGGTTATGGGAACTACCCAAAGCAGATTCACCCGCTCACCGAAGGCGGGGGCGAATTTCGGCGCGGCTGATTCTTTCAGCAGATTGTCGTTTATCAGCCATGCGGCGGGGAATCCCTTTATATCCTTGAGCAGAATGGTGTGACCATGTCCCAATGAGGAAATGGTTGCCCAGGGCAGAGCCGCCGCGCCTGCCATTCTCTGCAAAACTGGCATGAATACGCTTTGCTGCTCGGCACGGCAGGCAAAGCCAAGCTCCACGCGGGAAAAATCCGCCGTTCTCTGCTGATAAAAGCCCTCCACCATCGGCTGACGTAGCAGGCTCATTCCGAGGGTGAAGCCGTATTTGATGCCGTTTTTCTCACCGGTGACAAGCGCTCTCGGCGGGAATTTGCCGCCGTCTATGGCAAAGTATTTATCCTGTTCTCCCATGAACTCGTTGAGGGAATCGAGCCGGCTCTGCTGAAAATCGGGCCAAAAGTCGCCCTCCATCTGCTTCCAAAAGCTCTTTCCCGCCGAAACAATCTCATCAAGCTGCGGCTTTGCCGATGTCATTTCCCAACCGAAATCGGTTTGCCCTTTGATGTATTTTGAATAGCCGCAAAAGCTGTCCTGATCTGCCCACTCGGGAATAAATGCCAGCAGCTCACCCTTGCAGACAAGTCCCGCGCCGGAGCCTTCCATAGTCCAAACAACCTCGAGGTCATCGGGGGAAAGGGTAAGTCCCGCGGTGTCGTGCGTCACCTGCGAATAGGGAATCATCGGGGCGTGCCCGTCGGAATCCTCCGTCCACTGTTCCAACGAGACTTCGTTTTCGATGCCGGTGGTGTTGCAGACAAAGCAGGCGGTCATTTCGGAATCCCTGCTGTCGGGAAAGGTTCGCATATAGAAATAGCAGGTGCGCCCGTCGTCTTCGGCAAAGACCTCGACAGGGCATATCGGCGAGGTGGATTGGATAAGCATTTTCGGATTTTTAAAAAGAACGGAATTGGATTTCTTCTTGAATTTGTCAAGCAAGCCCATTTCGGTGTTCCCTCACTTTCAGATGAAAACAGGTTTTAGGTGTTTACTTTTTCAATTATCACATAAATGGAAAACCATGTCAAGCAAACGATGATGCACAACAAATGTTTCAGAAAGTTCACAGAATGGTTATAATTGGATATTGCCGCTATGATATAATAACCGCTGAATTGATGTTACTACTATTAAAATGCAGTTTTTCTCACCGATGCGGTGAAAAACGCCGAAAGGAAATGTCGAATGTCTATAAATCGGGGCGAAGACGAAAAACAGGCTTTGAAAGGCAGCTTTTGTCTGAAAAAGACAAGAGGAAGAATACTGCTTTTATATATATCGTTTCTTTTTATCGCGGCGGGAATTGTCTGCATAATTTCATCGCTGTACAGCTATGCCAATCTCAGCGCCGACCGGGGCGCATTTGAATATATAGTCAGCACGGCGATTTTTGTTATAGGCATCGGCTGTATTGTGATGGCGGTTTATGAGGGATACTCCAATGTGAGAGACTTTTTCTTTCCGCTGAAAAGCAGACTGGCGGATTCTATCCGCTCACAGCTTGATTTCCCCGACGAATATCCGACACTCCCCGAGCTGTTCGGCTTGGTGGACGATGATATAAGGGAAAACGGCAGATGGTTTGATTCTACGGCAGTCGGCAAAGAATGGGTGCTTTGCGACGATGCCTTTTACATACCCCGCATAAGGGCGGTTTTCAAGCGGGACGAGGAAATCAAAAGGCGGATAAAACAGCGTATTCAGACGGTGAGAGTGACCGAACTGTATATTCTGGACGACCGCAGACAGCAGATGGTGATTCCCGTGAAGAATCACAACGAGCTGGAGCCGCTCGCGGCCTGCTTGCGGCTTTCCGCGCCCGACGCACTTTTTCTCCCATACGAAAAGTATATGACCCATCTGAGCATGACCGATGAGGACTGGGAGCAGATTGACAGGGAATTTCACTCGAGAAAGAGCGAGCGCGAGCTGAATAAAAGGAGAAAATCCGATTCGCAGGGGCAGAAAATGACGCTTTTTTGCTCCGATAACTTTGTCACCTCGCGCGTGACCCAGCAGCTTTTGAGTCAACGGCTGAAAGACTTTTTTAAGAGCGATTTGGGCGGGTGGCTTTTGATGACGCCCGATTCCTCGATAGAAATCGGCGGCGTTCTCTTTTGCCAGCTCCAGTGCCAAATCGTGCCGGTGGAAAATGCCGAGCAGCTTGACGAGAGGGAGCTGCTTTCTCGGGGAATTGTCAGGCTTTTGCTGAAAAACGAACCCGAGACAAACGACGCTCCGCTGACAGACGGCATTTTGCTCGAAACAGACGGTGTGACCTGCGAGCGGATATTGATACATTGGCTTGCAAAAGAATCGTTTGATACAAAGGACTGGATACCGGTTACTCTCGAAAGGCGAAATAATGAGCCGCGTGAGCAAAAACGCCGCATCAAGCTGTATGTCACTGAGAAAAACGGCTTGGAACACGACTATCACAACATTTTGCGCGCCGATGTTGAGCTTGCGGGCAAAAAGATAGTTGACGGCAGTTACAGTGCGACAGAGCTTGACATGGACAACAACTATCTGCTTATTCAAAACGGAGACAGCGCAGACGGCAGAGCCACTGTTCAGACCTCGGGAATCAAAAAGGGAAAGGTAGTCGCATACGAGATAAAGTGCCGCCCGAGGCAGGCGGAAGAATGGCTGCTGCAATTTTATGACGGAACCTTTTCTCCCGACCTTTCCGAGTGGAAGGACATAACGAAAAAGCTGGATAAACTGGCGAAAAAGCTGGCTAAGTGAAGGTTCAGCCCGAAAACGGCTGTGAGATATGAAATTAACTAAATTATCGAAAGGAAAAAAGAGCTATGGGCAAGTATTTTAACGATGTGGTGGAAAAGGCGATAGAGGACATTTACTACTGCTGTGACAACGAGAAGGCTGTGGCTGCGGCGAAAGCTCTCGCCGAGGCAACCGATTCCGGCGACGGCGATGCCGCCTATCTGCTTTCCCGCTGCTGCTCCGGTCCCGAATACAGCTGGGAATATCACACCTTCGCCGAGGACGATGATGCCGCGGAGTCGCTCATCAAGCTGAGTGTATCGCTCGGCAGCGCAATGGGCGTTTTGGGCGCTATGAGAATAGGCATGCTCACCCCCGGCTTGCAGGAGGCAATGCCTTTTGACAGCATCAAGCAGGCGTGGGACGTAGTATACAAAAAGGCGGAGGACGGTTGCGCTTTCTGCCAGAATATGATAGGCAACACCTATTTTTGGCTTGATATTGTGGAAATCGAGGGAAAGGGCCCCGAATCCTTCCCGAACAAAAAGGCTTATAACGAGTATCTGCGTGAGAATATGCTCAAGAGCATCCCGTGGTATGAAAAGTCCTTTACCCAAATGAGCTTTGCGGGACGCAATATGTTTAATTTCTATTTTGACGGCGAGAAGGACTTGATAAAACCCGAGCCGGCAAAGGCATGGGAAGTGGCTGCTCTCGGCGCAAAGCGCGGCTATCCCGAGTGGGAAAAGATTCACGGCGTGCATCTGCTTGAGCAAGAGGGTCGTGAGTCGGAGGGTCTTGCGTTTTGTGAGCGCGCGGCAAAGAAAGGACATCTTTCCGCCTGCTACCATGCGGGAAAGGCTTATCAGGAGGGCGAGATAGTCGCAAAGGATATTGCCCGCGCCCTCTACTATTATGAAATGGGCGCAAATGACGAGGAGCCCGGCTGCGCGAACGGCGCAGGCGAAATCTATTACCTCGGTGAGGACGGCGTAGCGCAGGACTATGCCAAGGCGGTTCGCTACTTTGAAATGGGTCATGAGCGTGACAGCCTGTGGGGAAATGATATGCTCGGTATCTGCTATCTTTTCGGAAACGGCTGCCGCAAAGACGTTGAAAGAGCCAGAGAACTTTTTGAGGAAGCAGATTACAGCAGCGACCTCACCGAATACGGTTTGGGACTTATCTACTGCGAGGGAATGGGCGTAGATGAGGACATCAAGAAGGGTGTCGCACATCTGCTCAACGCAAAGGACTATCAGCCCGCGCAGGAGGAGCTGATGAAATTCAAAAAGACTATACTCGGCAAGTGGGTGCGCCGCTGAGATAAATAAAAAATCCGCGAAGAAATTCGCGGATTTTTTGTCAGCCGTTAAACGGCGGAATAGCTTATCTTTAATGTGGTTTGCGGGAGCGACACTCCCTCGCTGCGGGTTATGGTGTGCTTGTCGCTTTTGGAAAAGCCGATGGTTTCTCCGTCTAAAAGTGTGACATCGCTTTCCAGCACATAGGATACCATATCCAGCAGAAAATCACGGACATCGGAGGGCTGACCGTCTGCGTCGATAATTTCCATTTCCTCCTTGCCGAACTGCTCCATGCCGATTGTGTAGCAACACACGCCGCTTTCACGCTTGCGGAGTCCAAACCAAATCCAGTTGAGGAGGGGGAGAGCGCCGTTTTTCATTATTTCGGCGGCTTCTGTGTAAAACTGCGGCTGAAAAACCGTTCCGACCGAATAAACGCCGATAATATCCGGCTGTTTGCAGCAGCTTGCCATGAGCTTGACAAACAGCTTGCCGCGCTCGATGCTGTCGCTTTCTCCCAAAACGGAAACCATGAGATGCGCTTTGTGCTGTTTTACCGCGTCGGCGGCATCGGACCAGAGGTAGTTGCTTTGAGCGTTGTATTCCGCCTCGTTTTCGGGAACGGGAAAATCCATCATTCCGATAACGGCTATCATATCCCCGACCGAGAATACGAGATTTTCCTCGGGGGAATCATCTTCCGAGGAGGCATCGAGCTGCCAGTCGGCAAGCAGGTCGCTTTTCAGCTTTTCCTTATCCCAGCTTGCATCGGAGAGCAGAGCAAAGCCGACAAAGCCGCTGCGTTCCTTTTTTACCGGCTCGGCGGAATCGGTGTTTTGCTGCCCGGGAGGCGGCACAGTTGATTTCTTATTCCTTTTGAAAATATCGAAAAACCCCATAGGTATTATCTCCTTTATATGACAAAAGCTCTATGAGCAGATTCTCACAGAGCTTTTTGGCTGGAGCAGGGTACGGGAATCGAACCCGCCTCCGAGGCTTGGGAAGCCACTATAATAGCCGATATACTAACCCTGCTTTTGTTTTGCGCCGCACAACGCGGCTGACTTTGTTATTATAGCGCGTTAAAGCCGACATTTCAAGGCGAAAATTGCGGCGGTGATAGATTTTGCGGCGGTGGCATGGTAATATGGTAATATAATCTGCGTTAAGGACGGTGACAGCTTTATGATACAGGATATAGAGCCGCGAAAATTTCACAACGAATTTTATATTAAGTCCGCGCAAGAGGGCGATATTCTTTT
>CAZNJJ010000016.1:0-32025 GCA_964573335.1 uncultured Oscillospiraceae bacterium | reverse complement strand
AAAAAGATATTCCTTATGAGTGCAATGACGGAACGGTTATGAGAAAAGGTATTCAATGCAGATTGGTTGTTGAGAAAAAAGCCGATTCCGCTTTGCCGGATTGAATACAAAACAATACGAAAAGCCGAGCATCTAAAAAAATGCGCGGCTTTTTATATGCGGAAAATTTTGCGGCTTATAAACGAAATCACAGCAACGGCGGGTTGCTTTTCAATCGGATATAAAGGGCGGTATAATAGCGTTATCTTAAAAATTCTACGGAGGGAAAACAGTGGAAACAAAGGATATTATACTCGAATTGAGGAGCAGGGCGGGACTGTCGCAGGAGGAGCTTGCCGAAAAGGTTTTTGTCACCAGACAGGCGGTTTCCCGCTGGGAAACGGGAGAAACCACCCCCAATACCGAAACGCTAAAGTTACTTTCGGAGCTGTTTGACGTTTCTATCAACGCAATTTTGGGCGCGCCGGAACAGATGATTTGCCAATGCTGCGGCATGAAGATGACCGACTCGGATATAAGCAGGGAAAAGAACGGCGCTTTGAACGAGCAATACTGCGGACAGTGCTATTCAAACGGCAGATTTACGCTTGACTATTGGGAGAAATACGGCAGCCTCGGCGGAAAAGAGAATTTTGAGCAGTTTAAGCGGGAGATAATGAGGGAGTTTAACGAGCTTAACATAGAGGGACTCCCGAAGGTGGAGGAGCTTAATATCCTTGCGGGAAATCTCATAAACCTTGAATACAGACTGCCGAACGGCAATTCGGTGAAGCTGCTAGACGACAATGCCACATACCTCGGCAATCAGCTTGAATCTGTGTTCGGCGGCGAACGCAGATTCGGCATCGCGGCAAATATGGAATTTCTTTTGGTATCGACCTATGAGGGAAACGGAGAAGCACCCGAGCTTGCGATTTACAAAAAGAGATAAATTCCCGCAGAAAAAGATGACAGACAAAATCCCGAGAACTTTATTGTTCTTGGGATTTTTTGGCTGTTAAGAGCGGATTTTCAGTCGAATTTGTTAAATTGAGAGGGGAAAACAACAAAATTTTAAATATATCTGTCGCTTTCGGTAGATTTATGCTACAATGAACAAAGTTCGGTTAAGAAAATGTAAAAGACGGTGACATCATGCAGAAAATTCTTGTTATAGTTGATATGCAGAAGGATTTTATCAACGGCGCTCTCGGCAGCAGCCACGCGGCAGCTATTCTGCCGGCGGTGAAGAAAAAAGCGGAGAGCTTTTCGGGAAGAGTGATATTCACCAGAGATACACATGAGAAAAACTATCTCTCAACTCAGGAGGGCAGGCTTTTGCCTGTTGAACACTGTATCAGAGAGAGCGACGGCTGGCAGATTGATGCCGAGCTGTTCAACTGCTGCAACGGCAGTGTTATCGACAAGCCGACCTTCGGCTCGGTGGAGCTGGGCAGGCTGCTCTGCGAGATAAACGAAAGCGAGGGAATAGAAAGCATCACCCTTGTGGGACTTTGCACCGATATATGCGTTATTTCAAACGCGATGCTGATAAAGGCTTTTTTGCCGGAAATACCTGTTATCGTTGATGCCGAGTGCTGTGCGGGAGTTACACCCCAAAGCCACCTCACCGCGCTCAACGCTATGCGCGCCTGCCAAATCATCGTGGAAAACGCATGACGATTTGCAAGGCTTGTGAAAATTTAACAGGATATAAAAAATACGGCGGCTTTTTGCCGCCGAATCTGTTTTAAATAGCTGAAAACGCATATTCTGTGCGGTTTTGCCGCGCAAATTCAAAAATTTCCAAAAAATTCCATTAAAAGGGTTGAAATAATTGGAAATTTATGGTAATCTGTGATTGTCAATCAGCTAACCAACATTTTCAGGAGGAATTGCAGAATGACAGAGAAAAAGAAAGTTTTAATCGCAGATGACAACAGGGAATTTTGCGCGCAGGCGGCGGCTCTGCTCAGAACACATGATTTTGAGACGATAACCGTGCCGAAGGACGGAATAAAAGCCGCTCAGGCGATAATCGAAAATCAGCCCGATGTGGCTGTGATAGACGTTTTCATGCCGAGACTCGATGCTATCGGCGTGATGCGCGAGGTGAGAAAGGACGAGACTGTCGACCCGCCTCTCTTTATGGCGGTTTCCGCTTTTGACAACGAGATACTCGAGCGGGAGGTGCTTTCTTCCGGTGCGGCGTATTATTTTCTGCGCCCGTTTGATGTGTCGGTTTTGGTGGAGAGAATAGTGGGTCTTTCGGGGAGTTTCACCCCGGGATTTGCCGCTCCTCTGCGCTCTAAGGACCCCAATTCCGATTTGGAAATGGTGGTGACCGAGATAATACATCAGATAGGCGTTCCCGCGCATATAAAGGGCTATCACTATCTGCGGGAAGCGATAATCATGTCGGTGAACGACCCCTCTATAATAAATTCCGTTACAAAACAGCTTTATCCCTCGGTGGCAAAGATGTTTTCCACCACATCTTCCCGAGTGGAACGCGCTATCCGCCACGCGATAGAGGTTGCGTGGGACAGGGGAGATGTGGATATTCTCAATTCCTATTTCGGATATACCATACACAACACCAAGGGAAAGCCCACCAACAGCGAGTTTATAGCGATGATAAGCGACAAGCTCCGCTTGAAGCTCAAGCAGGAGGCAAACTGAAATCAGATAAAAGACGGCGCTCCGATGTCCTTTTATGGGATAGCGGAGCGCTTGTTTATATGGTAAAATTATTGCAGCGAAAAATGCGATACTGAGGTGAAAATCATGCTCAAGCTGATAGTAGGAACAGCCAAAAGCGGCAAAACAACCGAAATGCTCAACAGAATATGCGCCCTTTCCCTTGAGGAAGAAGCTGCCGGTGCCTTGCTGATAGTTCCCGAGCAGGCATCGTTTAACAACGAGCGCGCGATAAGCGAAAAGGCGGGGAAAAACGCGGGGAAAATCAGCGTTGTGAGCTTTTCGCGCCTTGCCGAGCAAACATTGCGAAGACTCGGCGGATTCGATAAGCCGATAGCCGCCCCCGCCGCCGAAAAGCTGTTTATGAGCATGGCGATAAGCGAGGCGGCGAAAAATTCGCCGATATACGGCGGGCGGTATCGAAGCCGCGGCTTTATCGAACAGGCTGTTCAGATGATAAACGAGCTGAGAAACGCGGGAATATCCCCCGAAAAGCTGGCGAAGATTTCTTCCGAGCTGGAAAACGGCCCTCTTTCGCAAAAGGTAGGGGAACTGGCGGTGATATACGGCGCTTTTGAGGCGATGCTGAAAAGGAGCTATATTTCCGCCGCCGATATGATAAGGCTTGCCGCGAAACGTTTGGAGGAAAGCGGAGAGCTTTGCGGCAAGGAGATATTCATAGACGATTTCGGCAGCTTTACCGAGCCGGAACTGGAGATGCTCAATGTCATGCTCAGGCAGGCGAAGAATGTGACGGTTACGCTTTGCTGCGATGATATTCCCACATTTAAGCCGGCATTCGCCTTAACCGGTGACACCGCCAAGGTTTTGCGAAAAGCGGCGGCGGCTTTTGATGTGGGAATAGAAAAAACCGTGGTGAAAAACGACAGCTTTCACGGCGCGCTGGCATCGGTGGAGCAGGCGCAGCAGAATGACGATATTCCCGATGAAGAGGAGGGAGACGGCTCTGTTGAGGCTCTGCTCTGCCAAAGCTGTTATGACGAGCTGGAGCAGGCGGCGGCGAGAATATCCGAAATGGTGCGAAGCAACGGTGTGCGCTATCGGGATATTGCCGTTATCGCGCGGGATATGACGAGATACCGCTTTGCCCTGCCGAGCGTTTTTGCGCGGTTTGAGATACCCTTTTTCCTCGATGAAAGGCGAGACGCGAGAGCGCAGCTGCTGACAAGCGGATTGCTGGCGGCGGTGAAAGCCGCTGTCGGCGTTTACGGCGGCGACTGCCTCGAGGCGGCACGTTCCCCGCTGATGGGGCTGGAGGAAAGAGAAATATCCGCGCTGGAAAACTACTGCTATATCTGGTCGCTGAAAAACAGCGACTGGAAAAAGCCGTTTGTGAAAAATCCGGAGGGAATGTCGGGCAGAATGAGCGATTCTGCCGCAAAGAGACTTGAAAGACTGGAAAACTGCCGCCGAAAAATCTTTGAGCCGATAGAGAGACTTTCGACGGCGCTCAAAAACGGCGGCGGAAAAGAGACTGCCGGGGGAATATGGAATTTTCTCGTGGAGATAAACGCCGCCGGCAATATAGTGAGATTCGCCGATGACATGGCTGAAAACGAGCGAAAGAGTTTTTTGGAAGAACAGTCTCTGCTATGGCAGCAGCTTGTGGCACTGCTGAATATATTCGCCGCCGTTTCAGACGAATTTCGGTTTGAGCCGGAGAGGGTTTGCGAGCTTTTGGAAACCGCTTTCGGCGAATTTGAGGTCGCTACAATACCGCGCACTCTCGATGAGGTAACGGTGGGAACTGCCGACAGAATAAGATGCGACAATGTGAAAACGGTGATTCTGTTAGGCGCGGTGGACGGCGAATTTCCCTCTGCCGATATGCCGGGAGGAATCTTTTCCGAGCCGGAGCGCAGGAGCCTTTGCGAAACGCTCGAAAGGATAGAGCCGAACAGCTTTAAGCTGTTCACCGAGGGGGAGCGCTCTTTTAACAATGAGGCGATGCTCTGCTATCGCGCCGTCACCTCGCCGAGTGAGCGGCTGATAGTATGCTGTCCCAAAACCGACGCGGCGGGAGCGGTCACTTCTCCGTCCGACATATTCCTGCGGGCGGCGGCGGTTTGCAAAAAGCAAAGCGAGTCGCCCTACGACAGAATATGGACAGGCGGCTGTCTGCAAAAGGCACTTGCCGAATCCGCGCTCGACGACGGTGAGGTGAAAGCCACCCTCACGGCGCTCGGCGGCGAACTGCTGGGAAAAGAAAAAACCGCTTTGCTGCTCGGCGGCGAAAAGGCGGTTCACTCGCTCGGCGGGCGGGATATTACAAGAGCGCTTTACGGCGAACAGCTGCATATTTCGCCGAGCCGCTTGGAGCAGTATTACAAATGCCCGTTTTCCTACTTTATGCAAAAGGGACTCAAGGCATACAAGCTGCAAAGGGCGGAGCTTTCTCCCGCGCAGGCGGGAACGCTGATACATCTCGTATTGGAGCGGCTGGTGAGCGCCGAAAAGCGGGGAGATAAGCCGTTTTGGGAGCTTGAGGACGATGCTCTGCGTGAGACTGTTATCCGCATAACCGCGGAATATATGGCGGAGTGCTTTGGCGGGGAAGAAAATGTTCCCGCAAGGATAAGGAGCGGCATGGAGCATATCTGCACAGGCTTGCTCAGGGTGATAAAGCATCTCGGCGAGGAACTGAAACAGAGCGAGTTTGTTCCCGTGGCGTTTGAAATGCGGATAGGCAAAAACGGCGTTGAACCTGTTGTTCTCCAAACCGAAAGCGGCGACAGAATATCGGTTGAGGGCGTTGTTGACAGAGTTGACACCGCCACGATAAACGGAAAAGGCTATCTGCGGGTGGTTGACTACAAATCGGGCAGTAAAACCTTTTCGCTGGGGCATATTTTGAGCGGATTTGATTTGCAAATGCTGATATATCTCTTTTCGATAGCGGAAAACGGAAAAGAGGGATTGCAAAGCCTTTCTCCCGCGGCGGTTTTGTATCTGCCGGCTTTGGGCGGATATACGCAGGTGGGCAGGGATAAGCTCTCGGTAGAGGACGGTTCTGCCGAAAAGGGACTTGTTATGAGCGGAATACTGCTTGATAACGAGAGTGTTCTGCGCGGAATGGAAAGAAACCTCGAGGGAAGATTTATCCCCGTCGGCGGAAGGAGAAGAAATCCGCCGGTCTATTCCGAAAAGCAGTTTGAACAGATAAAAACCACCGTGCGAAAAAAGATAACCGAAATGGCACAAAGACTTTACGACGGAGAGATAGAGGCTCTGCCGAGGATTTTGGACAACAATTCTCCCTGCGACAGATGCGACTATAAAACGGTTTGCGGATTTGAAAGCTGTGACTGCGCCGAATATATTCCGCCTGCCGATACAGATGAGATATTCCGAGAGGAGGAGAGCGAAAATGGCGAGAAGCTGGACAGCTAAACAACAGGCGGCGATTTCGGTGAGAGAAAAAAATCTGCTCCTCTCAGCCGCGGCGGGAAGCGGAAAAACCGCTGTTCTCACCGAGAGAGCCGTTGAGCTGATGTTAGACGAAAAAACGCCGACAGAGGCTGACCGTTTGCTGATAGTCACCTTTACCCGAGCTGCCGCAAAGGAGATGAAACAGCGAATACAGGATAACCTCTCGGCAAGAATAGCCGCCGACCCGCATAATAAACTGCTCCGTGAGCAGAAGCGAAAGCTCGAACGCGCCGCGATAGGAACGATAGATTCCCTCTGCATAGAGCTTTTAAAGGAAAACGGTCATATTCTCGATATGCCGGCGTCATTCAGAGTGGGAGACACGCAGGAGCTGGCGGAGATAAGCCGAAGCGCCGTTGACGAGGTTTTGGAGTCGGCATACGCGGGAAGATATGATGATATAGACCCTGTCGGTTTGCAGCGGCTGAGAAGCCTGCTCTCCACTTCCAGAAGCGATAAGCCGCTTGCCGATGCGATTTTAAAGCTGATTGAATTTGCCATGTCTCACCCGCATTATACCGAGTGGCTGAAAGAAAAGGCGAAAAGCTATTCCGATTTTCAATCGCCCGAAAGCTCCCCATGGGGCAGAATACTGATGGAATATGCCCTCGACGCTACAGAAGAACTGCGGACGATAAATGACAATATCCTTGCCGAAACCGCCGCCGACAGCGAGATAGGCTGTTATACAAAGACCTTTTCGGCAGACGGAGAATTTTACGATGAGCTGAAAAACGCACTTTTGCTCGGGTGGGAATCGACGTTTGAACTTATTGACGGATACAAATTCTCGGTTTTGGCGAGAGCGGGAAAAGATGTAAGCGAGGAGAAAAAGGAAAGAATAAAGGCTCTGCGTGAAGAAAACAAAAAGCAGGTTAAAAAAATAGCGGAATCGGTTATATTCTGCGATGCAAAGGGCTTTGGGGAAGATGTTGAATATCTTTCGGCGATTTCCGAAACGCTCTTTTCACTGGCGATAAAAACCGATTCGGCGATGAGCGAAAAAAAGCGCGAGCGGGGAGTTTTCAACTTTTCCGATTTAGCCCAAAAGGTGGTCACTCTCCTTTCCGAAAAGAGGGGAGACGGCTTTGCCGCCACTGAAACGGCGAAAAGGCTGCAAGACCGATACGGCGTTGTGATGGTAGACGAATTTCAGGACGTAAACGAGGTTCAGGACAGGATAGTGCGCTGTCTTTCAAACGGGAAAAACCTGTTTATGGTGGGAGATGTTAAGCAGAGCATATACAGATTCAGACAGGCGCGCCCCGAGATTTTTCTGGCGAGAAGCGAGGAATATTCAAACGGCGGTGAAAACGAACTGATAACGCTGGACGACAACTTCCGCAGCAGAGCGGAGGTGACAACGGCGATAAACCGCATATTCGAGCCGCTTTTCTCCAAAAAGATAGGCGAGCTGGTTTATGACGACAGACATTCTCTCAAGGCAAAGGCGGCATATCCCCAAACGACTGACGATATGGTCTGCTTTAAGCTGTATGAGCAGGGCGATATGAACTCGGAGGACTCCACCGCGGCGCAGGCGGAAAAAACGGCGCTCGAGATAAAACGAATGATAGATTCCCGTGTGCAGGTTTTCGACAACGGGGAATACCGTGATATAAAGGCGGGGGATATAGCTGTTCTGCTGCGCTCGGCAAAGGCATCGGCGGAGGTTTACCGCGCCGCTCTCGAAAGGGCGGGTATAGACGCTTTTGCCGTGTTGGAAAGCGGATTTTTGAATACGCTTGAAATTTCCGCTATGATAAATCTGCTCAAGGCGATAGAAAATCCCACCCGCGATATTGAGTTGATAGGGGCGATGCTGTCGCCGCTGTTCGGCTTTACGGCAGACGATACCGCTAGGATTAGGGCGGCTTTTCCGGACGGGGGATTTTATCTCGCTCTGCTGAATATGGCGGCTGAAAGGGAACGCTTTGCTGACAGTTCCTATCCGGTGGAAAAGACAGAGGCTTTTCTTTCGCTTTTCGGTGAGCTGAAAAGAATGTCGGTTACGGCAGACTCCATGCAGGTGATTTCCGCGATATACGAGAAAACCGGATTCGATTTGAAATGCCGTGCCATGAAAAACGGCAGACAGCGCTTTGCCAATCTCATATTGCTGACGCAGTATGCACAGCAGTATCACGAAAACGGCTATCGCGGCGTGAGAGGATTCTTGAAGATGATAGACAGCGTTATCGAGCAGGGGGGAGACCTTGCCCCCGCCTTTGTCGGCGAGCAGATTAACGCTGTGACGATAACCAGCATACACAGGTCCAAGGGATTGGAGTGGCCGGTGGTGTTTTTGTGTGAAACGGCGAGAAAACACAGCTTTTTGAGCCATGACAACAAATCGCCGACGATACTCGACTCGGAATTGGGATTTGCCTCGGTGATAAGAAACGAGAAGAGCTTTACCCAGTCGGTGACGGCGCCGCTGGCGGCGCTGAGACTCAAAAGCGAGGCGGCTTCTCTCTCGGAGGAGCTGAGAGTGCTGTATGTCGCCGTGACGCGCGCCCGAGAGCGGCTGATAATCACCGCCGCAATGAAAAACGCCCTCGATGTTGCCGATACCGGCAGGGCGGGCGCTGTTCTTTCGCCGATGACGGTGAGAGGCTGTAAAAGCTATTCCGAGTGGATAATAGCGGCATTGAGCTGCTACGGCAATGTGAAAAACGCTATTGAATACGGCGGCAGTCTCGGCGGAATAAAGCTCGAGTTCGGCAAGTTGGAGAGAGCTGATACCGCTGCGGCGGATAACGGGCAGACGGTCAATCGGCAGACTGCGGCGCCGGCAGACGATGATATGATTTCTCTGATGAAAAAGCGGATAGAATATCGTTATCCCTATCAGCCGCTCACCGCAATTCCGGCAAAGCTGTCGGTTTCGCAGATAACACACCCGCAGGGCGGAGAATATTTCTTTTCGCAAAAGCCCGGCTTTGCGGTGAAAAGCTCGGGCGGCAGTGAGCGGGGAAATGCCGTTCATTCCTTTATGCAGTATTGCGACTACGATTCGGCAAGGGAAAACGCCGAGCGGGAGCTGGAAAGACTGGTTAAGGAAGGAGTTCTCACCGAGCAGCAGGGCAGCTTGGTGGATATAAGGGCGGTGGAAAAATTCTTTGGGAGCGGCTTGGCAGAGAGAATGTTTTCCGCCGACAGGCTGATGCGGGAATACGCTTTTATGGCAAGCGCGGCAAAATGCGATATGGCGAAAAAATACTGCTTTAACGGCGAAGCGGCAATGCTCCAGGGCATAGCCGACTGCATCATAATCGAGGGGGAACACGCCGTGCTGGTTGACTACAAAACCGACTATGTGAAAACGCCCGAGGAACTTGCGGAAAGGTATTCCGCGCAGTTGGGACTTTACGCCGAGATGCTTGCGGGGATAATTCCGCCGATAAAGGAAAAGATAATCTGGTCTTTTTGTCTGGGATGTGAGATAAGAGTGGAATAAAAATTCCGCAAAAAAACAGGCACAGCGGAATAAAACGCTGTGCCTGTCGGCTGTTGCGGCAAATAAACCGTTATTCGAGATTTTTGTAGCGGCGGGTGACTATCTCGATGAACCTTTTCGCCGTTTCGGTGACAGACTCTCCGCGGGGAGAGATTATTCCGAAGTGCAAAACCTCACAGCTTTCTTCTATCGGAACCGAAACGACGTCATACATCGAGTTTTGATTGTCGAAAGCCTGTATGCCTATGGTGTAAAAATCGGTTGCCGCGATAAGGCTCATCAGAGTGCTTCTTCCGTAGACGTATACTATCTTTGATGAGGAGCTGAGGTCAAGCTGAGTGTCATTGACGGTGATGTGATAGACAAAATCTTCATACTGGTCCTGATAGCGGACAAAGCCGTAATCTTTCAGCGCCTCCAGCGTGACCGGTTTTCCCGATTTGATAAGCTCATGTCCGGCGGAAATGACGATATGCGGCTTTACCACAGTGAGAGGGAGATACTCCAGCTCCTTTCGGTGCAGCAGCGACATAATATCATCGCACTGACCGCCTGTAAAGTGGATAACGCCGATGTCGGCTTCTCCCGATTCCACATCACCGATAACATCAATGGTGCTGCCCTCGTTGAGCTTGTAACAAAAGCTGTCCTGCTCGCTTTGGCACTGCTGACAGAGTTCTACAAAGCTCTCCATAGTGTGGGAAAACTTTGTCATCGAAATACTCAGCGAATCGGCGGGGCGGCGCACCTTTTTGGAAATCTGTCGCAGATTCTCCATCTCCTGCAAAATCGTGTTGGCGTGCTCGAGAAAATGCTGACCCTCATCTGTTAATGTAACTCCCTGCTTT
Source organism: uncultured Oscillospiraceae bacterium (assembly GCA_964573335.1). Classification (GTDB taxonomy): domain Bacteria; phylum Bacillota; class Clostridia; order Oscillospirales; family Ruminococcaceae; genus Yanshouia. The sequence continues at coordinate 21,588 of CAZNJJ010000016.1, read as the reverse complement.
GTGCGGAGAAAGAGGGCAGAGCCTGCGCTGTCTTCTATATCCTTTATGATATGACTCAAATGAGGCTGTGATATGTAGAGCGACTGAGCCGCTTTGTTTATGGAGCCGTATTTGGCGACTGCCGTGAAATATTCCAAATGTTTAAGATTCATTTTGTTCCTCCGCGTGGGGTTATAGCCTGATTCTATAACTATTATGCACTTTTTGACCGAAAAAAGCATCAGCATTTTTTAAATAAAGTTGAATTTAGTAATATTGCCCGAAATACAGTCGAAAAAATGCGGAATATGCTATACAGTGATAACTATATCGGCTATCGGCAAAAAGTATTAGTGAGAAAAATATCAAAATGATAAAATAACAGTTGAAAAAAAGCATATTTTGTTTGGAATATATCAATAAAGAATAAGGAGCGGTGAAATATGACGGAGCGTTTGCTCAGAGATGCTATCGAATACGCGCGCAGCTTTATCCATGAGGGTGAGGTGGCAAGCTATATTCCCGAGCTTGCCAAGGCGAATAAGGAGCATCTCGGCGGCTGTATAATGACGGTTGACGGCGAGTGCTTTCATGTGGGAGAATGGCAGCAGCCATTTACCATGCAGAGCATTTCCAAAACCATATCGCTGATACTCGCTCTGCAAACGGTGGGACCCGATAAGGTTTTTTCCCGAGTTGGAGTTGAGCCTACCGGCGATGCCTTTAACTCGATGCTGAAGCTGGAGCTTAAAGACGGAAAGCCGCTCAATCCGATGATAAACGCCGGAGCAATCGCAACGGTGAGCTGTATTCCCGGGGAGGACCCGTTTGGACAGTTTTTGGCGCTCGCCCGCAGGCTCTGCCGCAGAGATTCGATAGGGATAGACGAGGCGGTGTATCACTCCGAAAAGGCTACCGGTATGCGAAACCGCTCGATGGCGTATTTTATGCAGAGCGAGGGCGTTTTCGGCGCAGACGAGGTGGTTGAGGATATTCTGGACATATATTTTAAAATGTGTTCGGTTTCGGTGACTGCCGAGGATCTCGCCAATTACGGCATGATAATGGCAAACGGAGGGGTTGACCCCTTCACCGGAGAGCAGCTGATAGATGACTGGATTCTGCGGATAGTAAAAACGCTGATGATGACCTGCGGGCTTTACGACGGCTCGGGCAAATTCGCGATAAGAGTCGGTATTCCGACAAAGAGCGGTGTTGGCGGCGGAATGTTGTCTGTGGTGGACGGCAGAATGGGAATAGCGATGTTCTCCCCCGCTTTGGACGACAAGGGCAACAGCGTCGGCGGCTATCACGCGCTGGAATATCTCTCCTATCACCTCAATCTGCATTGCTTTTCGCAGAGCGGATATAAAAGCCATTTGGCGGCGAATAAAAAATGCGAAGATTTTTGAAAATCTGCGTTGACAGACGATAAAAGCTGTGGTAATATATATCGGTAAAAACAAAGCAGAGCAGTTGCTCTCACCTGCGTATCCGCTATATGCGTATGGTCAATAACCGATACCGGCGCTCCTTTGCGGGCGTTTTTGTTGAGTTTTTGACGTGGGTGTGAAGCTGACCGCTTTGCACCCACTTTTTGTTAGCAACGGAGGTGCTGAACATTAGCATTAAGGAATTGACCATCAATGAGGAGATCAGGGATAAGGAAGTCAGATTGATAGGTGTTGACGGAGAGCAGCTCGGCATAATGGATACCAGAGAGGCTCAGCGTCTTTCCATCGAGCAGAACCTCGATCTGGTGAAGATCGCCCCGCAGGCCACTCCGCCTGTTTGCCGCATAATGGACTACGGCAAATATCGCTTTGAGCAGGCCAAGAGAGAAAAGGAAGCCCGCAAGAACCAGCGCGTTATCGAGATAAAGGAAATACGCCTTTCGCTGAATATTGACGTTGGCGACCTCAACACAAAGGTTAAGCAGGCGACTAAGTTCCTTCAAGATGGCAATAAGCTCAAGGTCTCTATCCGTTTCCGCGGACGCGAAATGGCTCACCCCGAGCTGGGGCAGGAGGTCATGGACCGGTTTATGGATATGGTGTCGGAACATGGTGTGCTTGAAAAGCCCGCCAAGCTTGAGGGACGCCACATGCTGATGTTTGTCGCCGCGAAGCAATCGAAATAATTTTTGGGAGGAAACATAAATGCCGAAGCTCAAAACTCATTCCGGCGCGAAGAAGCGCTTCAATCTCACCAAGAACGGAAAGGTCAAGCGCGCTCATGCTTTCAAGAGCCACATCTTGACCAAGAAGGACACCAAGCGCACCCGCAGACTGCGCCAGAACACGATGGCTGACGTTACCAACGTTAAGGCTATCAAGCTGCTCATCCCCTACAAATAAGCAACAGTTTTTCCAAGCAACAATAACAACAACCTAAACGGAGGTATAAAGATATGGCTCGTGTCAAGGGCGCTATGATGACCAGAAAGCGCAGAAAAAAGGTATTGAAGCTCGCTAAGGGCTATTTCGGCGGTAAGAGCAGACTGTTCAGAACCGCTAAGGAAGCGGTAATGAAGTCCGGCCGCTACGCATACATCGGCAGAAAGCAGAAGAAGAGAAACTTCCGTCAGCTTTGGATAACCAGAATTTCCGCAGCTTGCCGTATGAACGGTGTAAATTATTCCACTTTCATGAACGGTCTCAAGAAGGCCGGCGTTACCCTCAACCGCAAGATGCTCGCTGAAATCGCTGTTGCAGATTCCGCAGCATTCACCGCACTGGTTGAAAAGGCTAAGGCTGCCCGCTAAATCGTATATCAAACGTCCGGCTGGCTACCAGACCGGACGTTTGTTCTATTATTGAAAAACTCTCGGGAAAAGGTGCTCATGATAAAAGTCACCTCAAAGGATAACTTAAAATTAAAGGAATATCGAAAGCTTTGCAGCTCCAAAAAGTATCGCGTTGAGACAAACCGATTCGCTTTGGAAGGTGTAAGGCTTATATGTGATTCTCTGAAAAGCTCTGCCGAGATAAGCGAGCTTTTGGTCACCGAGGCGGGAATAGAGCGGCTGGGCGAGAACTTTGCCCCGCTTTCTGCCGCCGCCAAAAACACATTGCTGATAAGCGACGAGCTTGCCCGCGGAATCGGTGAAACCGATTCGCCGCAGGGGGTTTTCGCGATATGCTCGGGCAGCCTTGTGAAAGACGCTCTGCCCGAAAGCGCAGAGCGCGGAATACTGATGCTCTGCTCCTTGCAGGACCCGGGCAACGTCGGGACGATACTGCGCTCGGCTGAGGCGTTTGGACTTTCGGCGGTGATAATGACCTCCGACTGCCCCGATGCCGCTTCTCCCAAGGTTTTGCGCGCTTCGATGGGAGCGGCGCTGAGAATACCGATTTTTCGCGCGGCAGGTGCCGAACAGGCGGTTTTGAGCCTGAAAGAGCGAAAAATTTCGGTTTATGCCGCCGCTTTGGGGGAGAAAAGCGTATCTGTTGACGATGTTTCGCTGAGAAATTCGGCGGTGATGATAGGCAACGAGGGTGCGGGTCTGCCCGATAAGCTGGCGGATTTGGCGGATAAGCGTGTGATACTGCCGATAAGCGAAAAAAGCGAATCCTTAAACGCCGCTATGGCGGCTACCGTTTTTGCGTGGGAATTATCCCGCGCCGTGAGAAAAGAGATTTGAAAGGAAGAGCGCCATGGAAAACACCGTGAAATGGATATGGGCACAACAGCTTTTCGGAGCGGGAACTCTGCGCGCTCATCAGCTTTTGGAAAGATACGGCACTCCCACCGAGCTTTTGGAATTGCCGCTTTCCCGACTGGAAAATGACAGCTTTTTCACCGACAGTGAGAAAAAGGCGATAGTCTCGCCCGATTTCACCGAGGCAGAGAAGATATTGAGAGAATCCGAGCTATTCGGGGCGGTCGTTTTAACTCCCGACTCCGCCGAATATCCCGAAGCTCTCAGAAATATACATTCGATGCCGATGGCGCTTTACACTGTAGGAAACACATCTCTTTTAAACGGGCATTATCTCATTTCAATGGTGGGAACGCGAAATCCCGATGAATACGGCATAGCCGCCGCGAAAAAACTAAGCGGTGAGATAGCATCGCTCGGCGGAATAGTGGTGAGCGGGCTTGCCTACGGAATAGACGGTGCCTGCCACCGCGCGGCGCTTGAAGCGGGCGGAAGAACGATAGCTTTTATCGCGGGCGGTTTGGATTTGGACTATCCCAAGCGGCACAAGGCGCTGAGAGCGCTGATAGAGCGTCCCGAAAACGGACTTGTAATATCGGAATATCCGCTCACGACACAAGCTTATCCCGGAAATTTTTCTATGCGGAACAGGCTTATATCCGGTATTTCGATGGCGACGATAATAGTGGAATGTTCCAGAACCGGCGGAACGATGCTCACCGCCGCCCACGCCATAACGCAGAACAGAGATATTTTCGCTGTTCCGGCGAGCATACTTTCGGAGATAGGCTCTGGCTGCAACTATCTGCTGACGCAGGGTGCGGAGCCTGCCGTTTCGGGCGGGGAGATACTGCTGAGATATGTTGACATCTACGGCTACCCGCTGGAGCCTGTTCACGGGCGACAAACCTCGCTTTTCGGTGAGGCGGCGGAAACCGCATCTTCGCACGGAAAATCAAAGGCGAAAGCAAAGCCGGAACAGGATAAAAAAGCGAAAGCGGCAGTCATACCGAAATACTTAAACGAAAAACAGCATTTGGTTGTGAAAATGGTTGCCGAAAAGAGCATGAATGTCAGCGAAATATGCGAGGAATCGGGCATTTCCGCCGGAGAACTGCTTTCGCTGATAACACAACTGGAGCTTTTCGGACTGGTGGAGCTTCTGCCGGGACGTGTAGTGAAATGCCGCATATAATACGAGTGATACCACAGGCTGACAAAGCCTGCTCAAAAATACGAATAGGTGGAAAAATATATGTCTAATCTGGTTATTGTGGAGTCTCCCGCAAAGGCCAAAACCATTCAGAAATATCTCGGCAAGGATTTTTCTGTCATAGCCTCGATGGGTCATGTCAGAGATTTGCCGAAATCCAAGCTGGGAATCGACCTCGATAACGGCTTTGCCCCTCAGTATCAGGATATAAAGGGCAAGGAGGAGCTTATCGAAAAGCTCAAGAGCGAAGCTGAAAAAGCCGATACCGTTTATCTCGCAACCGACCCAGACCGCGAGGGAGAAGCGATTTCGTGGCATTTGGCACAGCTTTTGAATCTGCCGCTCGATGAGAAAAACCGTGTTACATTCAACGAGATAACCAAGAGCGGTGTTGAAAACGGCATGAAAGAGCCGCGAACCATCGACATCGACCTTGTAAACGCACAGCAGGCGCGCCGACTGGTTGACAGAATCGTAGGCTACAAGCTCTCTCCGTTCCTCTGGAAGAAGATACGCAGAGGACTTTCGGCGGGCAGAGTGCAGTCTGTGGCGGTTAAGCTGATAGTTGACCGCGAGGAACAGATAAAAGCGTTTAAGGCGGAAGAATACTGGACAGTTGACGCAAAGCTGCTCGCAAAGGGTGTGAGAAAAGGCTTTGATGTGCGTTTGGCGTTGAAGGACGGCAAAAAGACAGAGCTGCCGGACGAAAGCTCCGCCAACGCCGTTCTCGCGGAGCTGGAGGGCGCCGAGTGGAAGGTTGAAAGCGTTAAAAAGAGCGTCAGACGCCGCCAGCCCGCGCCTCCCTTTACCACCTCCACATTGCAGCAGGAGGCATCACGCAGACTCGGGTTCCAGGCTCGCCGCACCATGAAGATAGCGCAGGAGCTGTATGAGGGCGTTGATGTTGAGGATTACGGCACTCTGGGTCTTATCACCTACATGAGAACCGATTCGCTGAGAATATCCGATGAGGCGGCAGACGCGGCGGCAGATTATATCAAAACCCACTATTCCAAGGAATATCTGCCCGCTTCCCGCAGGGTGTATAAAAGCAAAAGCAACGCGCAGGACGCGCATGAAGCTATTCGCCCCTCGATGCCCGAGATAACCCCGGAGCAGGCGAAAAGCAGCCTTTCCCCCGAGCAGTATAAGCTCTACAAGCTCATTTGGGAACGCTTTATCGCGAGCCAGATGGCAAACGCACTGTTGGATACAATGTCGGTGGATATAGGCGCGGCGGGATACACCTTTAAGGCAACCGGCTATGTGGTGAAGTTTGACGGATTTACCGCACTCTATGAGGAAAGCCGTGAGGAAGGTGCCGAAAAAGCCGCCGCTCTCCCCGCTTTGAGTGAGGGAGATATTCTCAAGGCGGATAAGGTTGAGGGAAATCAGCATTTCACACAGCCGCCCGCGAGATATTCGGAAGCATCGCTCATCAAGACGCTGGAAGAAAACGGAATAGGTCGTCCTTCTACCTATGCGCCCACCATATCCACCATTCTCGACAGAGGATATGTTGAGCGAAGCGGAAAAACGCTGATGCCGACTGTTCTCGGAGAAACAGTGAACAAGCTGATGAAAGAGCAGTTCAAGAGCATTGTCGATGTGAAATTCACCGCGGGAATGGAGAGCAATCTCGACCGCGTTGAACACGGCAGTGAGAACTGGCTTTCCACCTTGGGCGACTTTTACGGCGATTTCGCCGAGAATCTCAAAAGAGCCGAAAAGAATATGGAAGGCATACGCATGAAGGTGCCGGACGAGGAGACAGACGAGGTCTGCGAGCTTTGCGGCAAAAAAATGGTGATAAAGATAGGCCGTTTCGGCAAGTTTTTAGCCTGCTCGGGATTCCCCGACTGCCGCAACACCAAAAAGATAGTGCAGAAAACAGGCGGCTATTGCCCCAAGTGCGGCGGTGAAATGCTGGCTAAAAAATCCAAAAAGGGCAGAGGCTTTTACGGCTGCGGCAACTACCCCAACTGCGACTTTATGACATGGGATAAGCCGCTGCCCGACAAATGCCCCAAGTGCGGTTCCTCTCTCTTTAAAAAGGCGGGGCGCTACGGCGGAATACACTGCCTGAAAGAAGGCTGCGGCTACGAGCGTGAGCCGGAAAAGGCGGCGAAATGAGTATGAGCGTTACTGTTATAGGGGCGGGGCTTTCCGGCTGTGAAGCGGCATGGGCGCTGGCAAAAAGAGGGATTCCCGTAACCCTCTGCGAGATGAAGCCGAAAAAGTTTTCTCCCGCGCATAAAAATTCCGGCTTTGCGGAACTGGTATGCTCCAATTCGCTGAAAGCGGCAAGGATAGAATCTGCGGCAGGTCTGCTCAAGGCGGAAATGAGAAAGATGGGCTCTCTGCTGCTGGAATGTGCCGATAAGTGCGCTGTTCCCGCGGGCGGCGCTCTCGCGGTGGACAGAGACGAGTTTTCCCGCCTTGTCACCGAGGCGGTGCGCTCCCACCCGCTGATAACAGTGGTTGAGGACGAGGTTGAGCGTATTCCCGATGAGGGCGAGGTAATAATCGCAACAGGGCCGCTCACCTCAGATGCGCTTTCAAAGTCGATTGCGGAAAAGACAGGCTCAAAGCATCTGAGCTTTTACGATGCCGCCGCGCCGATAGTGGAATTTTCGTCACTGGACATGACAAAGGCGTTTTTCGCGGCGAGATACGGCAGGGGAGATGATGACTACATCAACTGCCCGATGAACAAGGAGCAGTATGAGCGGTTTATAGCGGAATTGACTGCCGCCGAGCGTGCGCCGCTGCACGAATTTGATAATCTGACCGTTTACGAGGGCTGTATGCCGGTTGAAGTGCTGGCTTCCCGCGGGAAGGACGCTATCCGATTCGGCCCGATGAAGCCGGTGGGATTGACCGACCCCGCTACCGGTCACAGACCGTGGGCGGTGGTTCAGCTTAGAGCCGAAAATCTTGAGGGAACGCTTTACAATCTTGTGGGATTTCAGACAAATCTCAAGTTCGGTGAGCAGAAAAGGGTATTCTCGATGATACCCGGGTTGGAAAACGCGGTTTTCGCGAGATACGGCGTTATGCACAGGAATACATTTATAGATTCCCCGAGACTGTTAGACCGTTTTCAGCGGCTTTCTGCCGAGCCGAGAATAAGATTCGCCGGTCAGATAACCGGAGTGGAAGGATATATCGAGTCGGCTGCGAGCGGCATTTGGGCGGGAATATCGCTTTATCGCGAGCTTGTCGGCAGGGAGCAGATTATTCTGCCGAGAGAAACGATGATAGGAGCGCTCATGCGTTATATCACCGACAAGAATGTTAAGGATTTTCAGCCGATGGGCAGCAATATGGGTATTCTGCCGCCGCTCGGCGATAAGATAAGAGACAAGCAGCAGCGCTATGCCGCGCTTGCGGAGCGCTCGATGGCTGCTATGAGCAATATCGAATTTTAAGGATACGGAGGGAATAGGATTGAAGATAGTCATTGACGGATTTGGCGGGGATTTGGCACCTCTCGAGCCTTTAAAGGGCGCCGAATGGGCTGTTAAAGAGCTTGGCGTTGAAATGATAGTCACGGGCGACGAGAAAAAGCTCAGAGAGTGCGCCGAAAAGAACGGTGTTTCCCTTGAAAAGATAACGATAGTCAATGCAGAGCGGGTTATTCCGGTTGACGAGGAGCCTACCCGCATAATCAAGGAGTATTCCGACTGCTCTATGGCGGTGGGCTTAAAGCTCGTTGCCGACGGTGAGGCAGACGCTTTTGTTTCGGCAGGCTCCACAGGAGCGCTGCTCGCGGGCGCCACCTTTATCGTAAAGCGGGCAAAGGGCATAAAGCGCCCCGCTATCGGAACTCTTATTCCCACAGGAGGAAAGAGAGGGTTTTATCTTCTGGTGGACTGCGGCGCAAACAGTGACTGCCGCCCCGAAATGCTGACTCAGTTTGCGGTGATGGGCACTGTTTATCACCAAAAGCTGATGGGCAGCGCCGCTCCCGAGGTGGGACTTGTGAATATCGGCACCGAGGAGCATAAGGGAGCGCAGCTCCAGCAGGAGAGCTATCAGCTCCTGAAAAATACTGCGGGCATCAATTTTATCGGCAATGTTGAGGCGAGAGAGCTGCCAAACGGCGGCTGTGATGTGGCTGTGTGCGACGGTTTTACCGGAAATGTTGTGCTTAAACTCTCTGAGGGCTTTGCCAAATTCTTCGGCGGGGCTTTGAAGGACATATTCAAGACCAATATGCTCACCAAGCTCTCGGCGGCTTTGGTGATGGGACAGATAAAGGAATTTAAAAAGAGCTTTGACTACAAGGAGCATGGCGGCGCGCCTATTCTCGGAACGGTGAAGCCGGTCATCAAGGCGCACGGCAGTTCCGATGCGAAAGCCTTTAAAAACGCGATACGCCAGGCGAAAAGCTGTGTTGAAACCGACGTTTGCGGCGAGATAGCGCGCGGAGTGGCAAAACTGAAATCGGGGGCAGAGGAAAATGCGTGAGCTTGAAAGGATAATCGGATACACATTTAAAAACGACGAGTATCTCAAAATCGCGCTGACACATTCCTCTTATGCCAACGAGAGCAAAACGGCGATGCCGAACAACGAGCGGCAGGAGTTTTTGGGAGACGCGGTTCTCTCGATAATAGTCGCCGACTATATATTCCGTCATCTCAAGGTGCCGGAGGGGGAATTGACCAAAATCCGCGCCTCGCTGGTTTGCGAGGGGGCGCTGGCGGTATTCGCGAAGAAGATACGTTTGGGAGATTTTCTCCTGCTCGGCAGAGGTGAGGAGCATAACGGCGGCAGAACCAGACCTTCTATTCTGGCAGATGCTTTTGAGGCGCTTATCGCCGCTATCTATCTCGACGGCGGAATGGAGGCGGCGAGGGATTTTGTTCTTCCCTTTGTGGCGGAAACCGCCAATCACGCCGACGGCAAAGACCTGCACGACTACAAAACCCAGCTTCAGGAGATAATACAGAAAAATCCCGAGGAAAAAGTGACCTATGTTCTTGTTGGGGAATCCGGCCCCGACCACGCCAAGAGCTTTTCGGTGGAGGTTCATCTCAACTCCAACGTTATCGGCAGGGGAACAGGTCGCAGCAAAAAGACAGCGGAACAGCAGGCTGCCTGCGAAGCGCTCAAGCTGATGGGTATAGAGCTTTGAGCGGCGAGAGAAAAAAGCACGGCAATATAGCCGTGTTTGTGCCGCATATCGGCTGCCCTCACAGATGCAGCTTTTGCGACCAGAGAACCATTTCGGGGGAGAAAAACGCCCCGACACCGATTCAGGTGGAAAAAGCCTGCCGCGAGGGAATAGAAAAAGCAAACGGCAGAGAACTGGAGCTTGCGTTTTTCGGCGGGAGCTTTACCGCTATCGACCGTGATTATATGTGTTCGCTGTTAGATGCCGCCGCCCCGTTTGTCGGAAAGGGAATCAGCGGAATCAGAATGTCCACCCGACCGGACGCTGTCGGCGAGGAGATGCTGACTCTGCTCAAAAGCTACCCCGTCACCGCGATAGAGCTGGGGGCGCAGTCGTTAAACGACGAGGTTCTCAAAAAGAACAGGCGCGGACATTCGGCGAGAGATGTTATAGAGGCGAGCGGGCGGATAAAGCGATTCGGCTTTGAGTTGGGCTTGCAGATGATGATAGGGCTTTACGGCGAGAGCGAATCGGACTGCTATGACACCGCCGAAAAGATGATTTCCTGCCGCCCCGATACGGTGAGAATATATCCCGCGCTGACGATAGAGGGAACAGAGCTTGCCTTTTTGCTGAAAAGCGGCGAGTATAAGGCGTTGACGTTAGATGAGGGAATTGAGCGCACCGCCAATGTGATGAAAATGTTCGCGGAAAAAGCGCCCGAAACTCGGATAATCCGAGTGGGATTGCACCCCTCGGCGGAATTGGAGAAAAATCTGCTGGCGGGGCCGTATCACCCCGCTTTCAGAGAGCTGTGCGAGAGCAAAATAATGCTCGACAGGCTTTTGGATAAGCTCAAGAGTGTTGCCTGCGGCGATATAAAAGTCTGCGTGAATCCGAGCGATGTTTCCCGTATGCTGGGTCAAAAGCGCAAAAACGCCGAGCTGCTGCGAAAAATCGGCTATAATATCAGAATTTCCACCGACAGCGGCATCAAGCCGCTTGATATGATAATCCTATGAGATTTGTTAAAGAACGCCGCCGTTTATATCGTCTTGAAACGGCGGAGCCTCGAAAGGAGGGGGTAAACAGTTGAGACTGAAATCACTTGATGTTCAGGGCTTTAAATCCTTTGCAGATAAAACACAGCTTGATTTTAACGACGGAATAACCGCCGTAATAGGGCCTAACGGCTCGGGAAAGAGCAATATTGCCGATGCTATCCGCTGGGTGCTGGGTGAGCAATCCACCAAAACTCTGCGCGGCGGCAAGATGGAAGATGTTATCTTCGGCGGAACACAGGCGAGAAAGTCAATGGGCGTTGCTTCGGTTACACTGAATATCGACAACACCGACCGTTCGCTCTCCGGCTTTGAGTGCGACGAGGTTGCGATAACCCGCCGCCTTTATCGCTCGGGCGAAAGCGAATACAGAATAAACGGCTCACCGGTAAGGCTGAGGGATATAAACGAGCTATTTATGGATACCGGCTTGGGACGTGACGGATATTCGATAATAGGACAGGGCAGAGTTGCCGAGATAGTTTCGGCGAGATCGAAGGAGCGCCGCGAGATATTTGAGGAGGCAGCGGGAATATCGAAATTCCGCTACCGAAAAACAGAGGCGGAACGCCGACTCGCTCTGGCGGAGGATAATCTGCTGAGACTGAGGGATATTCTCTCGGAATTGGAGAGCCGACTGGCTCCGCTGAAAACACAGTCGGAAAAGGCGCAGAAGTTTTTGGAGCTTGCCGGCGAGAAAAAGCTGCTCGAGGTTTCGGTTTGGCTTCAGAACATCAGGCTTTTGAGGGAACGTGCCGCCGCTGTTGAGGATAAGCTCCTGCTGGCACAGAATGACTATTCCGCCGCCGAACAAGCCGCCGCCGAGTGCGAACGGCTTTTCAATGAGGAAACCGAGCGCGGCAGACAGCTTATGCTATCGATAGAGCAGCAGCGTGAGGCGATAAACGAGCGGGCGAGAGCCGCCGCCGAATATACATCTCAATGCGCCGTTTTGAAAAACGACATAGAACACCATGAGCGCTCGATAGAGGAGATAACAGAGCAGATAGCGCAGGCGGGGCTTTCAAAGGAACAGCTTTTGAGGCAGCTGGCAGAGGTTCAAAATTCGCTTTCGGCGGAGAAAAAGGAGCTGAAAGAGCAGGAGAGCCGCAAAGTCTCTTTGAGCGGCGAAATGAAAGCCGCCGCCGAAAAGCAGGCGGAATATTCGGCACAGCTTGAAAAACTGCGTTCCCGCAGGGCGGGAGCCTATGAAGCGATAGAAGCGGCAAAGCTCGATGCCGCGGCTGCGGCTTCTCTCTTGGGAGAGAGCGCAGAGCGTATCGAATATGCCGAGAAAAACCGTGAAGAACGGGAAAAAGCTGTTCTCGATGCGGAAAAGGATATAAAAGAGTGCGAAAAGCTGCTCGATGAAATAGCGCAGAATATTCAGTCGCTCGAAAACTCCGCTAAGGGATATATGCTGAAGCAAAATTCCCGCTCGCAAAAGGTGGAGGAATTCGACAGAAAAATCTCCGAGCTTTCGGATAAGAGCAACGGTCTTAAACAGAAAGCGAAGCTCCTTTCCGACATGGATAAAAACATGGAGGGCTTCGGTCAGGCGGTAAAATTTATCATGAACCGCGCTAGAGCGGGAGCGATAAAGGGAATACACGGACCTGTTTCAACGCTGATAAGAGTTGCGGACAGCCACACCACCGCGATAGAAACCGCCCTCGGCGCGGCAATGCAGAATATCGTGGTTGATAATGAGGAGACCGGCAAGAGGGCGATAAGCCTTTTGAAAGATGCCAAAGCCGGCAGAGCGACATTTCTGCCGCTGACATCGGTTAAGGGCAGCAGGCTGGACACAAACGGCATAGAGAATATGTTCGGCTTTGTGGGACTGGGCTGTGAGCTTGTCGGCTTTGATGAGCGATACAGCGGAATAATCACCTCCCTTTTGGGACGTGTGGTTGTGGCGGAGGATCTCGATTCCGCCGTGACTATCGCAAAAAAGCACGGATACCGTTTCAGAGTGGTGACGCTTGACGGTCAGGTGGTGAATGCGGGCGGCTCGATGACGGGCGGCTATGCCGTAAAATCCGCCGGAATACTCGGCAGACAGGGCGAAACGGAAAGACTTCTGAAAGAGGCGGAAAAGCTCGATTCCCAGGCAAAGCAGCTCGGAGATATGCGCGAGAGCGCTTTTCGTGAGCTGGCGGCGGTAAATGCGGAGCTTGATGCCGTTTTCGCGCAGAAAAAGACCTGTGAGGAGGACAGAATACGCTGTCACGCCGAGCAGAACGCCGCTCAGTTGAGATACAACGAGGCTGTTAAGCAGATGCAGACGGCAAAGCTCGAGCGGGAACAGCTTTCCGCGAGAATAGAGGAGATGAAGCGCAAGAGCGCCGATTCCGAGGAGCTGACTGCCGGACTTTCGGCAGAGCTGGAAAAGCTGCAAGGCGAGATAGCCGAACTTTCGGAGCAGAACAGCCGACTGGCAGAGCGCTATAATCTTCTTTCGGCAGAGCAGAGCGACTGTGTTTCCAAGATACTGCTGCTCAACAAGGATATTGAAAACAGTTCTGCCGAGGAGGAGAGAATCAAGGCGCAGATGAGCGAGAGCGAATCTGTTGGCGGGGAGAGACAGCAGAGGATAAATTCCCTCAGAGGAATGATAGCCGATGCACAAAGCCGCATAAAAGAGCTGACTGCCATGGCGGAGCAATCCAAAAGCGGAGAGGCGCAGGCACAGCAGCAGGTAATCGCCGAGATGCAGCGTCGTGAGCAGAGCGAAAAGCGCTGTGTTGAGCTGCGTCAGCGCGAAAAGCAGGAGAGCGAGCGCCGCGATGGTCTTTATCGCGAGGTGGTGAGGCTCACCGAGCAGAAAAACTCCGCCGAATCCGAGCGTGACAGCATAATAGCAAAGCTGTATGACGAATATGAGCTGACCCGCACCGATGCCGAGGAGATAGCACAGCCAATTGAAGATATATCCTCTGCAAATCGCAGGCTTGCTGAGTTGAAAAACCGCATAAGAGCGCTCGGCTCGGTGAATGTTGACGCTATAGAGGAATACAAAGAGGTATTTGAGCGGCATGGCGAGCTGAGCCGTCAGCTCGACGATGTTGAAAGCTCAAAGGCAGAGCTGAATAAGCTGATAAATGAGCTGACAGAGACTATGTGCAGCATATTCTCGGAGAAGTTTGAGGCGATAAACCGCAATTTCGGTGTGACTTTCCGAGAGCTGTTTGAGGGCGGAAGCGCTTCTCTCTCGCTGACAGAGCCGGATAACGTTTTGGAAAGCGGAATAGAGATAACCGTTCACCCGCCGGGCAAGCTGATAAAGAATCTGGCTGCGCTTTCCGGCGGCGAGCAGTCGTTTGTGGCGATAGCGATATTCTTTTCGATACTCAAGGTAAATCCATCTCCGTTCTGCCTGATGGACGAGATTGAGGCGGCGCTTGACGATGTGAATGTGGTTCGCTTCGCGCAGTATCTCCACAGATTGACCGATAAAACGCAGTTTATCGCGATAACCCACCGCCGCGGCACCATGGAGGAGGCTGATGTTCTCTATGGCGTGACAATGCAGGAGGAGGGAATATCAAAGCTCTTGCAGTTGAGGGTTTCCGAAATAGAAAAGGGCTTTGGCGTTACAGATTGATAAGGAGCATTTGTTATGGGATTGTTTTCTAATATAGGAGCGGGACTGAGAGCGCTCACCTTTTCCGCAAAGATAGACGACGAATATTTTGAGGAGCTTGAAGAACAGCTCATCATGGCTGATTCCGGCGTTGCCACCGCGGAATTGATAGTCTCAAAGCTGAGAGAGCGCGCTAAAAAAGAGCGTCTCACCGATGCGGCACAGCTAAAGCCCGTCATCAAGGACGTGGTGAGGGATATTCTCTCGGTTGAGTGTGAGGATAAGATAACCGATTCCCCGAGAGTTTTGCTGATGATAGGTGTAAACGGCGTGGGCAAAACCACCAGCATCGGAAAGCTCTCCGCGCGGTTTAAGTCGGAGGGGAAAAAGGTTTTGCTGGCAGCGGCAGACACCTTCAGAGCGGCGGCGATAGAGCAGCTGAATATCTGGGGGGAACGCACCGACACTCCCGTTATCGCACATTCGCAAGGCTCCGACCCAGCCGCCGTGGTGCATGACGCACTCGAGGCGGGCAAGGCAAGAGGCGTTGATATAATCATCTGCGATACGGCAGGCAGATTGCAGAACAAGAAAAATCTCATGGACGAGCTTTCCAAGATACGCCGAGTTATCGCCAAGGAACTGCCCGACTGCGTTCCCGAGGTTTTGCTGGTGGTGGACGCTACCACCGGTCAGAACGGACTGGTTCAGGCGCGGCAGTTTAAAGAAGCGGCAGGCGTAAACGGACTGATTCTCACCAAGCTCGACGGCACTGCCAAGGGCGGAATCGTTGTGGCGATAGCAAACGAGGTAAAGGTTCCGGTGAGATATGTCGGCGTGGGAGAGGGAGTAAACGACCTCTACCCGTTTAACGCGGCGGATTTTGCCAATGAGCTTTTCGGTGATGAAAATGAATAAAAAACTTGTTGCCGCTACCCACAATAAGGGCAAGCTGAGAGAATTTTCACGGATTTTGCAGCCGCTCGGAATAGAGCTTATCCCTGTTCCCGAGGGGATAATGGAAAATATAGAGGAAACGGGCGCCACCTTTGCGGAAAACGCCGTCATAAAGGCAAAAGCGGTGTTTGAGGCAGTCGGTATTCCCGCGATGGCAGACGATTCCGGTCTTTGCATAGACGCTCTCGGCGGTGAGCCGGGGGTAAGGTCGGCTCGGTTTATGGGGGAGGATACCCCCTATTCGGTGAAAAACGCCGCCATAATAGAAAAGCTGGAGGGCGTGCCCGAAAATGAGCGCTCGGCTCGCTTTAAATGCGCGATAGCAGTTGTAGGCGAGGGCGTTGAGCGGGTGTTTGAAGGCGTTTTCGAGGGGAAGATAGGAAATCGACCGATGGGCGAAAACGGATTCGGCTACGACCCGATATTCTATGTCGGCGGGATAAGCTCCGCGCAGATGAGCGATGAGCAGAAAGACTCTGTGAGTCACCGCGGCATGGCGCTGCGGGCAATGGCAAAGGAAATAAACGATATAATATAAGGAGAATAAAATGGAAATAACCTCTAAACAGCGCGCCAAGCTCCGCGGCATGGCGCAGACTATTGAAGCGATAGCGCAGTTCGGCAAGAATGAGCTTTCGAGCGAGCAGATAACCATGGTTGACCAGATGCTCACCAAGCGGGAGCTGATAAAGTGTTCGGTTTTGGAAAGCTCTCCCTACACCGCCAGAGAGCTTGCGAATCTGCTTGCCGAGGAGACAGGCGCAATCGCCGTTGACGCGATAGGCAGAAAGTTTGTGCTTTATCGCAGAAACGAAAAGGACCCCGTTATCACGCTTTGATTTTCGGCATCGGCATATTTCGGGAGGGAAAGATATGAGAGTCGGAATTTTCGGCGGAACCTTCAATCCTATCCACAATGGGCATATATCGCTGATGAAGCACCTTATAGCGGCGCTTTCGCTCGATGAACTGCTGGTGATACCCACCGCCGCGCCGCCCCACAAGGACGGCGGCGAGGTAATATCCGCCGAACACAGGCTTGCCCTCTGCCGGCTGGCGACAGAGGATATACCGCAGGCTCAAGTCAGCGACATTGAGATAAGGCGGGGCGGCAAAAGCTACACGATAAACACACTGCGCTTGCTGCTTGCCGACAGACCCGAGGATGAATTTATACTGCTGGTGGGCAGTGATATGTTTTTCACCCTCAGCGAGTGGAAATGCGCCGACGAGATAATGCGGCTTGTCAGGGTTGCGGCTGTGGCGCGGGAAGATGACGAGACAGAGCGTCTCAGAGAGTTTTCGGAGAGATATAATCAAAACGGCGCTCAAACCGAAATAGTTGAAGCTCCCGTTGTAAGGCTTTCTTCCACCGAGCTGCGCGGCGACAGCGACAAAAACGACGGTCTGCCAGACAAGGTGAGACGATATATCGTTCAAAACGGACTTTACGGCAGGGAGAAAAAGCTGTTGGTCGATTTGGACGAGCTGACGGCGTGGCTGCGGGCGAGGCTTTCGAGAGAGAGGTTTGTTCACACGCTGAATGTCGCGAGCGAGGCTCTGCGTTTAGCCGAAAATTACGGCGAAAACGGCGACGAGGCATATCTTGCGGGACTCATGCACGATTGCTGCAAGGAGATACCGCATGAGGAAATGTTGAATATTATCGGAAATTCTGATATAATCATAAATCAGTCGTTTAAAGACAGCCCCAAGATATGGCACGGCTTTGCCGCGGCTGAATTTATTCAAAAGGAATTTTCGATATACAATCTTGAAATAATAGAAGCGGTGAGGTATCACACCACCGGTCGGGGAGAAATGTCCCGCATTGAGGAGATAATCTATCTTGCCGATTTGGTTTCGGCAGACAGGCATTATAACGGCGTTGAGGCGCTGAGAACCAAGGCATACCGCTCGATAGAAGAAGCGATGCTTGAGGCGCTGCAATTTTCAATATCCTCGCTGGTGAAAAGCGCCGCGCCGATTCTGCCGGAAACGCTGGCGGCTTATGAACGCTACCGCACAGCGGCGGCAGACGCCGAAAAGGACGAAAGGTGAAAATCTATGACTGCATTGGAAAAAGCCAAAAAAGCGGCACAGCTTATCGACAGTAAAAAGGGAGAAGATGTGCGTGTTCTGCAAATAGGAACGCTCACTACCATCGGCGACTATTTTGTTGTCGCCACCGGAAACTCCACTACACAGGTGAAGGCTCTTGCCGATGAGGTAGACGAGAAAATGTCTGCCGAGGGAATTGAACCCGAGAGAATAGAGGGTTACAGCACCGCAAGCTGGATACTGATGGACTACAAAGATGTTATCGTGCATATTTTCCTCAAGGAGACAAGAGAGTTTTACGCTCTTGAAAGACTCTGGGGCGATGCTCCCGAAACAGCATGGAAATAAGACGTTTTTAAAAACGCCGAAAACAATATATAAAACGGCTTTTGCCGATATGGAGAGTGAGTCAACTTGAAATACGATTTTAAAACAATCGAGGGCAAGTGGCAGCGCATCTGGGAAGAGAAAAAAGCGTTTGCCGCGACTGAGGACTATTCCAAGCCGAAATATTATGCGCTTGTGGAATTTCCCTACCCTTCCGCACAGGGACTGCACGTTGGTCATCCCCGCTCCTACACCGCGCTGGACATAATCGCCAGAAAGCGCAGAATGCAGGGCTACAATGTGCTTTATCCGATGGGTTGGGACGCTTTCGGACTTCCCACCGAGAATTTTGCGATAAAGAATCATATTCACCCCGAGATAGTCACCCGCGACAATGTTGCTCATTTTAAGGCACAGCTCAAGGCGCTGGGACTCTCCTTTGACTGGGACAGAGAGGTAAATACCACCGACCCCGACTACTACAAGTGGACTCAGTGGATATTCCTCCAGCTTTTCAAGCACGGACTCGCTTATAAAAAGGAAATGAACGTAAACTGGTGTACCTCCTGCAAGGTTGTTCTCGCAAACGAGGAGGTAGTAAACGGCACCTGTGAGCGCTGCCACGGCGAGGTAATCCACAAGGTAAAGAGCCAGTGGATGCTGAAAATCACCGAATACGCACAGCGCCTTATTGATGACCTCGACCTTGTCGATTACATAGACAGGGTAAAGGTTTCGCAGAAGAACTGGATTGGCCGTTCCACCGGTGCCGAGGTCGATTTTAAGACCACTGCCGGCGATATAATGACCATCTATACCACCCGCGCGGATACCCTTTTCGGCGTTACCTACATGGTAATGAGCCCTGAGCATCCTTTCCTTGAAAAGTGGGCGGACAAGATAAAGAATATGGACGAGGTTCGCGCTTATCAGAACGAGGCGGCGAGAAAGTCCGACTTTGAGAGAAGTGAGCTTGCCAAGGACAAGACCGGTGTTCGCCTTGACGGAGTCAGCGCGATAAACCCCGTAAACGACACCGAGATACCGATTTTCGTTTCCGACTATGTTCTCATGAGCTACGGCACCGGCGCTATCATGGCGGTTCCCGCGCATGATACCCGTGACTGGGAGTTCGCCAAGAAGTTCAATCTGCCTATAATCGAGGTTGTCGCTGGCGGAGAGGACGTTCAGAAGGAAGCATTTACCGACTGTGCTACCGGAACTATGGTAAATTCCGGTCTGCTCAACGGACTTTCCGTGGAGGACGCGCAGGTAAAGATAAAGAAGTTCCTCACCGAAAAGGGAATCGGCCATGAAAAGGTAAACTACAAGCTGCGTGACTGGGTATTCGCCCGCCAGCGCTACTGGGGCGAGCCTATTCCGATAATCCATTGCGAGCATTGCGGATATGTTCCGCTTGATGAGAGCGAGCTGCCGCTGCGCCTGCCCGATGTAAAGTCCTATGAGCCTACCGATGACGGCGAAAGCCCGCTGGCTCACCTCGAGGACTGGATAAACGTAAAGTGCCCCAAGTGCGGCGCTCCCGCCCGCAGAGAGACCGACACCATGCCCCAGTGGGCAGGCTCGTCGTGGTACTTCCTGCGCTATATCGCGCCCCATTGTGACACCGCCATCGCACCCAAGGAGGCACTCGATTACTGGATGCCTGTCGATTGGTATAACGGCGGCATGGAGCATACAAATCTGCATCTGCTCTATTCCAGATTCTGGCACAAGTTCCTCTATGACATCGGTGTGGTTTCCACTCCCGAGCCTTATGCAAAGCGCACCAGCCACGGCATGATACTCGGCGAGGACGGCGTTAAGATGAGCAAGTCCCGCGGAAATGTAATAAATCCCGATGAGATAGTTGACACCTACGGCGCCGACACCATGCGTATGTATGAGATGTTCATGGGCGACTTTGAAAAGGCTGCTCCCTGGAAGTCCTCCTCGATAAAGGGCTGCACCAGATTTTTGGAGAGAGTTTGGGCACTCCAGGACAAGCTGACCGACTCGGAGGAATATTCCCCCGCGCTGGAAAGCATGATGCACAAGACTATCCGCAAGGTGACCGACGATATTGAGAATCTCGCGTTCAACACCGCTATCGCTCAGATGATGACTCTGCTCAACAAGATAGACGAGGTAAAGAGCGTTACCCGCGGCGAATACAGAACTATCCTGAAGCTCTTGAATCCCTTTGCTCCCCACATCACCGAGGAGCTGTGGGAGATATGCGGCTTCGGCGGTATGCTCTATGAGCAGAAGTGGCCCGAATATGACGAGGCTAAGTGCGTCGATTCCGCTGTTGAGATAGCTGTTCAGGTATCGGGCAAGCTGCGCGGCAGAGTTACCATACCGATGAACGCTTCCAACGAGGAGGCTTTGGCGGCGGCTAAGGCTGTTCCCGAGGTTGCGGCGGCTATCGAGGGCAAAAATATCGTAAAGGAAATCGTTGTACCGAACAAGCTGGTCAATATTGTCGCAAAATAAGCCAAAAGGATACTTGACACAGATTGATTTCCTATTGTATAATATAATCGTTGTCCTTTGAGGACAAATACTCCTGCCTAGGGCGTTGGGAGGGAATTAGTAAATGTCGGAAATCCGAGTAAAAGACAATGAGTCTTTGGACAGTGCTCTGAGAAGATTCAAGAGACAGTGCGCCAAGTCCGGTGTCCTCCAGGAGGTACGCAAGAGAGAGCACTATGAGAAGCCCTCTGTAAAGCGCAAGAAGAAGTCCGAGGCTGCAAGAAAGAGAAAGTTCAAGTAATTTTATTTGAAGTTCTGCAAAAACCGAGTGCATCAGCACTCGGTTTTTTGTTTCCCGCAAAGGAAAAAGAAATCTCCCGAGCAAAATTGCCCGGGAGATTTTGTCATATTTAAAGAGATTTCAGCTTTCGGTGTTGTTGTCGTCCTTTTCGGAAATGACATCATGCTTATTCGCCACGGCAAGAAATGCCTCCTGCACCTCTTTCACCGCCTTGGAATTGCCGTTGAGCATACTTTCGAGGGTAATCTCCTCGGAATAGCTTCCCGCGGAGAAGAAAAGCCTGCCGAACGAAAAGAGTATCGCCGCGGCAATCAGCAGAGCGATGTTTGGGGAAAAGGAAACCGACGTTCCCGGGGCAAAGCTCGGCGTGAGGAAAAACACTATCGCCGTGGGAACTATCGCCGACAAGACCAGAAAAAGCGCACATTTTTGAATCTTGAAGGCATAGAGCTTGGCGAAAGGCTCCCCTGTTTTTGCCATTTTCGCAAAGAGGGCGGTTATCGGAGAGAGGGAGTAAGCCATCATCGCAACGGTGAAAAGATTTTCGATTATGGCAAGGGAGTATACTCCGTTGGGCTGACCGAGAGCGTTTGTTATCACCGCCCATTCTTCAATGGAAGGGGAGCTTTCGGCGGAGCGTATATATCCGAAAAGGATATAAGCCTGAAAAATCGCCATTATAAAGAGCGCAAACCGCAGAAACTTAAAGCAGAGCTGCATCTGATTAGCGAGCTTTACGGTGCTGTCGTTGAGTTTTTCCTTTTCCATGATGAACCTCCGTTTTATCTGTTGGAATATCGCAATCTTATGATTATATCATATCGGCTCGCAATATGGTATGCTCT